>JACQVW010000899.1 GCA_016209535.1 Planctomycetota bacterium | reverse complement strand
CTCCCTCCCTCCCTGCTCTCATCCCCTTCGAGGCATCCGGGAAAACGTCCTTCACTGCACGGTCTCTTCGAGCCATGGTCGTCCCTCCTGCCATAAAGCCCTCGCTCCGTTCTACCGCTTCGCGGCCGCAGCCGCTCCGCCCGCCGTTCTATCCCGCATCGTCCTGCTACGAGCTCCGCCTTCCTGAGCCTCCGGAATCGCTGACAGATTACCGGGCGTTTGTCGTAAAGGGAAGATGGAAGCACAACGTGGCGTCGTGGCGGCAGGCCCCGAGGGCCTGTCAGCCCTCAAGGCAGCCACCTCGCCCAGCGCCAGGGAGATTCGGATGGGTCCAGGACTTCGACGCACCTTGATCGCAACGCTCGTCGTGGCTGCGGTTGCAGCCGCCATGGTGGTGGCGCGGATGCGCCCGGCAGCAACGCAGGAGGCCGCGAAGCCAAGGCTCTTCGCCATGAGCTACGGCGCGGGTCACGAGCTCGCGGGGTTCGCGGGCCGGCCGATGCTGCTCGTCTTCGGAGATGCCGGCGCCGGCGGCTGGAGCGAGCTCCTCGGCGAGTGCGAGGCGGACCCTCGGCTCGCGAAGCTCCTCTCGGAGACCTTCCAGGGCGTCTTCGTCGACCTGGCGGCGGAGAAGGACGCGTGCGCGACCTACGGCGACCCTCCCGTGGGCACGGTGCTCGTGAAGGATCTCCACGGGCCCCTGCGGGGGATCCTCGAGGGGCAGCTCACTTGCGAGGGCCTGCTTGCTCTCCTGGAGCAAGCGCTGCCGCTCGTCTCGGTGGAGAAGAGCCCGGCGTACCTGCGGCTCCTCGAGGGCACGGACGTCCTCGACGAGCTGGTCGAGAAGCGCGCCGTGGCCGATGCCGCGGCGGCGGTGCGGTGCCTGCGGCACTTCGAGCCGGGCTCGGAGGCCGCGCGCCGGGCGGACGCGAGGGCGGTGGAGCTGGGGTTGAGCCCTTGAGGGGCAACGTGGAAGGGCACGATCGGCAGCGAACGGGTCGATAGCACGAGGATAGGAAGGTCCCGACGAGGACGGGGGAGGCAACATGCCGCGGGGAAAGACGGTCGCTTGTTGTGCGAGGCTCTTCGCTCTCACGCTCCTTGCCTTGGCCTACTGGACGGCATTCGGGTACCCCCAGGGCTCCACCTCGAGCCCCGAGATCGCGGAGTGCACCAGTTGCTGTCCTGACTCCAGTCCTCAGGCGGCCCCAAGCGAAGGTAGGCCCGGGGAGGAAGAGTGCACCGCCCCGAGCCAACCCATCGAGCCAGCGGATCCCTATGGAGCCGTTGCCGTCAACCTCGAGCTCGCCACGTACATCAGCGCCGTATTTCCACGATCGGGGTACGCGGCGGCGGAGGTGGGGAGCTGGCACTTCGACCCCCCCAGTCTGAGCTTCGACGGGGGCTCGAACACGTACACCGCGAGCTTCTCGGCGCTGAAGACTCGGACATTCGACTACGACTCGGGCGCCGGCAACTGGAAGGGCCGGCACGACAACTCGCTCTCGCGCCTCCACCGGAGCCCTCCCGACTACTCGGGGAAGGCCGTCATCTTCGACCGGGAAGGCTCGTCCTTCGTCTTCCCCGACCCCTACGCCTACTACGGGACCCAGCAGCTCGAGCAGGTGAAGCTCGCCGGCGGATCCTACTACCTCTTCGAGTACTCGAACCCCGGAGCGAAGCTCAGCCACATCTGGCACTGGAGCACCGCGAGCGAGAGCTTCGTGCGCGTGTGGGTCTACGCCGCCTGGGGCCCCTACGGCCCCTCGACCGTCGACGAGCACGTGGCCCAGCAGGCGGTGACGACGCCAACCTTCATCTACGACCAGTGGGCGCAGCTCAAGCGCACGACCTTCGTCTACTTCACGGGCCAGACCGGCTACCAGGACGCGAGCACGGGGGACCTGATCGCGGTCGACGAGGAGACCTACCTCTCGAACGGCGTCGAGAAGTCGCTCGCGAGGACGGTCTTCCGCTACCACCTGGCAGGCTCGTCGGCCGGCGCGGCGCGGCAGCTCCGGGCGGTGATGCGTCCGGCGTCCTACCGCTACTACTTCATCCAGAAGGCCAACGGCGACGCGACCCAGGTCTTCAGGGAGCCCTACGCCGATCTCCAGACCTATCAGCCCGACCCCTCGGGCCCGGTCGAATCGTTCCTCGACGAGGAGCTCGAGTACCACGTGTCTCCGAGCGCGGACGCGCTGCGCCTCTCGAAGCGCGTGGCGAGGAACCAGGGCGGCACCTGCGGCTGCTCGGGCTCGGCGGCGGGGACGTTCCTCTACTCCTACGTCTTCAACGGGGGGACGCCAGGGCTCGACCAGTGGAAGGTGCAGGTCCGGATCGACCGGGACGGGACGCCGGCGGTCCTCTACAAGTGGTTCGACTACAACTCCTACGGGAAGCGGCTCGTCGAGGCGACGGTGGACCCGGCCGACTCGAGCCGGCGGCAGGTCAAGCAGTGGAAGCACTCGGCCTCGACGGGGCTCCTGGAGGCGGTCTTCTACCCCTCGGCGATCAGCGGCTATGACCCGAGCACGCACGCGGTCACGTACAAGGAGCCCGATGACGGCCTGGTCTACTGGTACACCTACTCGCTGGCGAACGACTACCTCGAGCAGGTCAAGTTCTCCAAGGGTGCCACGGGCGCGCAGACGCAGCTCTGGCGTTACGAGTACCAGAAGTACACGGAGACTCCGCGGTTCCGCTACCTCCTGAGGAGGCGGACCCAGTACCAGCCCGCGGCCGTCGACACGCTCTACGATCCCCTTGCCTTCCACGCGACGGACTCCCTGGCGGTCAAGAAGCAGCGGATCACGCTTCCGGCCGTGAGCACGGCCCACAACGGCTCCGGCGCCGCGGGCTACGTCTACCAGTACTTCGACCTCCTGGGGAGGAGGACCTGGGAGAGGGACGCCGCGGGCGCGGTGAGCTACACGGAGCACCACAGGTACGTGAACGCCGTGAAGAAGACGATCCAGGACGTCAACACGAGCATCCTCCCGCCTCCAGATGCCGACTTCAACAGCACCTACCCTCGCAGCGCCTCGTGGCCCGATGGGGGAAACCCTCTCCACCTGACCACCCAGTACGACATCGACGCCGTGGGCCGCGTCAAGAAGGTGACGGAGCCTCACGGCCGGACGAGGTTCTACCGCTACACTCTCCTCGCGAAGGGGGAGGAGGTCACGCTCGAGTACCCCCACCTGAGCCCGAGCGGGAGCTCGAAGGGGGCCCTGTCCATCACGGTGGCGTTCCAGGGCGCGCAGGTCAGGGACCGGGCCGAGGCGGCGCTCGACCCGAGCGTGACGGACTCCGAGACGAGCTACCCGACCGTTTGGGACTCGACCAAGGACAACGTCGCCGACGCGATCTCGGCCCCCGCCAAGGCCTGGATGCTCTCGAGGACGGGCTACGAGCACCTGAGCGGGCACCTCTGGAAGCAGAAGCGGTACCTGGACGCGGCGAACCCGCTCTCGGCCGTCTACACGACCGAGCACGCCTACGACTCGAACGGCGAGATCAGCCGGCTCAAGGACCCCGACGACGGGGCCCAGCCGGGCACGATCACGGCCTACACCTACGACTTCCTCGGGCGCCTGGAGACGACGAGGATCGGGACCAACGACTCGACCGGGGACAACATGTTCGAGGTCGAGCGGCGCTACTACGACGGGGCGACGACGTCGAGCCCGGGCCTGGGGGACGGGAAGCTGACCCAGGTGGTCCAGCGAGTCGACACCCTGTGCGCGAACGACCGGACCACCAAGTACACCTACGACTACGCGCAGGAGGGGCGCCTGGTGAAGGTGGAGTCCCCGACGGGGATCACCCGCACCCTGGCGTACTCCGTGGCGGGCTGGCTCACGGACGAGAAGCTCTATGCAGGCACCGAGGCGACCGGGAACCTGAGGGCCTGGAGGCAGCACTCCTACGACGCGCGGGGGCAGCGCTTCGAGACGCGGGTCTACGCGGTGGATCCAGTGACCGGGAGCACCAACCCGACCTCGGACTACACCCTGGCCCTGACCTGGCGCAGCCAGCGAGGCGAGGTCCTCAAGACCCAGGAGGGCGGGAGCATCTTGAGGAAGTCCCAGCTCGACGCCGCGGGGCGCCTCGTGCGCTCCACGGTGAGCTGGGACACCGCGGAGAGCGGCTACACGGCCGCCACGGACCTCAGCTTGTCGGGGGACACCGTTGTCACGCAGGCCGAGACCCTCTACGATGCCGGCTCGAACCCCATCATCGAGAAGATGCTCGACCGCCAGCCAGCCTACGCAACGCAGGGCCTCCTCCCGCACGGGAACGCCGCGGCCGCCAAGGCCCGCTACGTGGCGACCTGGCACGACGTGGAGGACCGCCCGACCTGCGAGGCGGACTACGGGGACAACGGGAATGCGAACCTGGCCCAGAGGCCCGCGAGCCCGCCCACCGCGTCGGATGCGCTCAAGATCGTGGCGACCCGGGAATACACCCCCGAGGGCCATGTCTCGGTGATCACCGAGCCCCTTGGCCCGGATCCGGCGGTCTCGACCGATGACCAGGTCACCACATTCCTCTACGATGACCTCGGCCGCCTGACCCAGAGGAAGGAGAACGCGACGCGGACGGACGTCTGGGCGAACCGGACCACGGACACCACCTACACGCCGACGGATAACCTTAAGACGATCACGGCGAGCACGGCGGGGGCCACCCCGGGCGCGGAGCCCCAGGTAACGACGTACACCTACGGCGTGAGCCCGTCCCAGGAGCAGGCCGGGCCTCTCTACTCGAACCGCCTCCTCTACCAGATCGACTACCCGCGGAGCGACTCGGGCCCGGACCAGGACAACTTCGCCTACAACGCCCAGGGCGAGGTCAAATTCAAGAAGGACGCGAGCGGGAACAAGCACGAATACACCTACACGAAGGAGGGGAGCCTCGCCTCGGACGTCGTGAGCACGCTCGCCCCGGGGTTCGATGGAGCGGTGTGCTCGATCTGGCGCACCTACGACGGGATCGGGCGCATCCAGAAGGTGACGAGCCGGAACGGCACCAGCGCCACGTCTCTGGCCGTGAACGGCGTCCTCCTCGTCTACGAGAAGTACGGCCTGGTGAAGGACATGCACCAGGACGCCTTCGCCGAGGCGACGACCTCGTCCCTGAAGGTGAGCTACGCGTACAGCTACCCTTACGGCGGGCAGGCGCCGGGCCTCAGGCTCAGCTCGACCACGTACCCGAGCGGCCTGGTCGTCACGGAGAATTACACGGCGGGCTCCACCGACCACTACCTGAACCGCCCGACGGGCCGGTCGCACTACGGAGGGCCGAACCTCTTCTCGAACGAGTACCTCGGGCTCGGGCGCGTCCTGACCCGACACCACCCGCAGCCGCAGGTGGACTGGAAGGTCACCCTGGACCGCTTCCAGCGCACTGCGACCCTGAAGGCGACCTACGTCCCCTACAGCTACGACCACAACTCCTACGAGTACGGCTACAACCCCGCGAGCCAGGTCACCTACCGCAAGGAGTTCACGACGACGGGCCAGAGCGAGGAGGCGCTCTACAACGGCCTCGAGATGCTGAACCACTTCAAGCGCGGCGCCCACAACCCGGACGGCACGGTGCCCAACCCGACCTACTTCCAGGCCTGGACGCAGACGAGCCCGCCGGCCCTGGACCACTCGGGGAACTGGCGCAGCCTGACGACCTTCTACGGCTCGATCACGGTGAACACGCAGGTCTTCAACAAGTCGAACGAGATCACCTCCCGGGACGCGGACCCGACCTTCGCGACCTACGACGCGAACGGGAACATGCTGACGGCCTGGAACCTCCAGTACATCTACGACGCGTGGAACCGGCTGGTGGAGGTGCGGGGCTACAAGCCGACCTACTCCTACCAGCTTCTGCGGTTCTCCTACAACGGGCTCCACCAGAAGATCCGGAAGCAGCAGTACTACGACAACGGCAAGCTGTATTACTACGGGGCCGGCTGGCAGGTCCTGCAGGAGTACGACGGGAGCTTCTATTCGCCGAAGTACTCGTATGTGTGGGGGACCGAGTACATAGATGAGCTGACGGCCAGACGAAACGAGTCGAATGCAACCTGGGAGTATTACATCCAAGACGCAAACTTCAATGTCGTGACGAGAATAAACTCAGACGGAAGCGTAATAAACAGGTATCTGTACACTGCATACGGTGTTCCAACACAGCTTTCATCGAACTGGCTAACAGCCCCAGCTATCACTGAAGATCTATATCTGTTTACTGGTAGAGAATACCATCAGACGGCAGCCATCTACGACTACCGCTATCGGCAATACGATCCCGATCTTGGAAGATTCATTCAAAGGGACCCAGTCGGCCCTTGGGAGGATCCGATTGCTTTCGGAAACGGATATGCATATGTAGGGAATGAGCCCATTAACCTAGTGGATCCGTCAGGGCAGTTCTTCTTTCTGTTGGCCGTGCCGGTATTATGGGGTACAGCAAGCACAACCACAGTGGTGACTGTCGGTACGGCCGCAGCGGCCGCCACGGGCCTCGCTCTAGACCATGCAGTCCACAAGGATCGGTCCTTGATCTCCAGGTCTGCTGGAGCAGGCAGGTCTATTGCCTCAAACCTGGGTGCAGCAGTGAGGGCTACTGGCAGCAGACTTGCGCAGACAGTAAGCCGAGCTGCAGCTAGACGAGCCGCACGAGAAGCTGCGCGAGAAGCCGTCAGACGACTTAGGGAACGTTGCAAAAAGCTAAGAGAGCTAAAATGGCAACTGTGCAAGGGTCCTAACAGCCCTCGAAAGTGTAAGTGTCCTCCTCTCATGACGTGTCCAGAGATACATATCAATGAATTAAGGTTCAGAGTGTGTGAAACGGTGCGGCACGCGTATGATGCCGTGTGTTTTCCGTCTAGGGATGAGGGCAGGGATGGTGACGGCCATCCCGAGGCTCGAGGAAATACTGCGGCGGGGTCCCAGAACTGTCGGAAGATTTACGACGCCTGTTGCAAAGGAAAGCCATAGGCTTCGGGAGACAGCCCGTGATCTCTCCAAGATATGATCTGATCAACCGAGCGATCCGCGAGACGCAAGCCGCATTCTCGGGCCTTAAACCTCCCGGGTGGAAGAACCTTTTCAGGAATCCCCAAGGTGGCGATGATTCAGATGTCGAGGAATTCTACGCATACGAGCATACAGACTGGAGGGATCTGCCACCTGACCTTATCGAAAGAAACTACGACGCCTTGTGCTTTTTCGGGCCGGAGGCCTTGCGTTTCTATTTGCCGGCCTTCATGGTGTGGACACTGCGGAACTTCTTGAAATCAAACTCCTTTACCGTAGATTCAACAATTTACTGTTTGAATCAGGTAGCAAAGGGTGGCTCCAAATCCGGGTTGTCACGGTACTCGCTGTTTACACCGGAGCAAAGGCATGCCACCAGAACTTTCCTGGAGGTCATGAGTCAGTATCCCGAGCACGTTGATGCTGAAGCCGCCAGGAAGGCGCTGGAGCGTTATTGGCGAGGGTGCGCGCCCTGATCGGAAGAGTCGCCCAAGGGGCGCTTGGGTTCTGGTGGGGCAGTTCCGATGCGGCCGCTATCGTCCCCCGGCCCCGGCCAGCCCGCTCAGCAGCTCCCGGTAGCCCTCGGGCCCGCGGCCCTCCCACGCCTCGAGGCAGGCGGTGCCGACGATCGCGATCTCGGCGAGGCCGCGCAGGGCGCGCACGTCCTCGGGGGCCTTGATGCCGAACCCGAGCCCGAGGGGGAGCGGAGTCGCGGCGCGGCATCGGGCCAGGAAGCCCTCCACGCCCCTCGAGAGGTCGGTGCGCTTCCCCGTCACGCCCTTCCGAGCGACGCAGTAGACGAAGCCCGAGGCCTGGGCCGCGATCTCGCGGAGGCGTCCGGGCGAGCTCGTCGGGGTCATGATGAGGATCGGATCGAGGCCGCGGCGCCTCGCGCAGGCGTTGAGGCTCCGCGCCTCCTCGGGCGGCAGGTCGGCCACGATGAAGCCCCGCGCTCCGGCCCCGGCGAGGCGCTCGCAGAAGCGCTCCTCGCCCATGCGGAAGACGCTGTTGTAGTAGCCCATGAAGAGGAGCGGGAAGCGGAACCTGGCCGCGGCGCGGCGGAGGAGGTCGAAGTAGGCCTCCCAGCTCGTGCGGCCGCGGCGGCCCTGGATCGCCTCCTGGTTCGCCTTCACGAAGACGGGGCCGTCGGCGATGGGCTCGCTGAACGGGAGCTGGAGCTCGACGAGGTCGACGCCGGCGGCCTCCAGGACCTCGAGCATGCGCCAGTTGTCGTCGAGGGACGGGTAGCCGGCGACGGCGTGCGCCATGAGGAGGAGGGGCTTCGAGCGCAGGCGTTCGCGGAGGTGCGCCTCGAGCCAGCTCGGCGCCGGCGCGGTCACGGGGGGCCCCCCTCGCCCACCTTTCGAGGGCCGTACGAGGCCGCCTTCGCGCGGATGAAGTCCCTCCAGCGCTCGTCGCCGAGGGCGTCGGCGACCGTGAAGATGTCCTTGTCGCCGCGGCCGGACTGGTTGATGAGGACGACGTCGTCGCGCGAGAGCCGCGGCGCCTCGCGGAAGGCCGCGGCGAAGGCGTGAGCGCTCTCGAGGGCCGGGATGAGGCCTTCGCTGCGCACGAGGCGGCGGAAGGCCTCGACGACCTCCCGGTCCGTGGCCGACTCGAAGCGCACGCGGCCCGCCTGGTGCAGGTGGGCGAGGATGGGGCCGACGCCGATGTAGTCGAGGCCGGCGGCGACGGAGTGCGTGTCCGCCATGAGCCCCTCGTCGTCCTGAAGGAAGAAGGTCTTGTAGCCCTGCGCGACGCCGGGGCGCCCCCTGCCGCCCGCGAGCCGCGCGGCGTGCCGGCCCGTCGCGATGCCCTCGCCGCCGGCCTCGACGCCCACGAGCTCCACCTCGGGGTCGTCGAGGAACCCGGCGAAGATTCCCGAGGCGTTCGAGCCGCCGCCCACGCACGCGTAGACGCTGCGCGGGAGCTTCCCCGTGAGTTTCAAGACCTGCTCCCTCGCCTCGGTGCCGATGATCGACTGGAACCACATGACCATCTGCGGGAAGGGGTGGGGGCCGCAGACGGTCCCGAGCACGTAGTGCGTGTCCGCCATGGACTCGACCCAGTCGCGGAGGCAGGCGTTGATCGCGTCCTTCAAGGTCCGGGTGCCGTCCTCCACGGAGACCACCTTGGCCCCGAGCTGCTCCATCCAGAAGACGTTCGGCCGCTGGCGCGCCACGTCCTCGGCGCCCATGTAGATCGTGCACTCCAGGCCGAGGCGCGCGGCCATGGTTGCCGTGGCGGCGCCGTGCTGGCCCGCGCCCGTCTCGGCGATCACGCGCCGCTTGCCCATGCGCTTCACGAGGAGGCCCTGGCCCATGACGTTGTTGGCCTTGTGGGCCCCCGTGTGGTTCAGGTCCTCGCGCTTCACGAAGACCCGCGGGCCGCCGAGGGACTCCGTGAGGTTGCCGCAGAAGGTGACGGGCGTCGGGCGGCAGGAGTAGCTCGACATCACCTGGAGGTACTCGGCCCAGAAGGCCGGGTCGCGCCGCGCCGCGTCGAAGGCCGCGCGCAGCTCCGCGAGCGTCTCGTGCAGGATCTCGGGGACGAAGGCGCCGCCGAGCTCGCCGTAGTAGCCCTCGCGCCCGGGCGCGAACTGGAAGAGCTCCTCGCGCATGGTCACTCGGGGGCGGGGTCGGCCTCGGGGGCGCCGCCGCTCCGGGCCAGGTCCGCCACGGAGACCTTCCCGGGGTCGAACTTCCGCGCCGCCTTGAGCATCTGCTCCAGGGCCTCGCCCAGGGGGAGCGTCGCCCCTCGGCGGAAGCGCAGGGGGTTGAGCCTCGCCACGACGAAGGTCTTCAGGTAAGGGCTCTCGAGCCCCTTGGCCTTGAGGGCCTCCACGTGGCTCGCGACGAGGTCGTCGATCTCGCCGAGGACCTTCACGTGCTCCTCGCGCTCCTCGAGGGCCTTCGCGAGGGGCTTCTCGAGGAACGCGTCGCAGCGCCGCAAGAGCGGGTGGTACGCGCCTCCGGCGAACCGCGGCCGCCCTTCGTAGCACATGCCGAGGGTGAGGAACGCGGCCTCCTCGAACTCGAGGGAGTAGTCGCTCTCCTTGGCGGGCGGCAGCTCCGCGAGGTGCCGCGCGAGGCGCACGGCCTCGAGCGACTTCTCGCGGAGGTTGTGGGCCTTCTCGACGTTCAAGGCCAGGATCAGCCGGGCCACCTCGGGCTCCGTGACGACGAGGGCCGTGATCGAGCGGGCCCCGAGGGCCTTCATGGCGCTCGCGCGGTGATGGCCGTTCGGCGTCTGGTACTTCCGGGGCTCGACCCGCGTGGCGATCACCGGGTCGAGGAAGCGGCCGGTCCTCCCGATCACGTCCGTGAGGCGCTTCACGTGCGCGTCCGAGAGCCCGCGCTGGTAGGGCGTGGGCTCGACCTGCTCGATGGGCAGGACCGCGAGGACGAGCCAGCGTCCTCCGAGGGGATCGCGGTACGCGCTGAGGGCCTTGCCCCCGTCCTCGTCGATCGCCGCGCAGAGGTCCTCGACCTCGCGCGGCGCCTTCGCGGCGGCGTCGGGCGGGATCAGCCCCACGGGCTCGGGCGGCTTCTTCCGCCGGCCGCCGGGCTTCCTGGCGGTCGTCTTGGCCATGGGGCGTAGTGTACCCGGGCGGCGGACGAGTGTCGTCAGAGGATCACGAGCCCCAGGGGATCACGGGCCCGGTCACGGCTCCTTGAGCCCTCGCACCATCTCCCGGGCCTTCTCAATGATCATGCTCTCGGTGCGTCCGAGGAACGGCCCGTAGATCCCGTAGTAGATGAGCGAGCTGTCCGCCTCGTAGCCCCCCTCCTTCAGGATCCTCACGCTCGGGATGTAGCAGGGGACCTCGAAGGCGTAGCCCACGGTCCAGGGGCTCTCGAGCGCGTGCTCCTGCTTCAAGCGCAGGGCGTAGTCCACCACGGTCTCGCCGGCGAGGAAGAAGAAGGTGAGGTCGGCGAGGTCGGACCCGTGGGAGCCGAAGCGGATCACGGACATGGGGAAGCTGACCGAGCTCGGGAGCGGCTTGCTCCCGTCGAGGAGGGCGAGCCAGGCCCGGGCGCGCCGCGCCACGTAGGGGTTCTGGTCCTGCGCGTCGGCCGCGAGCTTCTCGCGGCTCGGCGGCGGCGCGAGGGGGAGGTCGATGCGCGCGAAGGCGCGGCGGAAGCGCCCCTGGACGGGGCGCATGGGCCGGCTGAGCACGCCCGCGACCGCGCCGGCGAGCTCGAGGCCGTGCTGCTTCGCGTGGATGAGGCGTCCCCGGGGCGATGGGTTCGAGTCGGCGCCGCAGCCCGTGAGGTAGAGGGCCTTCGTGCCTGGGAACGCGGCCTCGATGTGCTCGCGGGCGTAGGCCATGTAGTCGCCCGAGACCACGTAGAAGTCGTCGCCGGCGATGGACGTGCCGTGGCAGGCGTAGCCGAAGAGGACGGCGCGCGCCTCGCCCTCGGGCGACGAGACCTTGAGGACGGGCACGTCCCTGTCCACGGGCCCCACGGGGTTCTCGCCGAAGTCGACGCGGTCGTCGCGGTAGACGCGGCGGTTCATGGCGAATCCCGCGGTCCCCTTCCCCGCCTCGAGCCGCGCGGGCTTCAGGTCCTCGATGGCGGCCCCCACGACCTCGACGAGGGCGGCGCCGAGCTTCTCCGAGTACTTGTCCACGCGCTCCTTCTCGATGCCGTCGAAGGCGAACATGGCCGGGAGCGTCCTCGCGAGGCACGGCCCCGAGTGGGTGTGGGAGGAGACGACGATCACCGCGCCGGGCGCGAGGGAGTGCCTCCGCTCGATCTCGGCCAGGACGGGGGCGTTGAACTCCCGGCTCACCTCGCAGTTGTCGAGCGCCAGGAGGACGAAGCGGTCCTGGCCGGCGGCGTCGAAGGCCGCGGCCGAGACGAGGAGCTTCTGGTCGACGCGCTCGGACGCCTTGTTCCGCGCGGAGTACCCGCTGAGCCACACGGGGCCGTCGGGCGTGACGTCCCGCACGGCGATCCCGACCTTCAGATCGCCGGCACCGCCCGCCTGGCCCGCACCGGCGGCCTCGGCCGCACCGGCCGCCCACAGGAACGCCCCGGCCACGATCCACGCGAAGCTCGACATCTCACCCTCCATGAACGAGTCCCAGGAACGAGTCGTCGACAGGCCACCTAGAAGGCGATCACGATACCTCGGACGGCCCGCGCGTCCAGCGCCTGAGGGGTATCAGTTCGCCGATCCGCGCCTTCTCGAGCTTGCCGTCCACCTCGAGGATCACCCAGGCGTCCCGGCCGCCGTAGTCGGCGAGGAGGTCGCGGCAGCTCCCGCAGGGCGGCAGCACCTTGAACAGGGCGGGGTCCTCGTGCCCCTTCGGGTGGCGGACCGCCACGCACGTCGCGATCCGCTCCTCGCCCGCGAGCATCGCGGCCCCGATCGCGATCACCTCGGCGCACGTCGCGGGTTCCCCGACCACGGCCTGGAGGTGGATGCCCGTGTAGATCCTCCCCGAGGAGGCCCGGACCGCGGCCCCCACGTGGTGGCGCCCTTCCCGGAACCGCGCGCGGATGGCCTGCTCGGCGGCCCGATAAACCTCCAGGTCTTCCTGAGCGAGGGGAAAAAGCTCCGGCATGAGAGCGCCTCCGAAGGGTCGACCGCCCCTGGGTCCTGGTACGGAACGAGCTCCACGAGGATGCCCGCGGGACGATGATATCGTCACCGCGAGGCCCGGGGAAAACCCTGAGCATCCCCCGGTTCCGCGGACGATACCGTAATACCGTAAGGAACACGATCTCAGGGACTCCAGGAGACGAAGGGCCTCCCATGGGTCGAGCTGCCGACCCCTCAAGACCAGAGAGCCGGGCAAGACGCCTCGCCGCCGCCATCCGTGCGGCCCTCGAGGCCGGGCTCGGCTTCTGCCTGGGGAGGCGGCGGGCAGCGGGGGACTGCACCTCCGAGAGGAGCTGCCCCGGGCTGACGCGCCGGGCTTCGGTCCGCCCCTGCCCCGTCGTCCGTGACGCCACGAGCGCGATCGTCACCATCGACGGCCGCGGCGCCATCCTCTACCTCAACGGGGCGGCCTGCCGGATCTTCGGGTACGAGGAGGGCGAGCTCGCCGGCCGCGACGTGCGCGTGGTCCTGCCGCCCTCGGGCCCCGGCCTCGAAGACGACCCGGTCCGGAAGCTCCTCGAGGAAGGAGAAGCGGGGCAGTGCCTCGCGCCCCTGGAGCTCGAGGGCCTGAGGAAGGACGGGACGGCGGTGCCCCTCGAGCTGTCCGCGGCCGCGACGGGGGTTGGCGACTACAGGGCGTTCA
This sequence comes from Planctomycetota bacterium, assembly GCA_016209535.1. Lineage (GTDB taxonomy): Bacteria > Planctomycetota > UBA8108 > UBA8108 > SXIK01 > JACQVW01. Next base: position 815 of record JACQVW010000899.1, on the reverse strand, counting down.
CCCTGGTCTTGACGGAGATCGCCGCGCGCAAGCAGGCCGAGGCCGTGCTCCAGACTCACGCGCGCCGGCAGGCCGCCGCCGCGGCCATGGGACAGGCGGCGCTGGCGGGGACGGACGTGAAGGGGCTCCTGGACCGCGCCGCGGAGCTCACGGCTGCTGGCCTCGGCGTGGAGCTGAGCGCCGTCTTCGAGCTGAACGACGCGGGGCAGCTCGTCCTGAGGGCCGGAGTGGGCTGGAGGGAGGGAGCCGTGGGGAGCGCCGCGCTGCCGGCGCGGGCGGACGCGTCCCACGCCGGACACGCCCTCTTCACGGCGCACGCGGTCATCGTCGAGGACCACGAGGCCGAGGCGCGTTTCGGCTGCCCGCCGCTCTTCAGCGAGCACGAGGTCTCGAGCGGCGCCGGGGTCGTCCTCCTGGGCAAGGATGGTCCCTTCGGGGTGCTCGCGGCCTACTCGAGGAGGTCTCGCGCCTTCGGTGGGGACGCCGCCGTCTTCGTCGGGGCCATGGGGAGCGCCCTCGCGGCCGGGATCGCCAGGCGGCGCATGGAGGCGGACCTCGCGGCGATGCGCGACCAGGCCCTGCAGGCTTCGCGCCTCAAGTCGGAGTTCCTGGCCAACATGTCCCACGAGATCCGGACGCCCATGAACGGGATCATCGGGATGATCGGCCTCCTCCTGGACACGGACTTGACCGCCGAGCAGCGCGAGCAAGCGGAGCTGGTGCGCGGCTCGTCCGAGGCGCTCCTCACGATCATCTACGACATCCTGGACTTCTCGAAGATCGAGGCGGGGCAGCTCGACATGGAGGCGGCGCCG
>JACQVW010000898.1 GCA_016209535.1 Planctomycetota bacterium | reverse complement strand
GCCCGCCGGGACGTAGGCGAAGCCCTCCGGGATCGTGCCTTGGGGGTAGAGCTGCACGGTGGCCCGGATCTCCTCGTTCCTGCGGACGAGGATCGGGTAGCGCGTCGCGTGGAAGCCGTCCAGCGAGATCCGGAGGAGGTAGCGGCCCATGGGCACGTCGCCTAGCTCGAGGGCCCCGCGCGCCCTGGCGATCTCGGGCTCGGCGGCGAGTACCCCGTCCCTCTCCTCACAGCGGTGGAGCGCCAGCTCTGCGCCCGGGGGAGCCGTCGCGATCTCGAGCGTCCCGTTCCCGCGGAGGACTCGGTCGAAGTGCCCGTCGTTCACTTGCTCGATGAGGCCTCCGTAGAAGATCACGTCCGCCCGGTTGCCCTCCTGGTCGGCCTTGAGGAACCGCTCGAGGTAGAGGTCGCCCAGGGCCCTGCGCGCCTTCGCGTTCTCGGGCCAGACGGTGAGGGCGGCGGAGAGGAGGGTCTGGGCCTCGGTGTACTGCCGCGCGGCGGAGGTCTCCTTGGCCTGGATCTCCTCGCGGAGGACCCGCAGCTTGCGCTTCTCCTCCGCCGTGGGGTGGTGACCCGCGGCCCTGTCGACCTCGTCGTGGCGCCGCCTCGCCTCCTCGAGGGAGTGGCGCGTGACATCGTGGTCCCTCAGCACCACGAAGGCCTGCGCCAAGCGCTCCTCGGACTCCGCCCGCCGCCTCTCCTCCTCCTTGGTCCCGTCCAGGTAGACCTGGATGGCCTCGGCGAGCTCGGCGGCCGTCTGGAAGCGGTCGTCGGGGTGGTACTCCATGGCCTTGAGGCAGATCTCCTCGAGGGCCTCGGGGATCCGCAGCTTGGGTGCGCGCTGCCGCGGGGCGATCGTGAGCCCCAGGCGGCACTCCTCGAGGAGCTCCCCGAGGTTCTCTCCGGTCCTCGGGGGCATGTAGCTGAGGATCTCGTAGAGGGTGGCGCCCAGCGCGTACACGTCGGCGCGGCGGTCGACGAGCTCGTTCCTGGCCTGCGCTTGCTCCGGCGCCATGTAGAGGAGCGTCCCGTGGATGAGCCCGTGAGCCGTGACGAACTGGCCGCCGTCGCGGAGCGTCTCCACGGGCTCCTCGACGTCCTGGGGCCGCTCGGGCAGGTCGAGGACCTTGGCGAGGCCCCAGTCCATGAGCTGCACCTCGCCGTAGTCACCGATCATGATGTTGTCGGGCTTGATGTCGCGGTGGATGACGCCCTTCTCGTGGGCGAAGTGCACCGCGTTGCAGACCGCCTGGAGGATCATGAGGAGCCTCGTGCGCGAGAACCTCTCGCGGGTCTCGCGCCGGCCGATGTGGAGGTCCCGGATGATCTCCTTCAAGGTGCGCCCCTTGAGGAGCTTCAAGGTGAAGAAGAGCTCGTGGCTCTTGTTGATCGCGATCTCGTGGACGGGAGGGATGCCCGGGTGCTCGAGCTGGCCCGTGATCTGGGCCTCCTCGACGAAGCGGGCGAGGTGCTCGCGGCTCCGTGCGATGTGGGGGAGGATGACCTTCAAGGCCACGCGGCGGCGCAGGTCCTTGTCGAAGGCGAGGAGGACGCGGCCCATGCCGCCCTTGCCGATCTCGCGCTCGATCAGGTACTTGCCCTCCTCCTGGCCCGGGACGAGGGAGACGGAGCTCTCGGTGGCGAGGCTCCGGAGCTGGACCCCCGGCTCGAAGCCGAGGAGCTCCCGAACCTTGGCGATGACGCCGCCCGAGCCCTGGGTCTCCCCCACGTTCACTGCGCCGGACTTGATGGTCATGCCCTGGTCGTCCATGAGAGTGCGCTGATTGTCACGCGAAGATCGGCTCGATCACGCGCCCCGTCGCGAGCTCGTGGGGGCGGTCCAGGGGGTCGCGGATGACCGTCGACGGGTCGACGCCCAGGGCGGCGTAGATCGTGGCGGCGATGTCCTCGGGGGCCACGGGGTCGCGGGCCGGGTACGCGGCGTAGCGGTCGCTCGCGCCATGGACCGCCCCGCCCGCGATGCCCCCGCCGGCGAAGAGGACCGTGTAGCAGTGCGGCCAGTGGTCGCGGCCGCCCTTGTCGGCGCCGGCGTCGCTCGTGATCTGGCCCACGCGCGGCGTGCGGCCGAACTCGCCCATGGCCACGACCAGCGTCTCCTCGAGGAGCCCGCGCTGGTGGAGGTCCTCCAGGAGGGCCGAGAACGCGCGGTCCGTCATGGGCAGGAGCGAGCGCCTCATGAGGGGGAAGTGCTGCCGGTGCGTGTCCCAGGCCTGGCAGTACCGCCGCCCGGCGCAGACCGTCACGAGGCGGACGCCCGCCTCGATGAGGCGCCTCGCGAGGAGCATCGACTGGCCCAGGTGGGGCACGCCGCCGAACTCCCGGGCGAGCCTCGACCGGTCGGCCCCGTGGTCGAAGCCGTAGCGCTCGCGCACCGAGCCCTTCTCCTCGGTGAGGTCGAAGGCGCGGCGGACGAGGGGCGAGCCGAGGATCTCGAAGGCCTTGCCGTGGTGGGCGTCGAGGTCCGGGGCCTCGACGGGCGCCCTCCCGCGCGAGGCCGCCGAGAGGGCCCCGAGGAGCCTCCGCCGCTCGCGGAGCCGCTCGGCGCTCACGCCCTCGGTGAGGGTCATCCCGTTCGGCGCGAAGCCCTCGAGGCTCGGGTCCCCCGCGACGTAGGGGTCGAGCTCGCGCCCCAGGAACCCCGCGAACTGGCCCGGAAGGTCGAAGTTGAGGTTCGAGAGGACGTCGGGGATGTGCACGAAGTCCGGGAGGGGCTTCCCGGACGGCCGAAGCTTCGCCAGGACCGAGCCGTAGGTCGGGAAGAGCTTGGGGCTCGGGCCGCGGACGAGCTGGCCCGACTCGAAGGGCTGCTTCCCCGTGAGGGCGTAGTAGGCGCCGGCGTTGTGGTCCACGATGGAGTGGGTCACCGAGCGCACGAGGGCCACGTGGCGCATCTCGCGCGCGAGGAGCGGCAGGTGCTCGCAGACCTGGACCCCCGGCGCGCTCGTGGACATCGGCTTGAACTCGCCCCGGTACTCGAGGGGGGCGTCGGGCTTCATGTCCCAGAGGTCCTGGTGAGCCGGGCCGCCCTCCATGAAGAAGAGGATGCACGACCGCGCCCGCCGCCGCGTATCGCCGGGCCCTCCCGGGCGCGCGGCGGGCCCGGCGAGGCCGCGCTCCGCCTCGGCGCGGAGCAGCCGGGGAAGGGTGAGTCCCAGGGCGCCGATCCCGAGCTGGATCGCCTGGCGCCGGGTCGTGAGCGCTTGCCGGCCTCCGAGCATGGCTCCAGGTTACTCGACGCTCGCGCGGCGGCGCAAGGCCGCCTGGAAGGCCGCCATCTCGTCGGGCTGCGGGGTAAGCCACTTGCCCCGGGTCGTGCGGTGGCGCACCGTCTCGCCGGGGTAGACGACGCTCGTCACGTGGAGCGCGCCGTCGTTGAAGACGTGCACGCGGTTCTTGGGGCCGACCACGACCCAGGTCCGCGCCTCGACGTCCCGGAAGATGCTCTTGGGGGAAGCGTGGAGGGCATCTCCGAGGGCCGTCGAGGCGGGCCGCTTCCGGTCCAGGTGCCGGTCCTGGGAGTGGTGCGTGCGGCGCTCGCGCTGGCGGAAGATCCGCTCCAGGTTCCTCGCCAGGCGGTGGAGGGCGCCGAGGGCGCGGCGCCTCCGCTCGCCCTCGCGCCGCCGGCGGTTGCCCCCCAGGAGAGAGAGCTCCTCGAGGGCGCGGCGCGTCGAGAGGAGGGCGTCGCACATGCGGGCGTCGGAGGACTCCTCGAAGGCCACGAAGTCGGGCCCGTCGCCCGGGAGCTTCCCGAGGATGTTGAGGACGAGGGGCGCGCCTCGCGAGCCCGCCTCGACGACCTGGAAGGTGACGGCGAGGGGGACCTTGTCCGAGCCGTTCGCCTGGGGCAGGCAGAGGGCATCGGGGTACTGCAGGTACCCGAAGGCGACTTGCCCCAGGATGCGGCACACGGGGGAGCGCTTGCCGTAGACCGGGAGCTGGTCCTGCGAGAGCTCGCCTCCCCCCTGGACGATGGCGATCGGGACGGGAGGCTGCCTGAAGAGCGCATCGATGCGCGGGTGCCGCTTCTCGAGGAGGACCGAGGCGAGCTCGGGCCAGGTGGGCTGGCCCGTCGCCGTGTACCCGCCGAAGACCGACCGCGGCTCGGCAGGCGCCGAGTGATCGCACCGGAAGGACCCGCACCAGTGGCAGTAGACGCGGCCGAGGGGGACCGAGGCGAAGCGGTCGACGAACCGGTCCGCGGCCCGCAGGAGCTGCTCGAAGAGCTGGTCGCGCCCCTGGCCGGGGGCTCCGGGCGGCGGCAGCTCGAGGCTCAGGCGCAGCGTCTCTCCGGGCGCGGCGCCGTGGACGCCCGCGGCGGCCTTCCTGCGGGCGACGAGCTCGAGGAACGCCTGCTCGAGCTCGGTCTGGATGCCGTTGACGCGCCGGTGGAGGTCGCCGGCCGCCGGGGGAGGAACGCCATCGGAGTGCGTGTCAATCTTGAGCTCCACGGGCAACTCCTGCGCAATTTCGGCTCCTCGGGATCGCGGCCGGCGGCGGCGAGGCCTCGCAGCGGCCTGCTGGTCGCCAGCACGATCCCCATTGTACTCGGGATGGTTGGCTTTTCTACCCGTCCAGGAGGCTCACGTCAGTCCCAGCCCAGTCGCCGTCCCGCGTTCTCGACCTCGAGCCAGGCCTCGAGAGGCTTGAAGTACGCGAGCAGAGCCCGCGTCGAGAGGTCTTCGCCCGTGGCCTCCCTGAGGACCTCGCGCCAGGGGCGCGTCGCGCCCTGGCGGAGGATGGACACGAGGAGCTCGCCCGCGTCCTTGCTCCCGTAGTAGTTGCAGGAGGCCGGGTCCTGCTTGAGGATGCGCCGCGCGATGTGGTCGTGGATCTGGTGCTTGAGGACCGTCGCGATGGCGTAGTCGTAGTACTGGGCCGCGTCGTCGTTCACGTGCGTCTTCGTCGCGGGATCGCAACGCTCCTCGCCGCGCGGCGAGGGGGGCTCGATGCCCTGGTACTCGCGCACGTAGCGCCACCACCGCGCGTTGTACTCGCCGGGCGGCAGGTCCTTCTCGTAGAGGTCCGCCTCCCAGTGGGACATGACGCCCGCGGACCAGGCGATGAAGGGCACCGTCTCCGCCAGCGCCTCGTTGAGGAGGAGCTGGATCCCCTCGATCTCCTTCTCGCGGGGGAGGATGCCGGCGTGCTTCAAGTACGGCACCTGCTGCGCGGCGATCGAGATCAGCTCCCCGATCCCCTCGTGGAAGGCGCGGTTGGCGCCGGCGCGCAGGATCGGCGGCACCTCGGGCCGCGCGTAGCTCAGGTAGTAGTAGATGTGTCCGAGCTCGTGGTGCGCCGTCCCGAACCAGCGCTCGTTCGGCTCGACGCTCATGAGGCTCCGCACGTCAAGCTCGAGGTCGACGTGCCAGGCCGAGGCGTGGCTGTTCTTCCTGCGCGCGCTGCCCGCGGGCACGGGGTAGAGGTCGGACCTCGTCCAGAAGCTCTCGGGGAGCCGCGGGAAGCCCAGGCTCAGGTAGAAGGCCTCGGCCTGCTTCACGATCCACTCGGGCGTCCTGTCCTTGAAGTAGGGGTCCAGGTCCGCGGCCTCGACGATGCCCGTCCAGTTCTGGCCCCAGCGGTTGTTGATCCAGTGGGCCGGGATCGGCCCCGCCGGCACCGGCGCGCCGTAGCGCGCTGCGAGCTTGCGCTTCGTCCAGGCGTGCAGGTGCCGGTAGAGGGGGCGCGTGTCGCGCACGAAGCCTTCCAGGAGCGCCTGCATCTCGGGGACCGTCATGTCGTAGTCGGCGACCTGCAGGGCGTAGAAGGAGGAGTAGCCCATCTCGCGCGCGACGGCGTTCCGGAGCTTCTGGAGCGCCGCGAGACCCTCCTTGAGCGGCCTCCCGATCTCCTTGGACGCCTCCCAGGCCCTGCGGCGCTCCTCGAGGTCCCGGGACGTCGAGAGGATGCGGTCGATGTCGTTCGCCGTGGCCTTCCTGCCGTCGAGCTGGTACTCGAATCCGTCCTGCACGCTCGCCTGGTGGCTCTCGGCCTCGACCCGGGCCGAGACGACGTCCGGGATCGTTCCGGGCGACTCGGCCGCGGCCAGGAGGACCCTCTCGAGCTGCCGGCGCGTGAGCGGCGAGAGGGCCGAGCCGGCCTCGAGGAGCGCGCGGGCCCTCTCGATCACGCGCCGGTCGCCGGCGAAGCGCGAGTAGGCCTTGCCGGCCCCGACGCGCTCGCCGTCGTGCTCGGGCTTGACGTCGGTGCTCGCGCGCCAGGAGGCCTCGGCGGACACGGTGCTCAGGCCCGCGTAGAGGGAGCTGTAAAGCGCGAGGAACGCCTGGGCCTCTTCCTCGAGACGGGGGCCTTGGGCGCCGGAGGGCGCGAGGAGGAGCGGGCAGAGGACGATGGCTGGCCAGGTTCGCGGCATGGGGTCTGAGGTCTCCTGTGGGTGGGGGTCGGGGGAACATGCTACACGGCCCTTCGCCGTCGACAACTCGCCCTCCCCGGCGGAGAATCCCCCCGTGGACCCAGCGATCCGTCGCATCCTCGCCCGCCTGCCGGGCCTGGACCCTGGAAAGGCCAGCGTGACGCCCCTCTCGGGGGGCATCACGAACCGCAACTGGCGGGTCGATGCCCCGGGCGGTCCCTTCGTCCTCCGCATCGGAGGCGAGGGCACGGAGCTCCTCGGCATCGACCGGCGGAACGAGCACGCCGCGAGCGCCATCGCGGCGAGCCTCGGCGTGGGGGCCGAGGTCGTGGCGTTCTTCGAGGACGAGAAGGCCCTGGTGACGCGGTTCGTCGAGGGGAGTGCCCTCGGGCCCGAGGACGTCCGGCGGCCGGAGGTCCTCGCGCGCATCGCGCGCGCGGTGCGGCGCTGCCACGACGGGCCGCCTTTCCCGGGCTCCTTCTCGCCCTTCGAGACGGTGCGGGCCTACCGGGCCCGCGCCGTCGAGCACGGCGTGAGCTTCCCGCCGGAGGCGGCCCGCGCCCTCGACCTCCTGGCCCGCATCGAGCGCGCCCTCGGGCCGCCCGAGAGGCTCGTCCCCTGTCACAACGACCTCCTCGCGGCGAACTTCATCGATGACGGGCGCGCCGTGCGCATCCTCGACTGGGAGTACGCCGGCATGGGGGACCCATCCTTCGATCTGGGGAACCTCGCGGTCAACAACGGCCTCCCTCCCGAGGACCGCGAGAGGCTCCTCGAGCTGTACGCGGGGGCCACGACGCCCCGCGGCCTGGCGCGCCTCGAGCTCCACCGGCTCGCCTCGGACATGCGGGAGTCCTTCTGGGGCTTCCTCCAGTCGGGGGTCTCGCGCCTCGAGTTCGATTTCCGCAAGTATGCCCTGGACCACCTGGGCCGTTTCCTCGAGAATGTGGGGGCACGAGAGCTCGAGAGATGGACGTTCGAGAGATGGACATCGGAGGCACGCGCATGAGCGCGAGAGACCTTGGATCGTCCTGGCTCGGGGTGGGGCTCGCCGGTCTCGGCCTGGTCCTCGCGCCGGTCTTCGGGCGGGCCCAGGGCCCCGCCGAGGACGCGGCCTCGCGGGAGGAGCAGATCCTGCGGCTCGTCAGGTCCATCGCCGAGGCCAGGGACCGCGACGAGCCGAACGTCCTCGGCACCGTCGACCCCTCGACGGCGCCGGCGCAGGCCTTGAAGGTCGCGCGGGTCCTGAGGTCGACGCCGGTGGACCTGAAGCTCGAGAAGACGCCCGTCGCCGATGTCCTCAAGCTGCTCCACGCGGTCTCGGGGCTCCCCTTCCTCATGAGCGCGAAGGCGCGCGAGGCCGCCGCGGCCGAGAAGCTCGAGGTGACCTTCTCCGTGAGCGAGCTGCCCCTCGAGAACGTGCTCAACCTCCTCGCGATCCAGCTTGGAGCTTACCGGTTCGTGGTGCGCTACGGCGCGGTGGTCCTCGTGCGCGCGGACGAGCACCGCCCGAAGACCATCCTCCGCGTCTACGACGTGAGCGACGTCGTCCGAGCCCGGCCCGACTTCCCGGCCCCGAGGCTGGGCCTCGATACGGGCGAGAAGAGCTGACAGCCCACGCTCTTTTCCGGAACGCGGCGTGGTTCTGAACCGCGCAATCGCGGTTCTTGAACCACGCCCGGAACGCGGCTCCGGTTCAGCTCGGCACGGTGCACTGCCGATGCATGGGCGGCGCTCTCGGTGCGCCGCCCCGTCCCCATCGTTCGCCGGAGACCACTGCATGGCAAAGATCGATGCCTTCTTTCGTCTGATGAACTCCCAGGGCGCCTCGGACCTCCACATGATGTCCGGGAGCCCCCCCTGCCTCCGCATCCAGGGCGACATCGAGCCCATCAAGTACCACGAGCTGACGAGCGATGAGCTCACCGAGATGCTCGCCGAGATCACGCCCGAGAAGAAGATGAAGGAGTTCGAGGAGACGGGCGACGTGGACTTCGCCTACGAGCTCCCGGAGGTGAGCCGCTACCGCGCCAACTTCCTCCGCCAGGTCAACGGCGTCGGGGCCGTCTTCCGGCAGATCCCCGCCAAGATCATGACCATCGACCAGCTCGGCCTTCCCTCCATCGCGCGGCGCTTCGCCATGATGGAGAAGGGCCTGGTCCTCGTCACGGGGCCCACCGGCAGCGGGAAGTCGACGACGCTCGCCGCGATCATCGACTACGCCAACAGGAACCGGCGCGACCACATCATCACGGTCGAGGACCCCATCGAGTTCAAGCACACCCGCATCAACTGCCTCGTCTCGCACCGGGAGGTGGGCCTGCACACGCGGAGCTTCGCCGCGGCTCTGCGCGGGGCCCTCCGGGAGGACCCCGACATCGTCATGGTCGGCGAGATGCGCGACCTGGAGACGATCTCCCTGGCCATCGAGGCCGCCGCCACGGGGCACCTGGTCTTCGCCACGCTCCACACCCAGAGCGCCCCGAAGACCATCGATCGGATCATCGACGTGTTCCCGACCGACGCGAAGGAGCAGGTCCGCACGTCGCTCTCGGAGAGCTTGAAGGGCGTGATCTCCCAGGCCCTCTGCAAGCGGATTGACACCCGCGGGCGCACCGCGGCCCTCGAGATCATGGTGGGCACGCCCGCCGTCGGGAATCTGATCCGCGAGGCGAAGACGCACCAGCTCCCCAACGTGCTGCAGACGGGGAAGAAGCTCGGGATGCGCACGCTCGACGACGCCCTCGAGGAGCTCCTCCAGAAGAAGGTCGTCTCCCCCGAGGAGGCCTTCGACCGCTGCGTGTCGAAGGAGCACTTCGTCAAGTACCTCGCGAAGGTGCCCGAGGAGTGGGAGGAGGTCCTCCGGAAGCCGAAGGAGCCGGACGCGAAGGCTCCCGCGGCCAAGCCGGTCGCGCCGCGCCCGAGCTACGCGACGGCGAGGTGAGCCGGCCGGGAAGAGGCGACGCGTGAACCGCACGGAACTGGACTCGGCCCTGACGGCGCTCCTCGAGGCGAAGCCCGGGGCGTCCGACGTGAACCTGACGCCCGGCAAGCCGCCGCAGCTCGAGGTGCACGGGGCCCTGGGGCCGGTCGAGCTGGGCTCCTTCCGGGGGCCCTTGACCCCCGAGGACACTCGGGCGGTCGCGGACGCCATCCTGGACGGCAGCCGCGCGCACCTGGAGGCGCTCGAGGCGACGGGATCCTGCGATTGCGCCTACGCGCTGGCGAGCGGCATGCGGTTCCGCGTCAACGTCTTCTCGGCTCGCGGCTCCCGCTCGGTGGTGATGCGCATTCTCGCGATGGAGCCGCCGAGCCTCGAGAGCCTGAAGCTGCCGCCGATCATCGAGGAGATCCCCAAGCTCGTGAACGGCATGGTCCTCGTGACGGGCGCCACGGGGTCAGGGAAGTCCACGACGCTGGCCGCCATCGTGGACAGGATCAACGCGACGCGGCCCGTGCACATAGTGACCCTCGAGGACCCCATCGAGTTCGTGCACCGGCAGAAGACGGGCACGGTGAACCAGCGGGAGCTCGGGAGCGACTTCCAGGAGTTCTCGGATGGCCTGCGGGCCGCTCTCAGGCAGGCCCCGAAGGTCGTCCTCGTGGGCGAGATGCGCGACCGGGTCACGATGGAGATCGCGTTGAAGGCCTCCGAGACGGGGCACCTCGTCCTGAGCACGCTCCACACCGTCGACGCGGGCCAGACGATCAACAGGATCACCGGCATGTTCGCCCTGGAGGAGCGCCAGCTCCTCAGGAGCCGGCTCGCCGAGGTGCTCCGCTACGCCGTGAGCCAGAGGCTGCTCCCGAAGGAAGGCGGCGGGCGGATCCTGGCCATGGAGGTCATGGGGTCGAGCCTGCGGTCCCGGGAGCTCATCCAGAACGGGGAAGAGGGCGACAAGACCTTCTACAGGGTCATCGCCGACGCGCGGCCCATGGGCTGGCAGACCTTCGACCAGCATATCGTGGACCTCTTCAAGGACAAGCTGATCTCCGCCGAGGCCGCGAAGACCTACTGCTCCGACGCCTCGGTCGTCACGAAGGATGTCGACGTGATCCGTACGGCCCGGGGCGAGGACACGTCGGGGATCGAGAAGCTCGAGATGGCGTACACCAGAAAGATCAGGTAGCCCATGGGACTCTTTGGACGATCCGACACCCTCGCGGCGATGCTGAAGAGGATCGAGACGGACGCGAAGCTCACGCCCGCGGAGGTCGCGCCGCTCCTGGAGCTGGTCGGGGCAAGCCCTGACTTGCAGATCGGCGAGAACCTCTGGATGCTCGGCCACGCGATTCCCAAGGTGCGGGAGCTCGGCGCGGCCCAGTGCGCCGCGAGGCCGTCGCCGGAGCTCGCCGAGGCCCTCGCCCGCGAGATGCCCGGGAAGCCCGCCGCGGTCCGGAGCGAGATGGCGAAGCTGGCGGTGTCCATGGGGGCCGAGCGCATCGCGGTCCACCTCGGCCCGCTGGTCCACTCGGCGCGCCCGGAGCAGAGGGAGGCGGCGCTCGACCTCATCGGCCACCACCCGCGGTGGCAGGACTTCCTCGGTCACCTGAAGGCCGCGATCAAGGACTCGCCCCCTCCGGTCCGCCAGCGTGCCGTGAGGATCCTCACGAGGGGCCTCGAGAACCCCACGATCTTCTTCATCTTGCGCGAGCTGATCCACGACGAGGACCCCGGCGTGCGCCGGATCGTGATCCAGGCGTTCTCCGACAAGCCGTCCCCGGAGCTCGTCGAGCCCTTCTTCGAGCGCATCCCCCTCGAGGAGCCGCAGGACAGGGACCTCATGATCCGGGCCCTGAGCCACCTGGCCCGCACCTGCCAGAGCCAGGTCGAGGAGAAGCTCCTGCCCATGCTCGGCGACGAGAAGGCCGAGATGCGGGACGTGGCCGTGAAGCTCCTGCGGGAGATGCCCGACAGGACCCGCGTCCTGAGGACGTTCCTCCTCCACTGCCGCGGCATCGCCTTCTGGCTCCGCGAGCGGAGCGTCCAGTCCATCGTCACGATCTCGGACCAGATCGTGGACTCGCTCCTCGAGCTCATGCGCGACCCCGACGACGACGTGCGCGTCGGCGCCATGATGCTCGCCTCGGGCACGAAGGACCCGAGGGTCGTCCCCCTCGCGAAGGAGATCTTCCTGGGCGACGCGGACTGGTGGATCCGGAGCATGGCCGCCGACGTGCTTGGGAACTTCGCCGACGAGGCCGTGGTCGAGACCCTGATCTCGAGGATCGAGCACCCCGAGCTCCAGTACAGCGTCATCCACGTCCTGGTGAAGAACGAGAGCCCCGCAGCGCAGAAGGCTCTCCGGGGCTGCCTGGAGCGGGGCGCCGCGGGCGTGCGGCGCGCCGCGCTGGCGGCGCTGGCGAGGCGGAAGGCGCCCGATGTCCTCCAGGTCCTGTCGAAGACAGCCCTCGACGACCCCGACCAAGGGGTCCGCGAGCGGGCCTCCGAGCTCCTCGAAGGCTTCGGCCAGGAGTCGCAGGGCGTCCTCGAGGAGATCGAGTCGCGCCGCCGCGAGGCCGCGCGCCGGGCCAAGGAGGCGCCCCTCGAGCTCGAGATGGCGAACGCGGCCCTGAACGCGAGGGGGTAGGGGCGTCCGGGGCCCCCCCATGGACGAGCCCGCTGCCCTCGGGCAGGATGACCCTGGTCACGTGCGCCGCCGCCGGCGCAGGGTAGACTGCCAGACTGCCGGGACTGCCGGGCGCGCCTCGAAGGGGCGCAGGCGCAGCGGCCGCCACAACACAGAACGGAGGACACACCATGGACGGAGAGGGAACCACCCGACGCCGATTCCTCGAGGGCGCCATCGCGGGCCTGGCCGGGTCCTCGCTCGCGCCGGCGCTCCTCGCCGGCATCGTCGAGGAGGACCGGGAAGTCAAGGACGGCATC
>JACQVW010000885.1 GCA_016209535.1 Planctomycetota bacterium | reverse complement strand
GTCGAGGGCGTCGAGGCACTCCGGCGTGGCCGAGCCGAGGAACAGGTAGCCGAAGACCTTGATGGCGTCGGTGATCTGGAGGACCTTGTTCCCGTCCGTGTCGCCGCGGACGAAGTTGGCGGCGTGCGAGGGCGCAGGGGCGGCGCTGGCGAGGGCGGCGAGGAGAGCGATCGCGGCGAAGGCAGGACGTTTCAAGGCGGCACCTCGTCTCGTCGGTGTTCGTTCAACCCAAGAGAAAGAGAAACAGAGAATCGATACCGGCCGCGCTCACTGCTGGACCGGCAGCGGGAACGAGAAGGTCTCCCCGTTCTCGGGTCCAGGGTAGAAGTACAGGAACGCGTTCGCGTGCTCCTCGGTCTCCACGTGGGGCCCGAAGGGGATCACGCGGTCGGTGTCGTTGACGAAGGTCGTGCGGTAGACGACGCCCCAGCCTCGGGGAAGCTCGGGGCCATCGTCCCCGAAGACCACGAAGGGTGGCTCGCTCCAGTTCCCGCTGTAGAAGATCCGGTTCTCGACGCCCATGCGCTCGAACTCGCCCGAGCGCGGGCTCCCGTCGTCGTTCTTGTTCAGGCCGTCCCAGAGGCGGATCTCGAAGGTCTTCCCGCGCCAGTGGAAGTGGCCCGTGGCGGCCGCGGCCTTCACCGTGTCGTTCCATCGGAACCGGGTGAAGGTGACGCCGAAGTCCCACGAGGTCTCGGACCGAGGCGGCAGGAGGACGTTCTTGTTCTGGAGGAACATCGTCCCGAGGACCGCCGAGACGCTCGCCGCGTCGGCGCGGTGGAGGTTGACGCAAGCGCAGCCGCCGATGGGGGAGACCTGGGGCCCCGCGTTCACGAAGTGGGTCTGGGACAGCGTCTGCTGGAACGGGGACAGCTTGATGGCCACGCCGGGGGGGAGCCTCCAGTCGAGGCGCCCGCGCTGGCTCGAGGCCCTCAGGCCCCAGAACGCGAAGGGGATGCCGTCGAAGGTGTCCTCGAAGTGGCCGTCGGGCCTCGAGATCGCGTCGGAGGTGAAGAGGTTGAAGTGGTGGCTCCCCGGCGGGTACAGGAACTCGATCCGTGTGACGAGCAGGGGCTCCGGGTTCTTGAGCTTGACGTAGAAGTTGCGCTGGACCTCGGTGCCCGGGAGGACCGCGAAGTGGGGGACCAGCACCTGCTGGCCGCCCGACGGCTCCGGGAGGACGATGTCCTGCGGCGTCGACGGCACGGCCCCGTCGGAGATCCAGTGGCGCACGAGCTCGATCTCATCGGCGCTGAGGGGCAAGCCGACGTCGGGCATCCGCTCTCCCTCCTCGGGGCCCAGGTCGCCCGTGAGCTTGGTGTAGAGGAAGCTCTTGTCGGGGTAGCCCGGCTTGACGCGAAGAAGGCCCCGTGCCCTCGCCGCCTCGTTCGCGGGCGGCACCTCGACGAGCTGCCCGTAGGCGAGGAGGCCCTCGAGGACGAGGCCGCCCTTCGCCGCCGCCCTCGAGTGGCAGGAGGCCTGCGCGCAGGAGGTCGCGAAGATGCGCCGCAGGGCGGCGAAGCGGCCGTTGTCGCAGAAGAACGAGTCCGCCGTGGGGTCGATGCCCGCGGCCGGGAAGGGGGGCGGGATCGTGAAGGTCCCGAGGAAGAGGTGGGTGAGGGTCGCGACGGGGTCCGTGAGGTTCAGCTTCCCGTCGTCGTCCGCGTCCATCGCGTCGAAGCACTGCGACGTGACGGTGCCGAGGAAGAGGTAGCTCAGGGAGAAGACCGCATCGGAGATGTCGAGCTTGCGGTTCAGGTCCGCGTCGCCGCGGATGAAGATGCCGCCCTCGCCTTGCGCGGGAAGCCCGGGCCCGTCGTGCGCGAGGAGCGCGACTCCTCGCGCGAGGAGCAGCGCGGCAGCGAAACGACACCCGGTGCTTGTCACGACCCTTCTCTCGACCGTACCTTCGGCGGACCGTCCATGGCGTATCCGGACCGGAACCCGTATCGATTCTGCTCTGGCAGGGGTGGAGTATCCTGCCGGGGCAGGCCCGATGCAAGGGTTTTGTGCCCCCCCCCAGGGTTGATCCGCCGCCCGCCCCTCGTGTAGATTGCGTCGAGACGGATCGAGGGGCCTGGGAGGGTCGGGGGGGCCGGGCGAAGCGACCGGGGCGCGGGTCGAAGCGCCGCGCGTCCTGGCCGTGGCCGGAGCGGTCTCCGAGTGCGGCCGGTCCACTCACCGCACGCACGTCGAAGCGGGCGCGCTGTGACACGTGAAGCTCTGCACGGGCGCGCGGCCCACCTGGGGCCATGGGGGCGGGATGGCCGCCGCCG
Source organism: Planctomycetota bacterium (assembly GCA_016209535.1). Taxonomy (GTDB): domain Bacteria; phylum Planctomycetota; class UBA8108; order UBA8108; family SXIK01; genus JACQVW01. Next base: position 2,192 of record JACQVW010000885.1, on the reverse strand, counting down.
TCGGGATGCCGAGGGTGTGGCGAAGCAGGTAGATGGCGTCGGCGATGTTGAGCTGGGCGTCGGCGTTCACGTCCGCGGCCTCGAGGCAGGGGGGGGCGGGGCCCTCGCGGAAGAGGTGCTCGAGGAGGTAGATCGTGTCCGCAAGGTCGATCGCTCTCGCGGGCGCGTCGGGGTCGATCGGGTCCTCGCCGTTCACGTCGCCGCGCACGAAGGTCTCGCCCACCTGGATCACCGCCGCGCCGTCGAAGAGGAGCGGCTCCTCCGAGGCAGCGCCCGAGGCCTTGACGACCAGCAAGCTGCGGCCGGCGCTCGACTCGTCGAGGTCGAAGATCGCCGCCCCGGTGCAGCCCTTCGCCCGGAAGTCGAGGACGGCGAAGGGGGCGGCGTGCTGGGGAGCGAGGGGAGGCTCCGAGCCGCCGCCCAAGTCGCGCAGGACGCCGATGGCGATCGCCCCGGCGGCAGGGTCGACGGTGAGCTCCTGGCTCGGTGCGCCCCCCCAGACCGTGCCTGCGAACGCCGCGGCCTGACCGCCCGTGAACTCGACGAGGCGCGGGTCGTAGGTGAGCTTCGCGGAGAAGCCGAGGATGGGGAGCGACGAGGTGCCCAGCAGGAGGACGCGCAAGGGGTCGGACCTCGCGACCGAGCTCGACGGGACGACGTCGAGGCGGAACGTGGGCTCGCTGCGCAGGAGCTGGCCGGGCAAGAGCGGTCGGCTCGAGACCCGCACCTCGTCGACGTGGCCGAGCCAGGAGCGGGCGGCGCCGCGGGCGCTCACCGTGCGGCCGACCCGCAGCTCCTTGGCCCACCCGGCCTTGTCGAACGGAGCATAGGCCAGGTCGGTGTCGGCGAGGACGCCGTCGACCCAGAGCTGCGCCCGAGCCCCGTCGAGGGTCACGGCGGCGTGATGCCACCTCTCGGGCACGACGGCGCCGTCCGCGGTCGAGAGCGCGATGTTCGCGGCCCCGCCCTGGAGCTGCTGGAAGCCCACGGCCCCCCGGGCCGTCACGTGGAGGTGCATCTCGGCCTCGGGGCCGAAGCCGTCGGCGGTCGAGGCGCCCTGGTGGAGCAGGATGCGGTCCGCGAGGGGGCTCCCGGCGACGAAGAAGCACTCGATGGTCGCCGAGCCCGAGTCCACGAGGTCCAGCGCGCGGTCGGGGCAGCCCACGGAGCTCGAGCCGGTGAGGAAGAGCGATCGCGCGTCCTGGGCTCCGGTCTGCGGCACCGCCGCCGCGGGGACGCTCGTCGAGTAGGCGATCGACCTCAAGGCTGTGCCGTGCCGCGCTCCGGGCGCGGCGTCGAGGAGGCTGTCCTCGAAGCGCCAGTAGGCGACGGTATCGGGCCCCACGGCCAGGCCCGAGGTGAAGAAGCTGCCCGCGGCGCTCGCGGCCTCGTTCCCCGCCCGGTCGCGGGAGAAGGCCCGGTAGAAGTACTCCTGTCCAGGGACCAGCGCCGCAAGCTGGATCGAGTGGCTCCTCACTCGCAGCGGCGACGCCTGGGAGCCACCGATGGCCGGCGTGAGACCGTACTCGAGCCGCGAATCGGAGGGCTCGTCCGTCTCCCAGATGATCCTCGCCGAGGTGTCGTCGATCTCGACGGCGGCCGCCCCGGAGATCGCCGGCGGCGCCGCATCGGGGGTCCTTGTGATGGTGAAGGTGTCGAGGACGGCGCCGTCGTGCCTCACGGCGCGCCCCGTCACCGTCACGCCGTCGAAGTCGAGCGTGACGCAGTGGAACTGCTGCTGGTAGACGGCGAGGAAGGCGTTGTTGGGGTGCGTGGTGTTGCGTCCGTAAAGGCTGGCGCCTCCGCCTCCCGTCGTGAGGTAGATCGTCCCGGGGGGATCGAAGTAGTTGAAGCTCTGGGCGTTCGAGAGGATCGTGCTCGCCCGCACCAAGTGCGTACGCTCGTAGGCGTGGGAGTGCCCGGCGACGACGAGGTCGACCTCGTAGCTGTCGTAGAGCGGCGTCAGGTAGGAGCGGATCGTGGTGTTCTCCGGGTCGCTCGCGTGCACCGTGCTCGTCGTGTAGGGAGAGTGGTGGTGGTAGACGACGGTCCAGGCTCCGCCCATGGTGGCGAGGTCGCTCGCGAGCCACGACCGCATGGCGCTCCCGGTGTTCATCGCCTGGTTCGTGTCCAGGGCTATGAAGTGGACGTCCCCGTGGTCGAAGGAGTAGTACCTCTCCGTGACCGCGGGG
>JACQVW010000903.1 GCA_016209535.1 Planctomycetota bacterium | reverse complement strand
GTGTGCGCCCCGGCGCGTCCAGGGGCCCGATGTGTCCGCTCGAAAACGAACAGGTGACCGGAAAGGAGCATCCGCGTGCCCCGAGAGCAGGCTACGGCCGACGGGCAGCCTCGCGCCCCGCTCACCCGCGGACGCGCACCCGCACCGTGTGGCGCGCCAGGCCGAAGCGGTCGGCCCCGGAGACGGCGCGGGCCGTGAGGTGCAGGGCGCAGGGCGCAGGGCCGCGGCGGCGCCGTGAGCTCGACCTCCGCCCGGCCGTCGTCTCCGGTGCGCACGTGGGGGGCCCTGAGGACCGTCTCGGCGACCTGGACGCGCGCATGCTCCTCGTCGACCTCGAGGGTCCCGTGGTCAGGCTCCTCGAAGCCCCCCTCGTGATACAGGGCGAGGCCAAGAGGGCCTTCCCCTGGCGCCGGCCGGAGCCTGCCCACTTGCCCGAGGTCGACGAGCGGCAGGAACAGCCCGCGGATGTCCTCGGTGCGGTCTGGACGGACGGCGAAGTGGCGATGATGGGCGCTCAGGCGGGGGAATACGGGCAGCGTTTCAGCCCTCGGGCGCCCCTCCACGGCCCACCCGTCGACGTCGATCCCCCTCGCGGGCTCGCCGCCGGCCTTCTGGAGCCTCACCCGGGCCCGGACCGCCTCGCCCAGAACGGGCGCCTCGTCGGCGAAGTCCACGGCGGCGCGAAGGTCGTCGCGGGGGCCGCGCACGACGTCGAAGTACACGGAGTGCCCCCACGCCGCCTCGGAGTCCGGCTCCTCGGCCGGGTCATGGACCCAGAGCGGGTACCATCCCGGCTCGATGGACGGGTCGAGGCGGATCGCGCCGGAGGTCGTCCCGGCGTCGCTCCGGGAGCTCCTGGTCGGAGAGCTCCTGGTCGGAGCGATTGCGGGCTCGCCGAGACTCTCGACCACGGCCGCCGGTGACGCGGTTCCCGTCACGATGGAGAGCGCGCGCCCGACGCGCAGGCGGCTGAGTCTCCTCCCTCCGGTCCCCCATCTCGACCTCGACCTTGACGCCTTCGAGGGGATCCCCCGAGACGGGGTCGCACGCGAGGACCACGGCTCGGTCGGGACGCGCCTTGAGCTGGAGCTCGACCTCGCCCGAGACGGGGAGCCTCTGCCGGGGAGCCTGGCCTTGAGCCCCGGTGGGGCCCGGAAGCGCCGCGAGCGACAGAGCGAGGATCGACGGAACCGCAGTCGGGAGGTGCAAGGGCTGCCGCACCGTGCCTCCTGGAGGTTCCGGGCTCACTCTCGGGAGCCAGGATACCGCACGGCGGCCCATTGCGCACGGGCGGCGCTCCGGGTAATCACGGCTCTCCACGCATGAGCATCGCCCGCCTCCACCTCTCCCGCTGGCTCCTCTTCTCGCTCCTCGCGGTCGTTGCCTGGGGGCTGTGGGCGTTCCAGGCGAAGCTCGTGAGCGGGCCCGGCGAGTGGAAGCTCGACCCTTACGTGAACCACGTGCTCTCGACCGCGGGGCTCCTCCTCATGCTGCCCTTCCTGGCCCTGCGGGGGCTGGCTGCGACGAGGGCCGCGCCGGCGCGCCCCGGCGCCGGGCGGGGCCTCGCGGCCGGGCTCCTGTCGGGCGTGCTCGGCAGCGCGGGGAACATCCTGCTCTACGAGTCGATGCGCCGCGGCGGGCTCGCATCGCTCGTCGTCCCGCTCACGGGGCTCTACCCCGTGGTCACCGTGCTCCTCGCAGTCACGCTCCTCCGCGAGCGGCTCGGCCTCGGGCAGCTCCTGGGGCTTCCCGTGGCCTTCGCCGCGATCGGGCTCCTGAGCGTGGTGCCGTCACCGGAGGAGGCCGGCGCCTTCCGCCTCGGCCTCCTGGCGCAACCCTGGTCGCTCCTGGCCGCCGGCGCGCTCGCCGCCTGGGGCGTGAGCGGCGTGCTCCAGAAGGTCGCCTCGGGGCTCGTCTCGGCGGCGCGGCTCTTCGTCGCGTTCGCCTGCGGGTACGTCGTCACGGCGGGGTGCCTCCTCGCGATCGAGAGTCAGGACTGGGGCGCCGTCACCTTCACGGCGGGCCTCCTCGGCCTCGCGGGGGGCATCTTGAACGGCCTCGGCGCTCTGAGCGTCTTCGCGGCGCTCTCGAGCGGCGGCAAGGCCTCGGTCGTGACGCCGCTCACGGCGCTCTACCCCATCGTGGCGATCATCCTCTCCTGGACCCTCCTGGGCGAGCGGCTCGTGCCTGTCCACATGGCCGGTGCTGCGGCGGCCCTCGTCGCCGGCGCGCTGCTCGCACGGGAGAAGGAGTAGGACCCTCGGCGATTTCCACCGCGAACAAGGAACACTTCCCATGAAGTCCACCCAGCTTCTCCTCCTTGCCCTGGCGGCGAGTTTCGTCTCACGGGTGCGCGCCGTCGACCCTCCATCGCGCAAGCTCAGGCCCGTCCCCTTCACCGAGGTGCGGCTCCAGGACTCCTTCTGGGCGCCGAAGATCGAGACGAACCGCCGGAAGACCGTGCCGCACAACATCCGGAGCTGCGAGGAGACGGGGAGGATCTCCAACTTCGCGAAGGCCGGCGGGAAGGAGCCCGGCGAGTTCAAGGGGATCTGCTTCGACGACTCGGACGTCTACAAGATGCTCGAGGGCGCCTCCTACACGCTCGCCTTGCGCCCCGACCGGGATCTCGAGGAGAAGCTCGACGAGATCATCGCCAAGCTCGCCGCCGCGCAGCAGCCCGACGGATACCTCAACACGTACTACACCCTCGTGGAGAAGGGGAAGCGCTGGACGGACCTGCCCAACAAGCACGAGCTCTACTGCGCGGGGCACCTCTTCGAGGCGGCCGTGGCGCACCACGGCGCCACGGGGAAGCGCACGCTCCTCGACGTGGCGCGGCGCTTCGCGGACCACATCGACCGGACCTTCGGGCCGGGGAAGAAGAGCGGCGTCCCCGGCCACGAGGAGATCGAGCTCGCGCTCGTGAAGCTCTACGAGGCGACCCGCGAGGAGCGCTACCTCAAGCTCGCGGGCTACTTCGTCGACGAGCGCGGCCGGCACACGGACCGGAAGCCCTACGGCGACTACTGCCAGGACCACCTGCCCGTCCGCGAGCAGAGCGAGATCGCCGGCCACGCGGTGCGGGCCATGTACCTCTACAGCGGCGTGGCCGACGTGGCCGCCTACACGGGCGACCGGGCGCTCGTCGACGCCATGGAGCGGCTCTGGCGCGACGTGACGCAGCGGAAGATGTACGTGACGGGCGGCATCGGCCCCTCGGCCCACAACGAGGGCTTCACGGTCGAGTACGACCTCCCGAACCAGAGCGCCTACTCCGAGACGTGCGCCTCGATCGGCATGGCCCTCTGGAACCAGAGACTCTTCCTCCTCCACGGCGACGGGAGGTACTCGGACGTCCTCGAGCAGGTCCTCTACAACGCGCTCCTGGCCGGCGTGGCCCTCGACGGCGAGCGCTTCTTCTACGTGAACCCGCTGGCGAGCCGCGGGAGGCACCACCGCCAGCCCTGGTTCGGCTGCGCCTGCTGCCCGACGAACGTCGTCCGCTTCCTCCCCTCGGTCCCGGGCTACTTCTACGCCTCCTCGGACGACGGGGTGTGGGTGAACCTCTACGGCGCTTCGGAGACGGTCGTCGCTTTCGGGCCGCGGGGCCGCGAGCGGCGAGTGACGGTGCGGCAGGAGACGGAGTACCCCTGGTCGGGGAGGGTCGTCGTGCGCGTCGAGCCGGAGGGCGGGCCGCTCGAGATGAGCTTGCGCCTCCGGGTCCCCGCCTGGTGCGCGGCCCCTCGCTACCGCGTGGGCGGGGGCGCCTTCGCGCCCGCGGCCGCGGCGCGAGGCTTCCTCGAGGTGCGCCGGGAGTGGGGGGTGGGCGACTCGGTCGAGCTCGACCTCCCCATGGACGTCCAGCGCCTCGAGACGCACCCGGCGGTGAAGGGGAACCAGGGCCGCGTCGCGCTGCGGCGCGGGCCCGTCATCTACTGCCTCGAGGCCGCCGACAACGGCGGCAGCGCCTACGACCTCGCCTTGCCGCGCGACGAGCCCTTCGAGACCGTGCATCGCCCGGACCTCCTCGGCGGCGTCACGGTGCTCAAGGGGCACGGGGTGCGCGCGAGGCTCGCCGCCTGGGAGGGCAGGCTCTACCGGTCCGTGGCGGACCCCGAGAAGGTCGAGGTCACCGCCGTTCCCTACTGCGTCTGGGACAACCGGGAGCCGGGGCCCATGGCGGTCTGGATCCCCGAGAGCGCGGGCCTCGCCCAGGCCGCGCCCGCCCCGACCCTCGCGAGCCGCTCGAAGGTCGCGGCGTCGCACGTCTGGCGCCTGGACACGGTCGAGTCCGCGAACGACCAGGTGCTCCCCTCGAGCTCGAGCGATCACGGCGTCCCGCGCTTCACGTGGTTCGATCGCAAGGGCTCGAAGGAGTGGATCGAGTACCGCTTCCCCGCGCCCGCCGAGGTGAGGGGCGTCGCGGTGTACTGGTTCGACGACACGGGCACGGGCCAGTGCCGGGTGCCGGCATCGTGGCGCGTCCTCTCGAGGAAGGGCGACGCCTGGGAGCCCGTCGAGGGCGCCTCGGCCTTCGGCGTCGCGAAGGACGCCTTCAACCGCGTCACGTTCCGGCCCGTGCGCGCCGACGGCCTCCGCATCGAGGCGCAGCTCGCCCCGGACGCGTCGGGCGGGATCCTCGAGTGGCGCGTGCTGGAGGGGGCGGGAGGTTGACGGGGTGACGGCCGGCTCGCGGCCGGCTGGCGGCCCGTTGACGTTCCATCGACTGGCCCGTGTGCTCCACCGAGCGGCCCGCGCATATAATTCCCCTGTGCGCTCGCCGTTCCCAGGCATGGATCCCTACCTGGAAGACCCATCGTTGTGGCCGGGCTTCCATGACCGGGTCCTCGGGGCCCTCGACGATTGGTTGAGCCCGCGCCTGCTCCCGAGGTACTACGTGGAGCCCGCTCAACGGGTCTACGTGTTCACTCACGAAGACTACACGTTGATGGGCGTCCCCGACATCGCGGTCATCGTCAACCCTGGACAGCCCAGCCGCCCCAGGACCAGCTCGTCCCCAGCGGGCGGCGGAAGGAAAGGAGAGGCCGTCCTCGAGGTCGAAGTGCCCGTGGGCCACGAGGTCCGGGAGACGTACCTCGAAATCCACGAGAGCACCACGAAGCAGATAGTGACGCTCCTCGAGCTCCTGTCCCCGGCGAACAAGCTCCACCCCCTGGGTCGGGCGGACTACCTGAGGAAGCGTCAGGAGGTCCTCGCGTCCCGGCCCAGCCTCGTAGAGGTCGACCTCCTGCGCTCGGGCAGACCCATGCCGCTCCTGGGCAGGCCTGTCCAGAGCGACTACCGCATCCTCGTGAGCCGCGGCGCGGAGCGACCTCGCGCCCAGCTCCATGCCTTCGGCTTGCGCGACCCGATCCCCGTCTTCCGCCTGCCGCTCCTCCCTGGCCAGGCCGAGCTCGAGGTGGCCCTGGGAGGCATCCTGCACGGCCTCTACGAGCGGCTCGGCTACGACGTCCGGATCGATTGCTCGCGGCCGCCGGTCCCGCCCCTGGCCGCGAGGGACGCCGAGTGGGCCCGGAGGCTCATCCGGGCCGCCCGGAGGCCGCCGCCCGTGCCCTCGAAGCGCCTGAGCCCGCCCGCGAAGTCCAAGCGACCGGGCCAGCCCGTGAAGTCCAAGCGCGTGGGCCCGTCCGTGGCTTCCAAGCGCCTGGCCTCCCGCACGGGACGGCGCAAGTCACGCAGGGCCAGCGTCTGAGGCCCGGGCGGCATCCTCCAAGGGCGTTGGCCGTCGGACCGTTGCCCGTCGTGGCCGTCTGGCCGTCCCGGCCGTTGCCCCTCCAGGCCGAGGGCCGTATCCTCGAGCCCATGAGGCGCAAGGAGGGAAGATCCGGGCAGGGCCGGGCCGCCGCGACGTCGCAGACACCACAGGCCTCGCAGACGTCACACCGCGCGACCCCTTCGCCCGCGTGCCGGGCCCTGCTCGCCTGGATCGGCCTGCTCGCGATCCTCGGCCTCGGGCCGCGTGCGCTGGCCGCCGAGGAAGGCCGGGCCTTCTGGCTCACGCGCTGGAACGCGCGGAGCCGCGACGAGATCGTCCGCACGCTCGATGGCATGGTCGCTCTCAGAGCCAACATCCTCTTCTGCCAGGTCTACGGGGACGCCATGGCGCTCTACCGATCGCGCCTCGCTCCGCGCTCGCACCTCGTCGAGGAGCCCTTCGACGCCCTGGCGGCGGCCGTCGACGAGGGCCACCGGCACGGGATCAAGGTCCACGCCTGGATGAACACCTGCAACGTCTACTCCGGCGGGCTCGGGACCCCGCCGGACCCAACCCACGTCGTCCGCGCCCACCCGGAGTGGGCCGTGGTGGCATCGGACGGCCGGTCGGACCTCGACTTCCTCGGCGATCCGGACGCCTTGATCTTCTTCTGCCCCGAGTGGGACGGGTTCCGCGACTACTGCGGCGCCGTGGCCTCGGAGATCGCTTCGAGCTACGCGGTCGACGGCATCCACCTCGACTACACGCGCGTCCCCGTGGGCGCGCCGCGCTGCTTCTGCCGCGAGCACGCGCGCCGCTTCGCCGCGCGCTTCGGGAGAGCCCCGGAGCACACGGACCCGGACTTCATCGAGATGCGCTACGAGACGATCGCGCGCCTCTTCGCCGGGATCTACGACGCCGTCACGGCGGTTCGCCCGCGGATCGCCGTCTCCGCAGCGCTCGTCGCCCCGAGCCGGCGCTACTTCCAGGACGCCCGGCGCGTCCTCGAGGCGGGCAAGCTCGACATCGCCGTGCCCATGGTCTACACGCCGGACCTCGCCGTCTTCGAGGAGCGCGCCCGGGGCTTCCACGAGAGCTCCGGCGGCCGCCTCGTCCTGGCGGGGATCAGCATCGCCACGAGCGAGGGCAAGGTGCAGGAGGAGGTCGAGGCCGCGAGGAGGATCGGGCTCGAGGGCCAGGCCCTCTTCTCCTACTCGACCCTCGACGCCGCCGCCCGCGCCGAGCTCGAGTCGCTCTGGGCGGCGCCCGCCGCCGTGCCCGGGATGCCCTGGAAGGACGGCTCGCCGGACCGCGTCGCGCCCGTGATCTCGGGCGTGACCGTGGGGGGCGTGCTCCCCGAGGAGGCCACGGTGCTCTTCCACACGGACGAGCGCGCCCGCGGGCGCGTCGAGCTCGGCCTGACCGCGCGGCTCGGATCGACGGTAGAGGGCGGAGCGGACGCCTTCGACCACGCGGTCCGCCTCCGCGGGCTCAAGCCGGACGCCCTCTACCACTACCGCGTCGCGGCGAGGGACGCGGCAGGCAACGAGACCGTCGCGCCGGCAAGCACTTTCCGCACGGGCTCTTCCGGGCCCGTCGCGGTCGTGGTCGACGACGGCGGCGCGGGCTTCACGGTGGGCGGGCCCTGGTCCTCCGGGACCTCCGCCGGCGGGAACGACGGGGACTACCTCTTCACGAGCGACCAGCCCCAGGAGACCGCATGGGCCGAGTTCCGCCCCTTTCTCCCCCTCGACGGGGAGTACGAGGTCGCGCTCTGGTACGTGGCCGGCTCCAACCGCGTGGCCGACGCCCCCTTCACGGTGGTCCACGCCGGCGGGAAGGCGACGTTCGAGGTGAGCCAGAAGACCGGCGGCCAGCGCTGGAACGCGCTGGGCCGCTTCCCCTTCGAGACGGGGACCGCCGGCCACGTGCGCCTCTCGAACCAGGCCTCGGGCGGCGACGTCGTGATCGCCGACGCGGTGCGGTTCCTGCTCACCGAGGCGGCGCCGCGCTTCGTCCGCGGCGACGCGAACGACGACGGCGCGGTCGACATCTCCGACGCGGTGGCCATCCTGGCGCACCTCTTCCTGGGCGGCGGGGCCCCGCGCTGCCCCGACGCCGCCGATGCGAACGACAGCGGGAAGCTCGACCTGAGCGACGCGGTGTACCTCCTCGGCCACCTCTTCCTGGGGGGCCGTGCCCCGCCCGCGCCCTTCCCGCTGCCCGGCCGCGATCCCACCGAGGACGCGCTGGGGGGATGCTGAGAGGCCCGCGGGCGTGGCCTGCACGCCGAGGCGGCGAGCGCTGTCATGCTCAACGGCCCCTCCGACGGCGACGACACGCGTGCTGGAGAAGGTCGGTGGCAAGGAGGGCATGCAATCAGCACCTTGACGGAGCGACCCTCTACACGTATTTTATACGTATGCAGAAGAAGCTCACCATCACCGTCGACGAACAGGTCTACGCCGGGCTTCACCACGTCGTCGGCCGCCGCAAGATCAGTCGCTTCATCGAAGCCCTCGTCCGCCCGCATGTCGTTTCCCAGGACCTCATGGAAGCCTATCGCGAAATGGCGGCCGACGAGGCTCGCGAGGCCGAAGCTCATGAGTGGGCAGAGGCCACGATCGCGGACGTTGCGCATGAGGCGCGGTGAGGTCTGGTGGGTCAACTTCGAGCCTTCGGTCGGCGGCGAGATCAAGAAGAAGCGCCCCGCCGTCATCGTGAGCAACGATGCCTCCAACCGCTTCTTGAATCGCGTTCAGGTCGTTCCGCTGACTTCGAACGTCCAGCGGTTGTACCCGAGTGAGGCCTATGTGGTCGTCAAGGGGCAGCGTCGCAAGGCCATGGCCGATCAGCTCACCACCGTCAGCAAGACGCGCCTCTCAACCAGGCTCGGCCAACTCGGGCACGTGGACCTCGAGAAGGTTGAGCACGCCCTCTTGGTTCAGCTCGGCCTGGCCACCTCGTGAGGGCCTGATACGCGATTCAAGCGAAGCCGCAGCCTCGGCCCAGCCGGCGCGTGCGTCAGAGCCCGACTCAGAGGCCGTTCTCCACCGGGACCGAGTCGTCCGTGAAGTCCTGGACCCCCGTGGCCTCCACGAAGAGCCGGTCGATGGTGCTGGAGACCTCCTCGCGGGTCCAACTCGGCTTCGGGGCATTCGGGACCTGCGTAGCGAGGAAGGATCTCTTCCCACCGCGTACCGGGGCGCACCTTGGATCGCGGGATCGACAAGACCTCGCACACTGCACGGCGCAGGCGATAGAAGGCGCGCTGCGTAGAGCAGGAGCGCGCGGGCACGAGCGCCACGCGTGACTGCACGTACCGCTTCAGCTCCCCGACCGTATGGATCTGCTCCGCGTCGCGGTCCGGGAGCGCGAGACCGAAGACCTCCTCGACCCCCATGACGAATCTCGACACCGTCGATAGAATCTCCTTCCTCGATTCTCCCGACACCTTCCAGCGAGCATGGCCAGTAAACCCACGACCATCGACGCGTACCTTGCAGGATTGGACGGCGACAAGCGGGCCGCCCTCCAGAGGCTGCGGAAGGCGATCAAGGCTGTAGCGCCACAAGCTGAAGAGTGCATCAGCTACCAGCTCCCCGCGTTCCGTCTCAACGGAAGGATGCTCGTGGCCTTTGGTGCGGGCGCGAACCACTGCGCCTTCTACCCTATGAGCTCCCGCACCGTGGCTGACCACGAAGACGCGCTCAAGGACTACGACACGAGCAAGGGCACCATCCGCTTTCAACCGGACCGTCCCCTCCCCGCTGCGCTGGTGCGGCGGCTGGTGAAGGCCCGTATCGCGGAGAACGGCGGTGGATGCCGGAAGTGAGAAAGGCGTGGCTCTTGGGCAATCAGCCTACAGTGCGCACCGTTCCCGCACGGATTCACGTGCTTCTCGCCCGAGAAGCGTCCACCGCCGTCGTGATACGGCGCGGGCCGTCTCGGCATGTTGCCGTGATCGGATGGGATTGCGGTTCGAGAAGCTCGTCGCCCCGTATTGACGAGCGCTTCCGAGCATGCCATGGGGCGGACGGCTTCGAGGCGGGGTCCCGCCTGCGTTTTCGCGGCCACGGGCGGGCCGCGTCGGACGGCGGTGATTCGGGAACACGCGTTGCCCTGGGCCTCCTCATGGCGCTGGCGAGTGCCGGGCCGATGGCGGCTCAGCAGGCCGAGGAGGCTGCGTCGTTTCGGGTGACGCAGGACGAGCGCGCCATCAAGATCGAGACCGACAAGCTCGAGGCCGTCATCCCCAAGAAGAATCCCAAGCACTGGATGACCGGCATCGAGAAGGGCTCGTTTCTCGACAAGGCCACCGGTTTCCGCGAGGTGGGCGACGGGCTGATGGTCGTCGATTGGCTCATGGAGGCTGGCAGCGACGAGACCTGGAGCGAGAAGGTGATCGCACCCGACGGGCACGGCGTCGGCCGCTACACCTGGTTCGAGAACGAGACCGATCCGGCCCGGCGCCACTACGCGCTCATGGCCCACGGGAGCAGCCACCGCAAGCGCATGGTCGAGGGGCCCCAGCTCTGCCACCGGATGAAGCCCGTCGAGCCCGAGGTCCTGCGCGGCGACGGCTTCGTCGCGGTCACGACGACCTACCGGTTCGAGTACGCCGCGCCAGGCCGCAAGCCCGGCTCGCGATGGACGCAACGGATCGTCTTCCCCAAGGGCGCGCGCTACTTCGTCTTGATGGACAGGGTCGACAGCGTCAACGATTCGGAGGAGATGTTCCTCCGGAACGACACGCCGGGCTGCGTGCGCCACGACAAGGGCGACACGTTCAGCGAGGTCTACCTCAGCTACCTGAGCGGGCCCAAGGGGGTGCGCATCCCGTCGAGTGAGTTCTTCACGCCGTTCCCGCCCGACTTGAAGTTCGGCTACCGCCGCGACACGCACAAGACCCCGGAGCACTTCATCCGCGCGTACCGCTTGCGCGACGTGGCGACGGGCAAGGACGGACCCTGGCTGGCAGGCCTGACGCTCGAGCCGTCCGTCGTCTACGAGGCCTGGTGCAGCCAGCGGCCGGGGAGCATCATCGTCATGATCGAGGAGGTTCACGGCAGGCGGGTGAAGGCTGAAGAGTCCTTCAGCGCGGTCCACATCGTGGGCTACTTCGACACGATCGAGGAGATGCACAAGGTGTACGACCTTCACAAGGGGCACACCGCACTGGCCGTGGACGAGTCGGGTTGGCGGATGATCAAGTAGAGCTGAACCAGAACTATGAAGACGAAGTCGACATCGAAGGCCAAGATCCAGGGCGCGACGACGGCGCCTGCCGGGAAGCGGACGCCGAAGGCTGCCCCAAAGGGGAGCTCCGCGGCCTCAACTGCGGTCTCTGCAAGGGACGCGCCTCGGTGGGTCGGGCGCCACGCGCTGCGAGAGCTGACGAGCCCGGCCGTGCGAAGGCGGCTGGGATGCTCGATCCCTTGCCACGTCAAGGAGGCGTGCTCATGAGAAGCGACGGCTTGCGCGAGGTGCTGGCGATGGGGTGCTTCATGGTGGCTCCCCTTGGGTGCGGCGTGCACGAGCCTCTCGCCGAGAGGCCCGACGGGAGCGCGCAGCCGGCCTCGACCGTCGCGGCCGCTGCATCTTCGCTGGCGATGGGCCAGGGCAGGGAGGGGCCGTCTCCTGGTGCGAGCGAGCTGAAACCGCCCTCGTCCGGAGCGGAAGGTCCCGGCAAGGCTGCCGTGGCCGTGGACGCGAAGCGGCCCCGGCGAGAGGTCGTCGAGGCCATGCTCGTTCTTGCCAGCGTCTGCGGGGACGACCGCGTTCATGTCTTGGGCTGCGGCGACGGGGCGGTCGCCATCGCCGCCGCGCAGAAGCACGGCGCGAAAGTGGCCGTCACGGACGCCGACCCGGGAGCCATCTCGCTCGCGCGGGAGAACGTGCGCAAGGCGGGCGTCGAGGGCCTTGTCGAGCTCCGCGTGGAAGACCCCGTGGCGGCGAGGATCGGAGATGCGCAGGTGCTTTTCATCCTGCTCCCTCCGAGCCAGGGAAAGAAGATCGAGCGCAGGCTGCTGACCGATCTCATGCCCGGGACCCGGGTCGTCTCGTGGGTGTCCGCCGTGACCGCGCTGGGGGAGGAGAACGACGAGAGCGGGACGCTCTACGTCTACAAGGTGCCCGGGCGAACCCACCCCGACAGCCTCGCTCCGTACGTGCAGACTCCGCCGGCCGTCGTCTCGAGAATGTTGGACCTGGCGCGGATTCGCCCAGGCGACGTGCTTTACGACCTGGGATGTGGCGATGGCAGGATCGTCGTCGAGGCGGCGAAGCGTTTCGGCGTCCGTGCCGTAGGGATCGACTTCGACGCACGGCGGATCGAGGAAGCTCGGGAGCGGGCGCGGCGCGAAGGCGTCGAACGGCTCGTCGAGCTCCGCCAGGAGGACCTCCTGAAATCGGACATCTCCGAGGCGACGGTCGTGACCATGTACCTCCTTCCAGACACCAACAAGCTCCTCCGACCGAAGCTGTCCACGTTGAAGCCCGGCTCGCGCATCGTGAGCCACCAGTTCCCCATGGAAGGATGGACACCCACCCGCACGGAGACCCTGAGTGTCCCCGAGGGCGGCATCCACACGTTGTACCTATGGGAGATCCAGGCGCCCCGGGAACGCTGAGCCCGCGTTCGCCTCGCGCCGGCTCACCGCGAAACAACACGGCCCCTCCGGTCTCCCGGAGGGGCCGTGCCCTCTTGGGTACAAAGCGAGGGAGTTGTTCGTGTCGCTCGGGGGCGCCGGCCGCCGCATGCCTCAGCAGCGCGTGTACTCCGCGCAGCCGAGGTCCAGCGCCGAGCCGTCGGGGTCCGGATCGAGGCCGCAGGGCTCGGGCGTGGGCCCGGGCTCCCGAGGCGCGGGGCCGCTCGCGAAGAGGTAGTTGAGGAGCGCGATGGGGTCCGAGATGTCCACCGCGGGGCCGTTGTCCACGTTCGCGGCCTCGAGGCAGGAGGGCTCCCTCCCGCCGCTGAAGAGCCAGCCGAGCGTGAAGACGGCGTCGGAGATGTCGACACCGCCGTCCCCGTTCGAGTCGCCGCGATGGAACGGCGTGCCCTCGCAGGAGTCGGGCACCCCGTTGCCGTTCTCGTCGCGCGCCGCACCGCTCGCGATGTCGCACGAGTCGGGGAGGCCGTTCCGGTTGCAGTCCTGGGCCTGGCCGCCCGCGATGTCGCAGGCGTCCGGCGCGCCGCTCGAGTCGCAGTCGGGCTGGCACTCGTCCGGGACCGCGTTCGCATCGCAGTCGCGGCTCGTCTGGGCCTGGATGTCGCTCGAGTCGGGGATCCCGTTCGAGTTGCAGTCCTCGCTCACGGGCGGGCTCGTGGCGTTCGCGAGGAAGCCCACGTTGTCGGCACGGCCGTTGGCCGAGGCCAGGTCGACGGCCCCGTCGCCGTTGAAGTCGAGCGCCGCGAGCCGGAAGGACGCTCCGCCGGCGTCCGCGTACCGCGTCCTCGAGAAGCTCCCGCCCCCCTCGTTCCGGATCACGGCGATGGCCCCGGGGTTCTCGCTCGCGCTCACGATGTCGAGGTCCCCGCCCCCGTCGAGGTCCCAGGCCGCCACGAAGAACGGGTTCGGGCCGGCGGGATACGTGCCGGTGCGCACGAAGCTCAGGACGCCCTGGCTCCGCAGCACCGAGACGCTGGCGGAGGTGAAGTCCGCGAGCAGCAGGTCCGGCGAGCCATCTCCGCTGACGTCGGCGATCGCCACGGCCACCGGCACGGCGTCGTGGGGGACGTCGAGCGAAGGCAGGAAGGCTCCGTCGCCCTTGTTCCTCAAGACCGAGACGGTCCCCGGATCGCCCGAGAAACAAGCCACGGCGGCGTCCACGTCCCCGTCGCCGTCCAGGTCGCCCAGGCCCAGGCCGTTGGGGAAGTTGGCCACGGTGCTCGTGGCGGGCGCGGCGAGCTTCCCCCGGCCGTCGTTCCTCTGGAGCCCGAGCAGGTTCGCTCCGCCGGCCTCGACGACGTCGAGGTCCGAGTCGCCGTCCATGTCCGCGACCCCCAGGGCGAAGGGCTGGAAGCCGAGCGGGTAGGCCGTCGCCGCTCCGAGGCCTTGCCAGGTGCCCGTGCCGGTCTTGCCCCCGTTGAGCAGCACGGAGGCGGTGTTCCCACCGCGGTCGGCGGTCACCGCGTCCGGGTCCCCATCGCCGTCCAGGTCGCCCGCGCCGAGGGCCCAGGGCTCCGTGCCCGTCGCGAACTTCTGCGGCGCCGCGGGCACGCCCGTCGACCTGCCCTTCAAGACGCCCACCTGGTTCGAGTCGCGCAGCGCGACGGCCACGTCCGCGAGGCCGTCGAGGTTGAAGTCGCCGGCAGCGGCGTCGACGGGGTTGGAGGCGACGGTCACCTTCCGCACGTCGGCGAGGTCGAGGCTCGGGGCGACGTCGCACTCGTCCGGGATGCCGTTCGCGTTGCAGTCCGGGCTCCTCGCGAGGGAGATGTCGAGATCATCGGGCAGGACGTTCAAGTTGCAGTCGGGCTGGCACTCGTCGGGGACGTTGTCGTCGTTCAGGTCAAGGCTCAGGGGTCCGAAGAGGCCGATGAAGAGGCCCACGTTGTTCGTGTTCCCGTTGGCCGTGAGGAGGTCGAGGTTCCCGTCGAGGTCCACGTCGCTCACGGCGACGCGGAAGGACTGGCCCCCCGCGGGCATGCCCATGGGAGCGGCGAACGCGGCGCCCCCCTTGTTGAGGAGCACGTACGCCGTCGATGTCGTCTCGGCCGCCGTGGCGAGGTCCAGGTCCCCGTCGTGGTCGAGGTCCGCGGCGGCCAGAGTGAAGAGGTTGTCGGCGACGGCGACGTTGGGCCGCGCCGTGAAGGAGCCGCCGGCATTGATCAGGACCGCGACCTGGTTCGACTGGTAGACCGTGTGGGCGATGTCCGTGTCGCCGTCGCCGTCGAGGTCCGACGGGGCGATGGCCATGGGCACGCCCGAGACGCCGATGAGGGACGCCGGCTGGTACGTTCCGTCGCCGTTCCCTCGGAGGTGGCTCAAGGCGGCCCCCGTCGCTGTGGAGCTGCCCACCAGGAGGTCCAGGTCGCCGTCCCCGTCCGTGTCGCCCGCGGCGAGGGAGTTGGGATAGCTCGCGTCCGCCGTGACGCCCGCCGAGAAGATCCCGCTGCCGTTGTTCTTGTAGACCCGCACGAAGCCCGGCTGCCCCCCCGCGGCGGCGAGGTCTGTGTCGCCGTCCCCGTCGAGGTC
>JACQVW010000902.1 GCA_016209535.1 Planctomycetota bacterium | reverse complement strand
GGGTCGCTCGCGAGGCCCCCCGGGACGAAGGCGGGGCGAGTCGAGGACTGCGAGGCGGGGGGCGAACGGAGGGGATCGGATACGCCACTACCTCTGGTGATGTGGTGACCGGGGTTATCCGGACGGCGGGGATCGCTCATGGGGGGTAAGGATACCCTACCGGGGGAACTTGGTGAACTTTCATAGCCCCTTCTCGAGCTCCGCCAGGAACCGGTCGAAGGGCATCACCTCGATGCCGGCCTCATGGCGGAAGCTCGTCTCGCCGAGATACACCAGGATGCGACGCGTGACTCCAGGCAGATCGGCGATGGCCTTGAGCCCCGCAAAGGCTGCCGGCTCGAGCCGCTCCCGCGCCTTGACCTCGATCGCCGTGAAGCGGTCGCCGCGCTGGAGGAGGAAATCGACCTCGACGGAGTCCTTGCCCACCGCCCAGTAGTACAGCTCGTCGTAGAGGGCGGCATCGAGCGCCTGGTGGGCTCGGAGGAGCTGGGCGACCAGCCCCTCCAGGAGGCTTCCCCGCTCCTCCGGGGACGGGGGATGGAGCTGCTTCTTCGCGGCGCGAGCGATCCCCGAGTCCAGCCAGTACAGCTTGGGGTGCCGCTTTTCCTTCACCCGAAGCCTCCCCTCGAACGCCCGCAGCCGGAACGCGAGGAGAGTGTCCTCGAGGATGTCGAGGTAGCCCTGGACGGTGGTCCGGGCGACGCCGCTGTCCCTGGCGAGCCCCTCGACGTTGAGGACCTGTCCGTGGAAGAGCGCCGCGACCGGGAGGAACCGGGCGAAGCCCGGGAGGTTCCGGACCAGCGCCTCCGCCTGGATCTCCTCTTTCAGGTAGAGCTGGACGTAGGCCTCGAGCTGCTCAGCCTTCGAAGGGGCATTCCACACGAGGGGGAGGCTCCCGAAGCGAAGCACCTCGTCCAGCATGAAGTCAGCGCCGAGCTCACAAGGGAGAAGGGGGCTCATGGTCCTCTGGAGCGCCCTCCCCCCGAGGAGGTTCACCCCCGCCCGCCGGAGCTTCCGTGCGCTGGAGCCGAGAAGCACGAACCGGAGCTTCCGCTCCTCAATCAGCCCGTGGATCTCGTTGAGGAGCCAGGGGAGGCGCTGGATCTCGTCGACCAGCACCCAGGCCCCGGCTCCGAGGTCGGCCAGCTCCCGGCGGAAGAGCCGGGAATCGCCGAGGTACGCCTGGTAGACGCTCTCCTTGAGGAGGTCGATCCGGTGGGCCTCGGAGAAGTGGCGCCGCGCCCAGGTGGTCTTGCCGACCCCACGCATCCCGAAAAGAAAGAAGCTCGAGGAAGGGGGCTGGAGTCGCCTATCGTAGTCCTTCACCATGCCGGCAATTCTGCCTCCTTTTTGCCGACAAGGCAACAAAAGCCGTCGAGAGCGCTATGTTAGCTGGGATCCCATGGGGAATCCTCACGGCACCACCACCACCTCGTCCTTCTTGAGGTCGTGCAGGCTCGAGAAGACGTTCGTCCCCTTCGCGTTGAGGACCATGATCCCCTTCGTGCCCGGCGCGAGGAGCTCGAGGCGCAGGACGGGCTCCTCGAGGGGCTCCTCGGCCGGCCTCGGCTCGAACCGGCCCCGCACCCACTCGTAGTGGTCGAAGCGGACCACCGCCCCGGGGTTCCTCGCCATGAAGCTCGGCCCGAAGCGGAGCTCGAGGGAGCAGGCCCTGTAGTCGAAGCGCAGGAAGCCCCCGCGCAGCGCGGCGTGATAGCCCTGGACCGCGACGGGGAGAGCCTCGCCGCGCAGGATGTTCTGGAGGGGCTGCGGCTTCCGCTCGGGGACCACGGCCGCGTAGGCCCGCACGGCGTCGGGCGGGTCCATGACGACGAGCTCGCC
Organism: Planctomycetota bacterium; assembly: GCA_016209535.1. GTDB lineage: Bacteria > Planctomycetota > UBA8108 > UBA8108 > SXIK01 > JACQVW01. The sequence continues at coordinate 11,758 of JACQVW010000902.1, read as the reverse complement.
GTCGAGGACGCGGCCCACCCGCGCGCTCCCGGGCAGGCCGGGGTCGTCGGTGAGGAGGATCCACCCGCGCTCGACCTCCTCGCCGTTCAGGCTCGCCCGGCCCCGGAGCTCGCGGCCCTCGAGCCGCAGCGCCACCACCGCCTCCTCCCCCGGAACGACGAGGGCCTCCTCCCAGAGCCCCGGGAGCGGCGCGTAGGCCTCCCGGAGCCCCCAGCGGACCCGGTAGAGGCCGGGCGCGACGCCGCGGTAGAGGTGCCCGCCCGGGAGCCCGGCCGGCACCTCGCCGAGCTCCAACCGCGAGTCGGGGTCCGCGGGGTCCCGGATGTGCTCCAGCCAGAAGGCGTGCCCCCCACGCTCCCCGCCGTCCTTGTACCCCACGTCCACGAGGAGGCTCGTCTCGAGACTCAAGGCGAGGTCGTGCGCCTCGAGCTCGAGGTCCGCCGGGTCCTCCACGGCGTCGGTCCAGCCGTGGAGGCCCGCGACGAGGGCGAGGTCCGCCGAGAGGTCGAGGGGCAGCCCGTCGAGCTCGAAGGTCCCGTCGGGCCCGGCCTTGGCGGCGTAGCGAGCGCGCGCGAGCCCGCCTTCCCGCAGGGGCAGGCGCAGCGCCTCGGCGCGCGCCACGAGGCCCACGGCGGCCCCCGCCGCCGGCGAGAGGTCCGGGAGGAGGACGCGGCCGCGCAGGCTGCGCGTCTCCTCGAAGCGCAGCTCGCCGAGCTCGGTCACGCGGTCGCCCTCGGCGAGCGTGAGCTCGCGCCGCAGGGCGAGGTCGGTGCCCTCGAGCCGGAAGGTGAAGCTCAGGGGCAAGGGCGGCAGCCCCACGGCCTTGAGCCGGCCGCCGTCCACGGGGGCCAGGACGGGGCTCCCGTGCCGCACCGGGCCCGGCGTGAGGGGCTCCCAGGAGATCGTCACGGCGCCGTCAATGCGTGCGCCGTCGGCATCGAGGACCGTCGCGGCCGCGGAGACGCCCTTCTGGAGCGCCAGCTTGGTCGGCACGCGGCCGCCCGCATCGACCTCCACGTGCGCGGCGAGGTACCCGGGAGCGTCGATGCGAAACTCCGTCTTGCCCCGTGGCCGCACCGGCGCGAGGACGACGCCCGGCTCCTCGGGCTCGAAGCCCTCGGGTGGGGCCCCGGGCACGACCTTCGCCCCTGCGACGGGCGCGCCCCGCGCGTCCGTGACGAGCACCTCCACCGCCTCCTCCTCTCGGGGCCTGCGCGGCGCGAGGAGCTCGATCCTCGACGCCCCCCGCGGCACCGTGAAACCGAAGGTCTCCAGCGCGTCCTCCGGCGGGCCCGCCTCCGGCTCCCCGATCCACCGCAGGGTGTAGTTCCCCGGCCGGAGGCCGTCCACGTACAGCCTCCGCCCCCGCACGCGGAGCCGCGCCACCCTTTCCACGCCCCCCTCCCCCGTGAGCCCCACGCGGAGAGGCGGCGCCACGCGCCCGAGCCCTTCCGCCTCGAAGCTCACCTCGGCCCGGGTCCTCGGCCGGAGCACGTGCTCGCCGGCGGCGAAGGACGGCGGCCCTTCGCCCCGCGGCCTGGAGACCTCGAGGCCGAGCTCGTCGCTCGAGATCACCGCCACCTCCACCGCCGTCACCCCGCGCAGCCGGCGCGAGCTGCCGAAGGCGCCGTCGGGCGCGAGCGGGTACGGCGGCAAGGCGAGGGGCTCCGAGGCGCCCGCGACCCACCACTGCTCGACCACGCACAGCCGCGGGCACTCGAGGGGCTCCACCGCGAGCACGCGGCCCGCCACGGACACCTCCTCCTCGTCCGAGGGCAGGACCTCGACCTCGGAGGGCTCGTCGTCCTCGGCCTCGTCCACGACCAGATCCCCCGCGAAGGGCTTGAGCCGCGGCCCCTCGACGCCCAGGATGTAGGCGCCCTTGAGGAGGCCGCCCACGCGCACGCGCCCGTCCGCGCCCACCCGGTAGCGCTGCGGGCGGTCCCCCTCGAGCCGCGAGTCGACCGTGAGGACGGCGCCCTGCAGCGCCTCGGCCGACGCGCCCGAGAGCGCCACCGTGCGCGCGAGGCCCCGCTCGAGCAGCACGTCCCCGAGGTCCACTTCCCTCGCGCCCCGACTCCAGGCGGGCACCACGGCCTCCGAGGGGAGCCAGCCCGCCGCGAAGACGACGACGGTCGACCCCGGCGGCGGCAGGGCCCCCCGGTACTCGGCCTCGCCTCCGGCCGTCCTCCGGGTCAGCGTCAGGTCGAGGGAGACCTGCACGTCCTCGGGGGCCACGGGCACCGGCGTCTCGCTGCCGTCGCGTCCGTCGCTCTCCGCGGCGACGGTCCGCAGCCGCAGGAGTCCCGCCATGCGGCCCTGCACGGCGACGTCCTGGACGAGGCTCGGAAACGCGACTGGCGCCGAGCGCCGCGCGAGCTCCGGCGACAGCACGGCCAGCGTCCCCTGGCGCGGGTGCCGGTATCCGATGGGCTCGTCGAGGGGCGGGCGCGGCATAACGCCGACCTCGATCCAGCCGTCCTCGCTCGCAAGCAGGCGCTGGGGCGCCATGCCCTCGAGCTCGAGGAGGACCTCGGCGCCGCGCGCCGCGACGCCGTCCTGGTCGACGACGCGGTGCCGCTCGACCCAGCTCGGGCTCGCGAGGAGCCGGAAGGGCCCGTCGACGGGCAGGACAACCGTGACGCGCCCGCGCATCTCGCCCTGGAGGCTCCGGTGGTGGAGGTGCCAGGCCGGGTGGAGGCCCTCGAAGGTCCAGGCGTGGCTCGACGCGGCCACGCGGAGAGCCCCGCCGGCGTCGGTGAAGCGTAGCTCGGGCTCGAGGGCTTTCACGAGGCGGCCGCCCGCCGAGCGCGCCGCCCCCGGGGGTGCGAGGAAGTCGTACCCTTCGGCCCAGGCCGCGACCCTCACGGGGGCGCCCGGGACGGGGCGCCCCTCGGGGTCGAGGACGAGGACCTCGGCCACGGCGGTCCGCCGGAGCGCCACCTCGACCTCCTCCCAGCGACCCGTGACGCCCTCGCGGCCCGAGAGGAAGGCCGTGGCGGGCGCGAAGCCCTCCGCCTCGACCTCGAGGTGGACGAGGATCCGCGGGTCCGAGGGCTCGAAGGCCTCGATCTCGAAGGAGCCACCGGCGTCCGTCTCGACCTCGACCGAACCGAGGGACGGGACCGCCGCCGCGCCCTCGAGGTCCACGGCGCGCTCGAAGCCCGCCCTCGGCAGCGCGCTCGCGTCGATCCCCGAGGTCGGGGCCTCGCCGCCGTGGAAGAACGTGGCCAGGACGCGCGCCCCCCCGATCCCCGAGCCGGTCGCCGCGTCGAAGACCCTGCCCGTACGGGCGCGCCCCTCGGCCTGCGGGGTCCCCAGGTCCGCCGGTGCCTCGGTGGCGGCCGGAGCGGGCCACGGGCGGCCCGACGCGTCGAGCCGCTCTCCCTCCGCGACGAGGCGGCCTCCCGATCGCAGCCGCCCCGAGACCACCGCGATGCCCCCCGGGTCGAGGACGACCTTCACGGCGCCGAGGGGCACGAGCGCGACCCCCGAGAGGAGGAGCGGGCCCACGAGCTCGGCCTCGCAGCTCCCCGAGAGGACGCGCGGCAGGCCGACCTCCACGGGCACCTCGAGGACCGTGCCCGCGGCCGCCTGGATCGAGGCGCCGGCCCGCTCGAGCCTCGCCCCGGTCCGCGCCTCGTAGCGGCCGGGGTCGATCGTCGAGCCCACCGCGAGCAGGGGCGTACCCGCCGCACCCCCCGCCGCACCGCCGTCTCCTGCCCCGCCGCCCGCGAGCGCGAGCTCGCCGCGGGCGAGGGACCAGCCTCCGGCCTCGACGGGCGCCTCGGGCGACCTCGCGATCCACAGGAGCCCGCCGGCGGCGGCAAGGAGCAGGACCCCCGCGGCCCCAAAGAGCCACGCGCGCCACGGTCGGGCATGGGTCCCCCTCGCGTCCGCTTTCCCCTTCGGGCCCTCCTTGCCCTCCTCGCCCTTCTTCGCCACGGGTCCTCCAGTACTTCTGAGAAGCGCGGGCCGGCGTTGCGGCCTGAATGATAGCCTGGGACGCCCCCGCCGCGAGGGGTATTCGGTGGCAGTGCCCCACTTCGCGCCTCGCCCTCACAACACGATGTACCCTACGACCTGGGCGGCTTCATGGACGGCGCTCGCAGCCGTTGGGTCCGCCAGGGCGCGATGGAAGGCCGGCGCCTTCGGGATGGCTCCGGCAGCTCGCTCGAAGAGTGCGATGGCGGGCTGGTTGGCGTGCATCGAGGAGGGATACCAGAGGCCATCCAGCCCGGGATAAGCCGCGTAGACGGCGCGCGACCAGCGCCTGGCCCGCGGACGCGGGCCGGTGGCGATGGCCATGGATGCACCGGCTCGCGTGCACCACGAGCCCGTCAGGTCCAGAAGCCGGATCGCCCGAGCCAGCCGGAAGGCAACGAGCCAGGGCTCGTGGCGCAGCGTGTCGATGATGCGCGTCTCCTGGAAGACCTCCGCAAAACAGGTGATGCCGCCGCTTGCCGCGTAGAGGATCCCTCGCTCCTGGACGCGGGGCGGCTCTTCGTGGTGATCGAAGCGGCTGCTGGTCGGGCCGAAATGGCGAAACGCTCCCCAGGCGGCAGGGTGGGGGCCGCGCCGAAAGTAGACACGCCACAACAGCGCCCCGCGGGAAACCGCCTTGACGCTCGCGTGGATGCGCGCCAGGTGCTCCGGCGGCGGTGGCTCGGGAAACTTGGGCACGGAGCGCCCCGGGGCTCAGATTTGAGCCGCCAGCGCTGCTAAGACGCTGGCGGACCGCCCCTCAAGGAGCCAGTCGACTGGGCTCAGGGCCGCCGCGTGGAATGTCTTGTGCCGCCCGGACGGACGATCCTCCTGCAGCAGATCCTGATGGGGCGTTATGAACCACCGGACCACGGCCAGGGGGTGTGCCTCGGGATCGAGCTCCCGGATCGCCGCCTCGATCCCGGGCACCGTCCCTTTACCGTGAAACTGAAAGCGCGGCAGGCGCCATTCTCGGTTGAGCTTGATCCCGTACAGGGAGGGGGGGCGGCCCCCGACACGCTGGCGGATGCGGCTCGCGTTGACTCCGAGGAGCCTCGCGGCCGCGGGCACGTCCAGGCTCTGCGTGAGGAGGCTGTAGTACTCTTGCGCCGTGCGGCGCAGTGCGTCCGGAGCCGGGGCAGCGCGCGCAGGGTGGAACCCTCCCTCGGCAAGCGTTCGTTCCTCGGCCTCCGTCAGCGCCTGCCCCACGGGACCAGGCTGCGGCGGGAGTGGGATCGCCACCAGACTGGGTCCCTGCGCCACCAGGACGAAAGCATCCCCCTCGCAGATCCCCTCAGGACGAGGCGCGACGGGGAGCGATGGCACCGCTCCAGCTCCTGGCGAGGAATGGCGCAGGACCCGACGCAATCCGATGAGGTCGAGGGTGGGCCCTGCTCGCCGCCTCGTTCCTTTGACTGCAGCGGTCATGGTTCTCCCTGTGCGCGTACGGGCGTGGTCCAAATCAGGCTCCATTCAGGTAACCGGGACGAGCTCAGCAGGGGCAGAATGGTAGGGGCAGTATCGTGGGAATGAACGCGTGGTCCATAGCCGGGTGTAACCCGGCGTTGAACCACGCCCGCGTTCGGTCACCGTTCCGATCGGTTACTAACGGATACCATTCTCATTAGGATACGTTAACCATCCTTGAGAAGCAAGCGTCGTGATGGCTGCAGCCCTTCGCTCAGCTCGAGGGAGTGGAAGCCATCCGGGCGTCCTCGGCCTCAGCTCGAGCGCGTCTCCGACAATCCTCTGGAGACCACGGGCTGCCGCTCGCGGCTTCTGCCGAGGCGCGCCCTGGGAGGGGACCGGGAGCACCCCGGGGCGGGAGTGCTTCGGCACGGCGCCATGGGCGCCCAAGGCACACTGCAATCTCACGCGCCGTGGCGAGACTTCCAGTACTCGCAGAAGGCCCGCAATCGGGGCAGCGACTCTCGGTCCTTCTGCCGGTTCGTGGCCGCCTTGCTCGCGATGATGTCGTCGAGGCTGCACACCGGAAAACCCTCCACCTCGACCCGGCGCTTCCAGGCATCGGCAAAACGCTCGATCCCGTCGGGCGCGAAGATGACGTCGAGATCGAAGGGGCCGTTCTTGAGCTGGATGAAGTCCTTGCCGCGCTCGATCTCCAGCGTCAGCTCTGGCGTTAGCGCGAAGCCGATCTCGACCAGCGCCTTGACGAGCGCACGGCAGTTCCCGGGCTCGCGGTCGACGAAGATGTCGGCATCCTGCGTCGTGTCCGGGAAGCCGAGGAGCACGGCGCCGGACTTTCCAATGAACAGATAGCGACAACCATGCCGCTGGAGGGCATCGCGGATCTCCTCCGCCTGGCGGTACTCAAACGCGGGCATACCCGAGCCACAGCGGCAAGCTGCTCTCGCACCAGGCGCGGTAGGCCTCCATCGTGTCGAAGACCCGGAACGGCGCATCGTCGAGCACCGGCTTGTAAGTGTGAATGAATGCGTACCTGATGCGTGTCGCAAGAGGCCTGCGCGCTGCGGCTTCGAATTCGGCCAGCCACTCGGGAGAGATTTCCGGGGGCAGCGTTCCGGAGAGGGCCTCCGGCTCCGCCTTGCTCGTGCTCATGGGTCGTCGTGCTTTGTCGATGGGGCTGTCAAGCCAACCCTAAGTCGTGGTGGTGGTCAGGTCAAGCGTTCCCCAGGCGACTTCTCCCTCCCCGCCGCGGCGCGGGTCTGGTAAGGTCGAAGCGCTCGAGCCGGCGCTGAACGCCGGCCGATGCGATCCGGGAGCCCCTTCCGTGCCTTCCGTCTTGCCCATCAACGTCGAGGATCTCCTCCATGCCCGCGGGGTCGAGTCCGCGAGGCTCGAGCTGAAGGCCTCCTGGGGAGCCGAGGCGACCTCGCTCCAGGTCCTCCGCACCATCTGCGCCTTCGCCAACGATATCCAGAACCTGAACGGCGGCTACGTCGTCCTCGGCGTCGCCGAGGAGGCCGGGGCGGCCCGGCTTCCGCCCCAGGGCCTCACGCCGGCCGAGATCGACGAGGCTCAGAAGTGGATCCGGGGGAACTGCAAGCGGCTCGATCCCGAGTACCAGCCCGTGCTCTCGCCCGAGGTCGCCCGAGGCCGGCGGATCCTGGTCATCTGGGCTCCGGCGAGCGACGTCCGGCCGCACCAGGCCCCCGAGTCCCTGCGCAAAGGCGCCGGCAAGCGCTACTACGTCCGCCTCGGGAGCGAGACGGTGGAGGCGAAGGGCGAGCTGCTCAAGCAGCTCCTCGAGTCGACGGCCCGGGTCCCCTTCGACGACCGCCGCGCGCCGGGAGTCCCTCTCGAGAGGCTGCGCGAGGTTCGGGTCCGGGAGCTCCTCGCCGACGTCGGGAGCGGGCTCCTCGCCGAGACCGACGCGCGCGAAGTCTACCGGCGCATGCGCCTCACGGCCAAGGTCAACGACCACGAGGCGCCGAGGAACGTCGCCCTCCTCTTCTTCGCCGACGACCCCGAGGAGTGGTTCCCCGGGGCTCGCATCGAGGTCGTGCACTTCGCCGCGGGTCCTCCGGGCGACCGCCTCGACGAGAGCGTGTTCCGCGGGCCGCTGCCGCACCAGCTCCGCGATGCCCTCCGGCACCTCCAGGGGATCTCGGCACGGCGCATCGAGAAGGTGAGCGACCGCCCCGAGGCCGACGCCTGGGTCAGCTATCCGCTCGCGGCGCTCGAGGAGGCGGTCGTGAACGCCGTCTACCACCGCGGCTACGACGGCCCGCCCGAGCCCACGAAGGTCTACGTCTATCCCGACCGGGTCGAGGTGATCAGCTACCCCGGGCCGGTCCCGGGGATCGAGCCCCGCCATTTCGAGCCTGGGGCCCGCGTGCCGCCGGTGCCGGCCCGCAACCGCAGGATCGGCGAGCTCTTGAAGGAGCTGCGCCTGGCCGAGGCGCGAGGCACGGGCATCCCCAGGATCTCCCGCGCCATGGAGGCCAACGGCTCCCCACCGCCGGCTTTCGACTTCGACCCGGCGCGGACCTACTTCCGGGTGACGCTGCCGGCCCATCCCGGGAGCAGGGCAGCCGGCGCCTGAAGGCTGAAGGCCCGCGGCGCCCCCACACACCTGCCCGGCGCCTTCTTCCCGAGGTGGAACGCCGGCTCGGGAGCGCCGCCCCCGAGGTCGCACGCCTCTTGCCCTGGCACGTCTCTTGTCCCGGCGCGCGGGGCACCGTGGTGACCTGCATCCTGTGCTCGCCGGGCCCGAGCGCGCTGAAGGCGAAGCGGCCTGCGGCGTCCGTCACGGCGTTTCGGAAGGACGAGCTCTGGCAGCGCTCGGTGCTCCTCGCACGGTGGAGGCTCACGCTCGCTCCCGCGACGGGCTGGGCGGCCTCGGGGGCCGCACGCTTCTCTTTCCTCCCGCCGGCCCGCGCCGCGGCAGCGCCGGCGAGAGGCCCCGGATCGCCGTCTTCGTGTGTCCTGTGGCCGCCGCCGTGGCCCCTGCGCTCACGCGTCGCAGAAGACGTCTTTGGGGAGCGTGGCGGGCGGGCCTCCCTGGAAGAGGTGCATGAGGAGGGCTATCGGGTCCGTGATGTTGAGCTGGCCTTCCCGGGTGAAGTCGGCCGCGGGCGGGCAGAGGAGGCGCTCGCCCTCGAGGAACAGGTAGTTGAGGACGCTCACGGCGTCGCTCAGGTCGACCTGGTAGTCGAAGTTCGCGTCCCCCAGGTATGTGGGCTCCCTCTGAATCATGAGGAGCCCTGCGGCGGTCGAGATGGGCGCGACCTCGCTCGTCGTGGGCAGCTCGCCGGCCACACCGGAGGCGTGGTGGATGACGAGGAAGTTGATGTACTGGGCGCCGCCCGGCTTGTTGACGGTCTCGAACCGCGGCGAGACCTCCTGCACCTCGAGCGCCTCCGGCTCCACGTTGAAGTAGAGCGTCACGAGCTTCACCTTCTCCCCTTCCATGCCCATCCTGTGGCGTGCGTTCAGCATCGCGAGGGCGACGTGGCCGTTCTCGTCGTCCACCGCGACCCCGGCGGGGCGGATGTGCTCCTTCACCCCGGCGAACCCCAGGTACCTGCGCGGGAACGTGATGCTCAAGGCGACCCCGCTGAACTCGTAGTTCGAGGTCACGTAGACGTCGACGGGCACGGCCAGGCTACCCGGGCGAGCGGCAGCTCCCGTCATCTCGAAGTGGATCCTGGCCGTCTCCGGCGTCGGCGGCTCCGGATAGACCTTGGCGAGCGGGGGCGAGGCGGGGCGGTCGGGCTGCGTGGGCTCGCCAGCCAGCACCCGGACCTCGCCGGGCACGTGGCGCGTGGAGCGGGCATCGAGAAACGGAAGCTGCTCGGGGTCGGTCCGGCGGGGGATGTACCTCAATCGGTTGCCTCTACAGGCATTCTTTGGATCGAACCTGCCCTCGCAGAAGCGGATGGCGGTCACGGTCCCTGGGCTTCCCAGGACCCTGAAATATAGGGTCAAGAGATGCGCGGGCTCTTCGTTGGGGAAGTACTTCTCGGCCACCGGGTCCGAGAAGCTCCCGCCCAGAGCCAACCCCTTCTGAGGCGGTGGTCCTTCGAGCAACTCACCCTCCCAGGGGAACAGGACGAGCTCCTCGTGGAGGGGCGTGTACTCGGGATCTCCGAGGTACTCGAGGGCGGAGCCGTCGTAGCAGCAGGTCACCGCGTAGCCAGTGAGGTCCTTGCGGGGATTCCCTGCCACCAGGCTCACGTCGATGGCCACCACGTCGCCCACGGCCCCCTGGGCCGAGGAGGCCAGGAAGTACCAGTCGTCCGTGACCTGGTCGTACCAGCCCCAGAAGCAGTCCTCTTGAGGAAAGGCTTGAGCCAGAGGAACGAGAGCGAGGAGACCAGCGACGAGAGTCTTCATGACATCCTCCTTCGGGGAAAGCAGGTTCGTGGACTTGCCATGGCCACCCAGCAGCGTGGGCCGCTCGCGGCGTCGGCTAGGGGCAGTCATAGGTGGCGCAGGTGAGGGGGTCGTCCGTCGGGTCCATGACACAGGGCGCATTGAGATCAATGCCTGTGGCATCCGACAGGTTGACCTGCCCGTCGTCGTTCGTGTCGGCGGCGTCCATGCAGGGGGGCGCGGGCCCGCCCGAAAAAAGGAACTCGAGAAGGTAGTCCCGATCATCAGGCAGTTGGACAAACCCATTGCCATTGGCATCCCCCCTCTTGAACGGCTTGCTCGGCGTGTCGAACACGTCCCGCACCCCGTTCGTGTCGTTCGCCACCAGGTCCGTGGCCAGGGACTCGTAGACGACCGCGATCCCCGGCAGGTTCTCGCCGCCGGCCCCGTCATCGTAGGCGTCCGCGACGTCCGGGTTCTCGGACGCCCCCGTGCTCGTGCTCTGCTGGTCCTCCGACGTGACGCTGAACCTGCGGACGGTCGCCGTGCCGAGATCGGTCACGAACACGTCCTTCTTGCTGTTCGTGTCGCTCGGGACGAGGTTCGAGGCCAAGGAGTCGAAGGCCACGAACCCCCCGTCCGGCGAGACCGCGGGATACGTCGAGTCGCCGTTGGTGCTTCCCGAGAGCGGGATCGAGACGAGGGCTGGGTTCCCCGTGGGATCGTTCACCAGCGCGAAGTCGATCCGGAAGATGTCCTCCTTCGTGCTGCCCGAGCCCGTGAAGTTGGTCGCGGTGGAGCTGAAGGCGATCACCGCCTCGTTGGCGTCGGTCCTCGTCTTCCCGAGGCTCGGGCGCCTGGCTGCTCCATTGGCCGGGAGATAGTTGAGCCCGTCGAACTGCCGGCTGACCCGGTACGTCTCCGGAGACAGAATCCTCCGGACGTAGACCTGATCGTTGGGGGTGACGGTGCTCTCGAGGCACCCGAGGCAGTCGTTGTTCGGCGCCGGGCAGAGGCAGTTCACGCCCGCGCACGCCCCGAACCCGGAATCCCAGTCGCAAGGCACGCCGACGAAGAGGACGAGCTCGCCGTTGTAGCTGATCACCCGCTCGATGTTCGCCGAGGTCGACTGGACCGAGAAGGTCGACAGGTCGGAGTACGCCGACTGCTGCCCCTGGTTGTTGAGGCTGACCAGAAGCAGGTTCGCCCCGCTGGCGGCGATGTAGTACACATCGCGCCGCGCGTTGCCGTCGTGCGAGACGAGCGGCGCGTCCGAGGAGAACGCCACGTACTGGCAGCTCCCGGAGATGAACCCGAAGCTCGAGGGTCTCCTGCAAGGCCCGGGCGGAGGACCTGGCCCCTCGTCGCAGGCGTAGTTCGCCGCGCTGAGGCGCAAGGTGGAGCCGGTCGAAAGGCCGCGGCGGTAGATGTCCGTCGTGCCGTTGAGGTCGCTGTCCGAGAGCGCCGCGGCCGTGTCGAAGACCACGACGTCTCCGGTGTCGCAGATGGAGGGCCTGGAGCAGCTCGAGGCCGCCGGCGCCCCGGTGGCCCCGTCGGCCCTGCTCACGAGGACGAAGGTGTTGTCCGTCCGGTCCCACCGCCATATCTGGCGCACGCCCGGAGGCAGGCCGCCGATCCCGGCGAAGTCCTGGGCGCTCGCCAGGACCACGAACCGGCCGTCGGGCGTGATCCGGGGATGGAAGCTGGCCGAGGTCGGCTGAGCCGCCGGCGGGATCCGCGGGACCCGGTCCGTGAAGTTGGGGTCCTGCGCGGCCGCGGGTGAGGCCCAGATCAGCTCAAAAAGGCCGGCGAAAGCCGCCCACGCCCTGCCGCGGCGTCCCACTCGCAGCGAGTGCCTTCTCTCTCTCTCCCCCCCCCCCCCCCAACGACCATCGGAGCAGGCCGACCAGCTTCCTCGCCGCGAGCTTCTTGTAGTTTTTCGTGCTTCATGATTCCTGCCTCCCCGTCTCCCCAT
>JACQVW010000901.1 GCA_016209535.1 Planctomycetota bacterium | reverse complement strand
GGTGGCGATCGTCCTGTCCCTGCCCCGCCTCCCGTCGGCCCTCCTCCACGCGCTCGAGCTGGTCCTCGACCTGTCCTGGCTCCTGATCGCGGTGGCGTTCCACCTCCTGCGCTCGAGCCTCTTCGCCCTCGGGCTCGGCGGGCGCGAGAAGGCTCGGTTGATCAAGGAGCAGGCCCGCCACTTCGCGGGCGAGGTGAAGGAGGATGCGAGGAAGCTCGTCTCGCTGCCGGCGTCGGTCATGGCGAACTTCGCCAGGGCCTTGCGGCTCGTGCGCTCCCTCGTCGATCGCCTGGCGGGAAAGCTGCGGCCGTGGGCCGGCGGCCCGCGAGGGCTCGAGGGCGAGAGCCGTTCACGCGCCTACGGCTTCGAGGCCGACTACGAGCTGATCGAGCGCCTCCCGCCGGGAGGCTCGACCGCGCGGCTCTTCGTGGTGAGGCCCCGGGCTCCCTCGCGGCTTCGCGCCGCCGGCCCCGGCGGGGAGCGCATGGTGCTCAAGTACTTCGACCTGAGCCTGGGGAGTCACCTCGAGAACATCGTCCGGGAGTCGGGCGCGGTGCGCCTGGCGACGCAGCTCGGGCTGGTGCTCGACTCGAAGATGTCGCCGGCGAGCTTCTACTACGTCATGCCCTACTACGAGGGGAAGACGCTGACCGAGGAGGTCCGGACCATCCACCGGTCTCTCGCGGAAGGCGCTCGGCCCCCCGACGAGGATCTGCGCCGGTGCCTGCGGTGGCTGCGGGACCTCCTCGAGACCATCGTCGCCTATCACGAGCGTGGGGTCTTCCACAAGGACATCAAGCCGGACAACCTCATCGTCGAAGGGGAGAGGCTCCGGCTCGTCGACATCGGCCTCCTGACGCCGCTCGAGAGCACCCTGCAGCTCACCACCCACGGCACGGAGTGCTTCCGGGACCCCGACATGGTGAGGCTCGCGGCCCGGGGAGTCTCCGTGCGCGACGTCGACTGCGCGAAGTTCGACGTCTATTCCATCGGCGCGGTGCTGTACTTCATGGCGGACGGCGGTTTCCCCGCCTCGGGGTCCCTGTCCCGGTGGTCGCGGCCGGTGCCGCCGTGCCTCGAGTGGATCTCGAGCCGGGCCATGGCGGACTTCGCAAAGCGCTACGCCTCGTCGCGGGAGATGCTCAGGGACGTCGAGGAGATCCTGGCGCTGCCCGCCGATTCACCCCTCGACGAGACCAAGGTCTCGAGCTTGCCCTCGTTCCACGACGGGGAGGTCTCATCGCCGCAGGTCGGGACCGCGCCGCCGGCCGCGTCGCCGGAGAGGCCCGTCGCGCAGGTCGCCGAGGCGGCGCCGGGGCTCGCTCCCGGAGCGACGGCGCGAGGCGGGTCCGGGGCGAGGCTCCTCAAGCTCGGCGCCGCGGTGCTCATCCTGGCCGGGGCCCTCGGCGCGGGCGCGGCGCTCGTCTACGAGGACGCGCGCCAGAGCGCCGCTCGCGCCGCGGTGGAAGCGCTCTTCCACCCGGTGGTTCCCGAGGAAGCCGCGCCGGTGCGGCGGTTCCCGAGCCGCCAGGACGCGGCGCGGTGGATCGCCGAGGACCTCGACGATCTCCAGCCTCGGGCCGGCGAGCTCGGAGCCCGGATTCCCATCGTCCCCGTCCTCCCGGGGCCCGCGGAGGATCCGGAGGCGAGGGAGCTCCTCCGCGAGCTCAAGCTCGCCCTCGCGCACCGTGCCGTCCCCTTCGCGACGCGGGCGGAGGCCGCGCCTGCCGGCGAGCCCGAACGGGGAGCGAGGGAGCTGCGCTTGAGGGCCTCGAGGCGCGACGGCCTCCGCAGGGTCGAGGGCGAGCTCTCTGGGCCCGGAGGGGCGGGGAGGTGGGCGGTGGAGTACCCGTGAGGCGGCCCCCATCAGCCCTTCTTCGGGTCCTTCTTGCCCCCGTAGTAGCCCGCGTACGCCGTGCGCCCCTTGGCCCGGATCTCAGCGCGGGTCTGGAAGCCGGGGAGCTCGAAGTACCGGTCGGCCCGGAGCGCCTCCATGTCGTAGCCGGCCCTTCCTTGCAGGATCAGGTCCGCCATGATGACGCCGATCGCCGGGCTCCTCACGATCCCGTGGCCCGAGAACCCCGCGCAGTGGAAGAAGCCCTTGGCGCCGGGGATCTCGCCGCAGAGGGGGCTCGCGTTGGGCGTGAAGGTCATGATGCCGTGCGTGACCTGGAAGGGGACGTCGTTCTCGAGGAAGGGGAAGCGGTGCGCCGCGGCCTCGACGAGGAGGGCGACCGTCATGTTGTCGCGCTCGGCGGTCATGGTGCTCATGTCGAAGTCCTCGGGCATGTCGGCCATCTCGTACTGGCGCGGCTCGGCCTCGTAGGTCCCGACGAGGATCCCGCCCACCTCGGGCCGGCTGTAGATCCTGTGGTCGTGGTCGCGCACCGCGGGGCTCATGGGGTCGACGCGGAAGCGCGGGTCGGGCGCCGTGGTGATGTAGTAGTGCCCCAGGGCGCACGTCTGCAGCGTCGCCCCGGCCGTCGCCGCCACGAGGTAGGACCAGGGCCCCGTCGCGTTCACGACGACGGGCGCCTCGATCAGCTCGCCGCGGCACCGCACGCCGGCAACGCGCCCGGACCGGACGGCGATCTCCTCGACCGGCGAGCGCGTGCGGACCTCGGCGCCCTGAGCGCGGGCGAGCGCCACGAAGGCGTCGTGGAGCTCCGAGGGCATGAGGTGGCCGTCGGTGGGGCAGTGGCTCGCCGTGAGGACGTCGTCGGCCCGCATGTGCGGGATGATCCGCCGGAGCTCCTCGCGGCCGATCAGGTCGATGTCGAGGCCGAGGGACTTCCCGAACGCCACGTGCTTCTCGACGTCGGCGGCCCGCTCGGGCGTCGTCGCGAGGCGCAGGCTGCCGGTCTCGACGAAGAGCTGCCGCCCCGTGCGCCCCTCCACCTCCCGCACGATGCGGAGGCTGTCCATCATCATGCGCGTCGCGGCCTCGGTGCCCCGGAGCTGGCCGAGGAGCCCCGCGGCGCGGCCCGTGGAGCCCGAGCCGAGCAGGTGCCGCTCGAGCACCAGGATCCGCTGGCCGCGCTTCGTGAGCTGGTAGGCGATGCTCGCGCCGGCGATGCCGCCGCCGATCACGATGACGTCGATGGAGGGGGTCGTGCTGCTCATGCGGTCAGGGTACCACAGGTCGGCGCGGGCGGGATGCGGCAAGGGACCCGAGGGCCCGCGGTCCGGGCTCCCCGGCTACCGGACCCGCAGGATCCGCACGGCCTCGAGGTCGAAGGCGAGGCTCTCCCCCTCGCGGCCCGTGTAGCCGCCCCAGCCGGCGCGCACGGACCGCACGCGCTCGAGGTCGAGCCGCCCGTCGGGGTCGCGGGACCAGCCCGCGAGGCGGAAGGCGTCGAAGGGGACCGCCGAGGCCGCGGGCCCGGGCTCGCCGAGGGACCTGCGGGCGTCGGCGATGTAGTCCGCGGAGGCGCCGCCCTCGCGCTCCTCGCGCAGGATGATCGTGAGCCGGGCCGCGCAGCCCGCCTGCGCTGCCGGGACGCGGGTCGCCACCTCCAGGGCGCGGAACGCGGAGAGGTCCGCCGGCGCCGAGAAGCGAAGGTCGGCGAAGCACCAGCAGTCGACGCCGCCCTTCGCGATCCTGGCGGCCACGCGGGCAGGCATGCCTGGGCCGACCTGCGAGCCCGCGCCGGCGACCGGCTCGACATTGGCCTCGACGTGCGGCGGGGCCTCGACCGCGAGGCGGGGGGGACCGCCGGGGGCACCCTCGAGGGGAGATGCCTCGACGAGCGGGGCCTCCTCGAGGCGACCTGGTAGCATCTTCGGCTCGCGGACCTCTGGGAACAGGAGGAACGCGGCGCCGTACGGCGCGAGCGAGAGCGGCCAGCGGCCGGCCGGACCGCGCTCGGCGGGCGCGATGCGTCCCGTCGAGGGGTCCCAGAGCTCCGCGGGACCTTCGCCGCGCGTCGAGACCTCCGCCGCCGCGGGCAGGGCCGAGTCGTTGAGGAGGAAGTACGCGTGCCTCCCGTCCACTCGCCAGAAGCTGTAGCGGAGCGGCGAGCCCGCGGGCGCCTGGAGGTCCGGCTCGAGGAGCCCATCGAGGACGGCGGGGAGGAGCCACGCGCTCCGGGCCGGCAGGAAGACCGCGGCGCCTCCCGATGGGTGCCGCCGGAAGGCGAGGCGCTCCTCGTCCCGGCGCGGCGAGAGGGCGGCGGCGCCGAAGAGATCCTCGCTCGCGGCCCGGGCCTCGGGGCTCGGGAAGTCCCGCGGGGTGTTGGCGGGCGCCTCGCCGATCGCGAGGAGCACGCCCCCGGAGCGCACGAGCTCCGCGGCCCGGCGCAGCGCCTCGGCCGGGAGCACGTCGCAGGCCGGGAGGACGAGGGCGCGGTAGCGCTCGGACCCGATCGCGAGCGCGCCGCCGTCCGTCCTGGCCGCCGCGAGCGCCGAGGAGGCGATCACGTCGAAGTCCCGCCGCCACCGGAAGAGCGTGTAGCAGGCGTCGCGGTAGAGGCCGTCGATCGCCATGACGCCCGGCGCCCGGGCCCAGTGCCGCTGCGGCGTGAAGCGGGCCCAGGCGCTCTCGAGGGGATAGAGGAGCGCGACGTCGCAGGCGTGGCGCGCACCCGCGAGCACGACGCCGAGGCGCCCCACGTGCTCGTTCGTGCGGCGGACCGCGCCGTCGTCGAAGCCCGACCACGAGTAGTACGAGGTCGTCGTGTTGATCCCGGCCGCGTAGAGGAGGTGCGCCGTGCCGAGGACCTCGCCTGCGCTCACGTCGCGCGGCGGCCGCGCGTCGCCCGGCGGGCGGTAGCGCTGCGAGTGGTCCGACGTCTCGCTCATGGCGCGCGGCGCGCCCCGGACGCAGGCGATGGAGCCCAGCAGCTTCGCCACGTGCCACGGCACCGTCGCCGGGTCCGACGTGAGGCAGTCGATCCCGGGGTAGTCGAGGCGCTCCGCGCAGGCGTAGAAGTCGCCGTAGAAGCCGATGTGCGAGCCGACGTCCTCCTCGGCGAGGAGGTGGCCCGTCGAGGCGATCCCGTGGGCCCGGCACCACTCCTGGATCTGGCCGAAGTAGCTCGAGGCGAGCTCGCGCCCCACGACGCTCCAGAGCTCGCAGCGAGCGCGCAGGCCCTCGGAGCCGAAGTCCGCCGCGAGAGCGGGGAGGAGCGGCGCGAGGTCGCGTCCCGTGGAGCGCCGGAAGGCCTCGGCGAGGCCGCGCGACCAGGGCAGCGCCGGGTGGGGCGCGGGCTCGAGGAAGACGCTCATGAGCGAGGGCTCGTCGGTGAAGATCGCCTCGAAGCGCCCCGCGAGGGGGGCGAAGCGGCGAGCGTAGGCCTCGTGGGTTACCTCGATGAACCTTTGGACCGCCTCCCGCTCGAGGAGGTTGGGGTAGGGGCGCTTCTTGTAGAGGTTGCCCGTGGCGTGGGTTCGCTCGTAGAGGCGCGACTCGACGAAGGCGCACAGGCGCCAGCTCCCGGGCCGGTCCCAGCGCAGCGTGCGGTCGGGGCTGAGCTGGGGCTTGAGGTCGACGGCGCCCGAGAGGTCCCCGCGGCCATCGCGGAGCGGGTAGGCCGCCGCGAGGACCACGTCCCCCTCGGGGAGCTTCACCTCGAGGGGCCCCGTGCCGCTCGAGTCCTCGACGACGCAGAGGAGCCCTCGAGCCTCCCACTCGGGGTGCCCCTCGAGCGTGAGGCCCCCCGCGGCGGCGCTCGGATAGCCGTCCTCGTCGTAGAGCCACACGATCCTGCCCGCGGCCCGGACGGCGGCGGCGCCCGCCTCGAAGGAGCGCCACTTCTCCTCGCTGCGGAGGTACTCCTGGAAGCTCACGTTGGCGACGACGCCCCCGAAGCCGCGCGCTTCGAGCCTGCGCACGAGCGCCTCGCGCGCCTCGGGCCCATCGGGGAAGCCATGGATGATCTGCAGGATGCGCCGGTCCCGCGGCGGGTCGCGGAAGCGCTCGGCCAGCGTGCCCGAGGGCTCGGCGGCAGGGAGCGGGAGGACGGCGACGGGGCCCGGGAGGAGGGCGGCGAGGAAAGCGAGGCGAGCGAGGCGCGCGGCGAGGCAGCAGGTGGGGCGAGGCATGCCTACAGGGTACACGGGGGCGAGGTGACGGGGGTCACGCCGAGTCGCCATGACTGCGGGGGGAAGTGTCGGCCGCGGCAGTCCCGGCTGTCGATGACGAAGGGTGCCTGGAGCTTTCCCCTCGGCCCCGACGCCGTCCTGAGTGGCTGTGGCCTCTGGCCTTGTTGCGTCGGCTTGACGATACTCTCCGCGGGACACGGGTGGCTTGGGTGGTGTCTGAGATCCGCCAAGAGCCTTCACCAGCGGACCTCCGGGATTCAAGGACCCTCGTAGGACCGCCCGAGGGCATCGCGAAGAGCGGCGTGTGAGTTCCCCGGTTGCGGTGGCTCACCGGGCAGAAGCTCCCGGCTCTCCACCGCCGCCACCTAGGGATCCTGGGATGGGACGCGCGCAGGAACGGGCTCTTGTACCCGCGCGGTCTCATGAGGAGCGAAGCGTGAGCTGATCCTCCGAGCTCATGTTCAGGACCCGCACCGTGGTCCTGCCGATGGCGGTCTTGCCCACCAAGTAGATGCCGCTCCACTCGAAGTGCTCGTCCCACTTATGCCGCCTCGGATGGAACAAGTCGGTTACCGCGTTCGTCTCAGGGTCTATGCCGGTCAGGTTCGGCCCCTTGTGAAGATTGCAGTCGACGCACGCCATGGCCAAGTTGTCAAGCCCGTCGGTGCCACCGTGCATTCTGCGAATGATGTGCTCGACGTGGAGAGCAGCCAGGGGCGAATCGTTCTGGGGCAGGTGACAGTACTCGCAACGGTCGCCGGAGCGTTTCCGGACGCGAGATCTCGTCAGGGCGTTCAGCACCTACGATTACGATGCGGACACGAGTATTCGCCGGGCCTGTCGCCGCAGGATGGCGATGAACTTGTTGGCCCGAACGTAGCCTTCGTACTCGGCTCTCTCCGTCTCGCTAAGACGTCCCTCTGTCGATTTCCCGGCCAGCTCCTCGACTCGAGCACGAAGCTTGGGGTCGGGTCGGAAGTTCAGAATCGCCTCCGCCTTCTCAGGGAAGACGATCTGGAGTACGGGACGGACTCCCCGGTCAAATGCATCGGTCTCCGGTGTCGTTCGCACGGAAGCATCCTACTATTCAGCCACAAGTCTCGACGTTGAGAACGTTGCATCCAAGTCTCTGCACCTTCTGAGCTTGAGTCAAGGGCCTTCTGAGGCCACTTCTGAGGCCCCGAGAGCGCCTGGAGCCGCTCCTGCCGGGCGGCGGCCGCGCGGTCACCTCGCCGCCCCCGCCCGCCGTGCCCCCACCCCGTAGACTCTCGCGTCGCGCAGGTGGATCCGCAGCCGCACGGTGCGGCCTGTGAGCTCGCGGCCGTCCTTCCCGGCCCAGAGGAGAGGGAGCTCGCGGCCGTCCGTGTCCTCGAAGAGGCACTTCGCGCGCTCGTAGCCGGGGACGACGGCACCGCCCTCGTCCCGCAGCTCCGCCATCACGTAGGCCTGCCCGGGCCGCTCGCCCGGCCGGTAGCGCGCGTCCGCGTTGAGCGTGAGGCCGCCCGCGGGCATCGCGAAGGGCGGCGTGCTCAGCTCGCCGTTCGCGCGGCAGGTGACGTAGAACACGCGGTCCTCCGGCAGGCCGGCGCACTTCCCCCCGCGCTCGTAGAAGCGCAAGGCTCCGCCGCGGACGAGCGGCCCCTGGACCGGCGCCCAGAGCACCTTCTCGAGCGCGTCGCGGCGCCGGAAGGGGCGTTCCCAGTCGAGCCCGTCGCGGCTCACGGCCCACTCGGTGAGGTAGCGCGGCCCGTGCTTCGTCGTCGCGCGGCGCGAGTTGGCCTCGGGCGGCGGCGGCACGTAGTCCACCATCAGCATCGCGTGGCGCCCCTGGTGGGGGAAGGCGATGACGCGGTAGAGCTCGAGGTCCACGGGGTCCTCGGCGTCGGGCTTCCAGAGCCGCTCGCCGCGCAGGAAGGGCGGCGAGAACGGCTCCCAGCTCACGCCGTCCGCCGAGCGGCGGAACGAGAGGACGCGCCGGAAGGCGCCGATGTTGTCGGGGTAGCGCTTGGCGAAGGGCTCGAGGGTCGTCTGGTAGTTGAGGAACCCGCCGCGCACCGCGTCCCACACGACGCACATGGCGTCGTGGTCCGAGTAGGCCTTCTCCGTGAGCAGGCGCCAGTCGGCGCCGCCGTCCGACCGGAAGACGTGCAGGGCGCCGGGAGCCCACGAGAAGAGGAAGAGGGCGCCGTCGGTGGGGCGGCGGACGATGTTCGCGAAGCCCTGCCAGTCCCGATTTCTGTGCACGAGGACCGTCTCGGCCCCAGCGAAGGCGCGCCCGTCCTCGGTGTGGCACCGGACGACGGCGATGGACCGGTTGGGGCGGTCTTCCCAGTCGACGAGCCGCCAGCCGTAGACCCACGCGCGGCCGTCGCCCCGGGGGGCCTCGCAGCCGTAGAGCATGTCGGGGTAGCCCTCGATGTCCTCCTCGACCTCGAGAGGGTGCGCGTCGAATTCGAGCTTCCCCAAGGCGTCGGAGATGTCCTGGGCGGTCCAGAAGAGGAGCGGGAGGGGCGAGGGCGCGGGGCGGACCTCGACTCGGCCCAAGATCTGGAGGAGGGAAGCGAGGAGGCAGGAGAAGGCAAAGGCGAGCCCCGGGGACCGGTTCTTCGTGGCCATGGGTTGCGGCCCATGATCTCCGGACCGCCCCCGTTCCGGCAAGGCCTCGGCAGGATAGCACCGCGCTTGCAATGGGCGGGCGATTCCGCGACATTGGCCGGCCGGAGGCTTCGACTCCATGACCCATCTCACCACGAGCCTACGGTTCAGCCTCCTCCTCGCCGCCCTCTCGCTTCCCGCCTGCTCCGCGCCAGGCGGGCCCCATGGCGAGAGCGGCCACGCGCACCGCCGCTTCGACGACCCCGCCGCGTGGTCGAAGAGGTTCGATGACCCGGCGCGCGACGCCTGGCAGCGGCCCGGCGACGTGCTCGCTCTCCTCGGGATCGAGCGCGGCTGGACCGTCGCGGACCTCGGCGCGGGCACGGGCTATTTCCTGAAGCACCTCTCGCGGGCGGTGGGAGAGGAGGGGACCGTGCTCGCGCTCGACATCGAGCCGAGCATGGTGCGTCACATGAGCGAGCGGGTCGAGCGCGAGGGTCTGCGCAACATCAGGGCCCTCGTCGTCCCGCCCGAGTACCGGGCCCCGTGGAGGCTCGAGGCGTGACCCGGTCACGCCGGAGCGCCGTGACCCGGGTCTCGGTGCCGGCAGGGCCGCCGCATCCGTGCGCCGCGCCGGCTCCATGCGCTTCGCGCCGGCCGGCGTCACGCCGAGCGGACGGGCGGGGCGCTTCCTGGCGTCTGCACGGGGAAGGAGTGGCTCATCGACCTGCTCCAGACGGACGTCTTCGCCGAGTACGCGTCGAGGCCGACTCTCCTGCGCGAGCGCTGGCCGAACAAGCTCACCATCATCGATGAGGTGCAGAAGGTCCCGGCGCTCCTCGACGAGGTGCAGTGGCTCATCGAGAACAGGGACGCATCCTTCCTGCTCACGGGGTCCAGCACACGGAAGTTGAAGCGGGGCCAGGGAAACCTGCTCGGAGGCAGGGCCTGGCGCTTCGAGATGGGTCCGCTCTCCGTCCTCGAGGTCGACGGATTCGACCTCGAGGCAGCCATGGTGAGCGGCATGCTCCCTCCTCACTACCTCTCGCCCGATCCTTTGATGGACCTGCGAGGCTACGTCTCGGACTACCTGAAGGAGGAGATCGCCGCGGAGGCCCTTACCCAGAACATTCCCGCATTCGCGGAGTTCCTCAAGGTGGCTGCCATCACGAACAGCGAGCTCCTCAACTACACGAATGTGGCTCGCGAAGCCGGAGTCAGTGCCAAGGTCGTGAGGAGCTACTTCCAGATCCTCGAGGACACACTGCTCGGCTTCCGCCTCCAGCCGTGGACCAAGTCGAGGACTCGGCGGATGATCCAGACCGAGAAGTTCTACTTCTTCGACGTGGGCCTGGCCAACTACCTGGCAAGGCGCAAGCCCGCTCTCGGAAGCACCGAGTTCGGGAAGAGCTTCGAGCACTTCCTCCTCCTCGAGATCCTCAGCTACAAGCGCTACAAGGAGCCGGACCTCGACGTGCGCTACTGGCGGACCTCGACGGGCCTGGAAGTGGATCTCGTCCTCGGGTCGATGGATGCGGCGATCGAGGTGAAGGCCACGAGCAAGGCCCACGGGGGCCACGCGATGGCTCTCCGCGCGCTCTTGGAAGAGGGGCGCGTCAAGCACCCCCTGGTGGTGACGCTGGAATCGACGCCAAGGACGCTCGAAGCCGGGATCGAAGTCCTGCCGTGGAGGCTCTTCCTGGATCGGCTGTGGGCGGGAGATCTCCAGTGACTCGTGAGGGCTGCCGGGGCCTCGCCCCCTCACGGGCAGTACGTCACCGACCCCGAGGGGCACGGCAGCTCGGGGGGGCCGGGGGCCTCGCCGCAGTCGGGGAAGGGAGGCGCCGGCCCGGGACCGCTCAGGAAGAGCCACCGGACGAGGTAGACGGCGTCGGAGAGGTCGTAGAGCAGGTCGCCGTTCGAGTCCGCTTTCCGGGCTCCCTCTCAGCAGCGCGTGTACGAGGCGCAGCCCTGGTCCGTGCCGCCGTCCGCCGGCGTGGGGTCGATGCCGCAGGCCTCGGGGGGCGGCCCAGGAGGGGCCGGCGCCGCCGCGCCGAG
>JACQVW010000878.1 GCA_016209535.1 Planctomycetota bacterium | reverse complement strand
GGTCATTGCGCTCCGGCATGACGTCCCGCCAGACCCCTGCCCAGAACCCCACCTGCTGGCGCAAGAGGTCCGTCGAGATCCCGAGGTACTTGAGCTCGGCGAGGAACCTTGCGAGGGTCGGTTGCCGGTAGTCGAACCCGCAGAGGTCCTTGAGCGCGCTGCCTGGGGCGGTGTTGACCGTCCGCACCTCCCCGTTGTGACTGACGAGCGGAAGACTCAACACCGCCAGGCACTTTCGCGCGAGCGTCTCGGCCCGCACGTTTGCAATGTTCATGGTCTTCAGGCTTCGCGACGGGCGCTTGAGCGCGACGGACTGGAACCTCTCCCTCCGGACGTCCGGGCGCCTGTTGTACCGGGCCGTGAAGCATCCGCGGCGAGTCCGGCCCTTGAGGTCAGGATGCCTCTCCCTGGCGAACCGCGTGCTCCGCTTCGCCGCCCTGATCGCCTCCTGGATTGCCCTGGCCGTCCATTGCGGCCACCCGAAGTGCCACGCCAGCGCAACGACAAGTTCGAACCCTCCATAGGCTGCCACTCGACTCACCGTGGCTGCCGGCCGCTTGCGACGCTCTCGACTGACGCCCAGCCGCTTCAGGCATCGAGAGATTGCTGGTTGCGAGACCTCGATGCCAAAGCGCCTACGGATCTCGGCTCGAAGGTCTTGCTCGGTGGCCTCCGCGTGCGCGGCGGCGAAACCGGCAAGAAACCCTTCTGCTTCGCTGTGGATCCGACGGTTGTTTCCCCGTGCCCGGCCGTCGGCAAGCCCATGTGCGCCGGTAGCTTCAAACAACTTCAGGTAATGGAGAAACCGCGTAAGGCTGAAGGGCGGGCGGTGCTTTCGGAAGAACGCGCGACCGGACAGCCCAGAGCGCGCGAAGCGCTTCAGCCACTGCAGGATCTGTCGGACTCGCTCGGTCATCGCTCGCCAGCACCATCCAGGGACCTTGCAACCAGGCCCATTCGCTGGCGAGTTTATCGGCCACAACTTTACGGAACTTTAGCCATGATCCGTCTAAACGCATGCAACTTGTGAGATCGCTGATAGTTATGCCTGCCGGATTCTCTCCTGTCACCGACAGAGGGCCTGATTTGAACCACGCCGAGATGCCCAACAGCCGGCTGAGGTTCACGCTGTCGCAGATGGCATCCTACTCGAGGACGGGGCAGCTCTATGACGCCCACGGCGTGCAGCCGGATGTGCTCGTCGAGCCGGCTCCCGAGGACCACCTCGGCAAGGGCGACGCGGTCCTGGACGCGGCGCTGAAGGTCCTCGGGGAGCGGCAGAAGAGCTGATGCATTGTGTCGGACGGGCAGTCGCCGTACAACTCCCTCATGCGCAAGTCGCGCCTGAGCGCCTGCCTGGCCCTCTCCATCCTCGCCCTCCTCGTGGGGACGGGCCTCTGGGTCCTCCACCGCTCCGGGCGTGAGCCCGCAGCGGACCGGCGGCCGAGCGGCGCGGGCGCCCCGGCGGGCGGCGCGGGCTCCCGGGGAAGCGGGCTCGTGGCCCCAGGAGCGGAGGCAGAGCCGGCGACGGGCACCGCAGGGCCGGAGCCCTCGGCGTCGGCTCTCGACCCCTCGATCGACGCCTCGGGGCCGCCCGTCTCCATCGAGGGCAGGGTGACCGACGCGGGGGGGAACGGAGTCGCGGGCGCTCGCGTGGCGGCCATCGAGCGGGTGTCGCTGGCGGAGGCGATCGCCAGGGACGAGAAGCTGCTCGATCGCAGGCCCCTCGAGGCGCTGCGCGCCTTCCAGGTGTCGCTGGGAGACCTCGCGAGGCGCCTGCCCTCCTGCCTCACGGCCGCCGAGGGCACCTACGCGCTCCGGGGCCTGCCCGAGGGCGACCACCGCGTCACCGTCACGCATCCGGAGTTCATCGCCCACGGGGAGCGGGACTGGATCCTCGTCGAGGCCGGCAGGAAGGCCCGGTACGACGTGGAGCTCGCCCCGGGGCTATCCATCTCCGGTCTCGTCCGCGACGCGGAGGGCCAACCCATCGCCGGCGTGCGGGTGCAGGCGCGAAGGGTAGAGACGGCGCGCCTGAAGGGCTTCGGCAAGCTCGTCCAGATCTTCGTCGATCAGACCGAGGGGGCGTCGCTCCTCGAGGCGAGCCCCGTGGAGACGGATGCGCTCGGGGCTTTCCGCCTGACCTCGCTCGAGCCCGGCGGCCACGACCTTCGGCTCGTCAAGGAAGGCTACGCGTGGGGCGAGGCCCGCGGCGTCCCCTCGGGGACCGATGGCGTCGCGATCACGCTCGAGCCCGCGATCCGCGTCGCAGGCCGCGTCGTCTCTCCCGCGAGGGAGCCCGTCGCCGGGGCCGCGATCGTCCTGCGCGAGCCCGAGCGCGACGTCCAGGGCCCCGCCGGGCCGCTGGCCGTGGCCTTCGTCGACGTCGATCCCTTCGGCGAGAAGGAGCGCAGCGCCATGACGGGCGAAGATGGGGGCTTCACCCTCGGAGCGTTCTCCAGGGGATCTTACGAGCTCATGGTGCGCGCCGAGGGATTCCCCGAGCACCGGAGAAGCCTGGCGCTCGAGGGCGCGCCGCTCGAGCTCGGCGACGTCGTGCTGGCGGAGAGCCGGGAGATCGCCGGCACGGTGCTCTCGCCCGAGGGCCTGCCGGTGGGCGGGGCCGAGGTCTGGGTGCCGAGGCCCGCCGCCCGGAGGGAAGACCGGGACTCCCGCAAGTCCTCGGTCCTGGAAGCGGGGCCGGCGTGGAGCGTCGCGCGCTCGCGCACCGGCGAGCGCGGCGCGTTCCGCCTCTCCGGCCTCGGTGGAGAGCCCCACGAGGTCGCCGTCCTCGCCGAGGGGTATCCGGGGGAGCTCCTCGATGGCGTCGAGGCGGGCGGCCGGAGCGTGACCATCACGCTCGCTCGCGGCCTGACCATCCGGGGCAGCGTCGTCGACGCGGAGGGCGGCGATCCGCTTCCCGGGACGCGGGTCGGCATCGATCGAGGGCCGGTGCACGAGCAGACCGCGGACGAGGGCGGCCGCTTCGAGCTGCGGGGACTGAGCCTCGGAGGAGGACAGACCTTCGGCGGCACCATCGTCGTCCGGGCCTCCCTGGACGGGTACCGGGAGGCGCGGGCGACGGTGGGCTTCCCGGCCCCGGCGGCGGCTCCCGCCGCCGAGGCGAAGCTCGAGCTCCGGCGGCTCGCTGCCGGATAGTCCGAGCCTCGCATCGCCGGCCTCGTGCGCGACATGCGCGGCGAGCCCATCGCGGACGTCCTCGTGGGAACCGAGGTCCCGGGCTGGCCGCAGTTCCTGCGGCGCATGGAGTCCGGCGGCGGACCCAAGGAGGCTCGCACGGGCGCCGACGGCACCTTCGCCGTCCGAGCTCCGCGGATCGGCGGGACGACCTTCGAGGTCGTGGCCTCGCGTCCCGGCCTGGCGACGTCGCGGGCGGGCCCCTTTCCACAGGACGGCGGCGAGGCGGGCTGGCCCTTCGTCGAGATCCAGCTCGGCGAGGGCGCCTCGGTCGAGGGGCGCGTGACGAGCCTGGACGGCGCCCCCGTCTCCGGAGCCCGCGTGCGGATCTGGCGCGACGCGCAGGTGCCCGAGGAAGCGACGCTCTTCACGCAGCTCCTGCCGCAGTCGGTGGGGGAGGCGGCCTACTCCGCGAAGGACGGGACGTACCGCCTGCGGAGGATCGAGCCCGGGAGCTATCGGGTCGAGGGGCGGGCCCAGGGATACGCCCGGAAGACCCTCGGGCCCGTGGAGGTCCGGGCCGAGAGCTCGCCGGCGAGGATCGACTTCGCGCTCGAGCCGGGCGGCTCGCTCGCGGGACGGGTCGTCGATCACGAGGGGAAGCCGCTTCGAGGGATCGAGGTCGTGGCCTTCCCCCTCGGGGAGACATCGAGCCCGCCCCCCGACGAGGAGGACGAGCTCGTCCAGAGCGGGGCGCTGGGGGCGGCGGCGGCGGTGACGGACGCTGACGGAGCCTACGCGGTCGACCACCTCGCCGGCGGCGAGCACCGCGTCCTGGCGAGGGCCCGAGGCTTCGAGCCCGCCTCGATCGCCCCGGTCGTGCCGGGCGAGCCGCTGGCCGATCTCGTCCTCGTGCCCCACGCCAGGATCGCGGGGCGCGTCCGAGACACGGCGACGGGAGCGCTGCTCCAGAGCTTCGAGGTGCGGCTCGACAGGAAGGACGCCGAGGGGGCCTTCCGGGAGGACCACCGCATGGCCCGCGACGTCGACGATGCCTCGGGGCGCTTCGCGTGCGAGGGACTGCGGGCGGGCGAGTGGCGCGTGCGAGTGCTCTCGAGGGAGCACGCCGCCTGGCAAGGAGCGGTGAGCGTCCCACCGGGTGAGGAGGTCGAGCTCGACGTCGTGCTGGCACCGGGCGGCAGGATCCAGGGCGCCGTCCGGCGCCCGGACGGAACGCCGATCGCGGGCGCCTCGGTCAACGCGCGCATCGAGGGCGAACGCCGGGAAGGCGCGAGGCGAGACCTCGAGCCGGTCCGGAGCGGGGAGGACGGGGCTTTCGTCTTCGCGGGGCTCGAAGGCGGCTCCTACCGCGTCGAGGCGGTCCATCCGGACCACTACGCCGAGCCTGCCGAGGGCGCGGCAAAGGTGGAGCTCTCGGCCGCGGAGGCTGCCGCCGTCGAGTTCGTGTTGCGGCCCGCCGGGAAGGTCCTGGGGCGGATCCGCGGGCTCGTCTTCAAGCAGCCCGGCACCGATATCTACGTCGTCGTCTTCTCGCCGATCGCGGCCGCTCCGACGGCGGCTCCGTCGGCCCCTTCGTTCCAGGTCTGGGCCGATGAGAACGGCACGGTCGAGCGGCACAGCGTCCGCCCGGGGAGGTACCGCCTCGAGCTCACCCACAGGCGCCGGGGGCCGGACACGGGAGACGAATGGGTGGTGGTGCCCCCGGAGAACCGGCCCCTGGGGGAGATCGAGGTCCGCGCCGGGGAGATGGCGACGTTCGAGGGCGTGCCTTAGGCCCATCGCCGGTAAGTTAATTCCAAACGCTTTCGGGCCAATGAGTTACGTGGCCTCAAGTTCTTATCAGACTCTGCCGATAATCCCACAGGACCCGCGTGCGAACATCCCTCTCCTCTGCT
>JACQVW010000877.1 GCA_016209535.1 Planctomycetota bacterium | reverse complement strand
GGCGTGCGCCGGCATGGGCCGCCAGCCTCGCCATGGTCGCGGCCGCGTGCGCCCTCGCCCTCGCCGAGGGACCGGGTCGGCGCACCGAGAGCTTCTCGAAGGACCCCGGGTGGGAAGGCTACCGGAACCGCCTCTTCCCGAGCCCCGCGCCGCGGACGCGGCAGGACTTCGGCCACCGCGCGACGCGCCACGCCCGCGGTGAGAAGACGGGCGAGGCCGGAGGCTGGATCCAGCGATCGACGACGCCCGCCTGGTACGCGAGGCGCATCGCGCCGAGGACCCTGAGCGACAAGCTCGCCGCGTCGGGGAAGCTCGCCGTCACGAGCGCCGAGGGTGCGAGCGGAGCGCTCGTGGGCTGGTTCGATCACGAGACCTCCCGCGGCTGGCGCACGCCCAGCTCCCTCGCCTTCCGGATCGACGGGAACGGGGGGAAGTACTGGGTCCTCTTCGAGTACGGCACGCGGAGCTGGCGGACGGGCGGCGGCGCGACCTTCGAGGGACGGTACCAGACGACCAGCACGAAGCCCTTCCTCGCCGACGGCACGAGCCGCGAGTGGTCGCTCCGCTACGACCCCGAGGGGGCCGGCGGGCAGGGAGAGATCGTCTTCGCCATCGACGGCGCGGACCACAAGGCTGTCCTCGAGCCGGGGCACAAGGCCGACGGCGCGAGCTTCGACCGCTTCGGGCTCTTCAACCAGCAGATCTCCGGGAGCGGCCTCGAGCTCTACATGGACGACCTCGTCCTCGACGGGGAGCGGGAGGGCTTCGACGCGGACCCGCTCTGGGAGTCGCGCGGGAGCCGGGCGTCGCACGAGGAGCGCGTCGTGAGGCCCTTCCACGATCTGGGCTGGAGCCCGTCGCGCCACGCGGGGGGCGAGGGGGGGGAGACGGCGAGGCCGGCGGCGTCGTGTGGCGGGACGAGACGCCCGCGTGGTACGCGGCGAAGGTCGGGCCGCTGGGCCTCGAGGACGAGCTCCACGCGTCCGGGAGGATCGTCCTGGAGGGCGCGGCGTCGGACAGCGCCGTGTACCTCGGCTGGTTCGACGGCGAGGGGCGGAAGGGCCCGCCGGCGCCGCGGGGCGAGGTCGCTCCGATGAAAGGCCTCGTCGCGGTCCTCATCGAGGGGCCGAGCCGCGCCGGGCACTACTTCCGGCCGGCCTACGCCACGACGACGGGCGCGTGGGCCGCGTGCGACGAGGGCCCCCTGATCCGGCCCGACGGCTCCGTCCACCGCTGGTCGATCGACTACTCCCCGGCCGGGGCGGGCGGCAGGGGCCGCATCGCCGTGCGCCTCGACGGCGAGGAGGCCGCGCTCGACCTCGAGCCGGGCCACCGCGGGCTCGGCGCGCGCCTGGACCGCTTCGGGCTCCTGACTCACTTCCGGGACGGCCACTTCGTCGAGATCTACGTCGACGATGTGAGCTACACGGCGGAGCGGGGCGCGCCCCGCTGAAGGGGCGAAGGCCTACCCGTCCGCCGGCTCAGGGACTGCTTGTACTTCCGGTGGAACCTCGTACTTGCGGTGGAAGTAGTCTCTTGACCGCTGCTTCTCGAGCGTCCTCTGCATCTCGGGCGGCATGCTGGAGGGTGCCTCTTGCTCCACGTGCGGTGGAGGCTCGCCGCGAGGGGGAGCGGGGCACCCCGCGACGAGTGGGACCAAGGCCGCAAGAAGCAGCATGTCACAGCGCGTCATGGCTTCGCCCTCCAGCCTACCGCCACCGGGGCCGTGCGTGAAAGGCCTCATCAGCGCCCTCTTCCTCTGCGGCGAGCGGGAACTGTCCTTGTGGCTACATCAGCCCGCGCTCGCTGCTCGAGCCGCAAGCGTGCCCGGACGACCGCGTCGTGTAGGCGTTTCTCGAGCATTTCGCGGGGCGGAAGCTCCCTCATGTATTCGGCGACGTGGATGCCGCGAGGCTCGAGCGCGAGCAATTCAACCGTTGCGGCCGCGGGATCCGCGGTCGCTCCTGCAAGGTGACTACATGCAGCTCGCCTACGCGCTCGAGTCGAGCTTGCCCGGGGACTCGCTCGAGTCGGGGGACGGCCGCATCGTCATCCGGCTCGATGGGCGAGGCGTGGCCTCGTTCGTCCGGGTCCACGCCGGCGAGCGGCTGCTCCGCTACCGCTGGCGAGGGCGGCTGCGCCTCGGCGCCGAGTCGTTCTTCTTCCAGGAGGGGCTCGCCGACCTCTACGCTCGCGCTCGCTACGGCGAGCTCAAGGTGGCGCCGGACGGGGGCTCCGTGCTCGTGGGCCTGCGCGACGAGGCGCTGCAGCGGATCGAGCCGCCGGGCGAGGGGCAGGCGGCTCCGGCGGGCCGTCGCTGACCTGCTCGATCCCTCGCTCGCGCCTCGTCGTCCTCAAGGCGCCCGACGCTTGGATCGCGCCGGGGGTGTCCGAGGCGTCGGAGTCTCCTTCGACGGCGGCTCCTCAGGAGCCTCGAGCGCGCCGATGAACTTCCTCCACTCCCGATCGAAGGCGTCCATGTCCTGGTTCTGGAAGGTCATCCTGTAGGCCTCGTGAAGGTTCTTCCCCTGACGCAGGAGCTGGAAGTACGTCTTCAGCAGCTCCTTGTATGGCCTCAGTAGCGCAAGACCGGCCTCCCTGCGGCCCTCGTCGCCGTGGATGATGAAGTAGATGACCGACCAGGCCTGCGCGTAGTACACGGCGCCCCACCTCGAGTCCACCATCTGCGATTGCGGGATCCTCATGAGGTACTTCACGGGCAGGCACAGGCCCTTCGCGAGCGCCGCCTGCACGTCCCTCAGGCGTCCGGCGTGCACCCTGGGGACGGCCTTCGGCTGCCCGTCGCTGCCCTTGAAGAAGTCGTAGCTTCCGAAGTAGTCGCCGAAGCCCTCGTTGAACCAGGGCGGCGCCAGCTCCATGTAGTCGTGGAGGAACTGGTGAAAGGCCTCGTGGCAAAGCACCACGAACGTGTCCCGAGGATCTGCCATCTTGTACAGGACCAGCTCCCGGAAGGTGGGGTCATAGTAGCCTGTGCTCCGGGGCGGCCCGCCGTGTTCCATGTATCCACTCTCGCCGGCGTGGACGAAGATCCGGAACCTCTTCTTCGGCTTCTCGATCTCGGGGAAGATCCTCTCGTAGAGCCCGTGCGCCATCTCCACCCGCTCGGCGATCTGCTTCGCGAGCTCCTCGGAGACGGACGTCAGGACCTCGTAGCTCTCGCTCTCCGCTCGGTGGACGTGCGCCCACCTTGGACCCTCGATGGCGATGCGTATGCGGTCGGCGTAGTACTTCCACCTGGCCTCGGCGGTCGCGGTCAGCTTCTCGGCGAGGAGCTGCTGGGCTTCCTTCATGCGATCCATGCGGATCAACGCGCGAAGCTTCGCCTCGACCGCCCCGAGATGGGTCGGGCAGACCTGGAGAGCCTTCTCGCTCAACGCCAGCCCTGCCTCGAGATCCTGCTGGAGGAGCTTGATCCCGGAGAGGGCGGCCATGGCCTCGTACATCGTGGGGGCCTTGTCCACGGCGCGCGCGAACCACTTCTCCGACGCGTCGAAGAGCATGGTCTCCTGGTAGGACCTCCCCAGGTGGTACTCCGGAAGGGCGCAACCGCTCATCGCCTTGGATTCCGATAGGGCCGCAAGCGCCTTGCGCGCTTCGACGAGCTGCTCGTCCCACCGGAGGATGTCGGGGAACTCCCGCGTGGCGCGGATCGCCTTCTCGAGGCTTTCCCGCGATTTCTTGGGGAGCGCCTCGTACCTGACCAGGTCCAGGTTGTCCGCGCACGCTGTCCCGCCGCGAGCGCCTTGAGCCTCCGCAGGGCTCCTCTTCCGGACCATGTCGAGAGACACATCGATGACGGAGATCGAGCCTCCGCCGGAGTCTCTGCGCTCGCGGCGCGTCTTGTACCCGAGGCGCTCCAGCGCTCCGTCCCCCAGCCGGTACTGTGCGTACCCGATGGGGCCCTCGGCGCGCCGGCGGGGCTCCTGGCGGAAGATGTCGAAGGCTGCGACCTTCCTGTCGGCCAGGTCGTGCACGCCGGTGAGCTGGAACGTGATCGGAGCCTCCAGCGCGAAGCACGGGTCGGGGTCGCGGCCTTCCTTGCGGGCGACGCGGGGAGACCAGGCCGCACCGGCCTTGCCGGCGGACGGTGATCCAGGCGTCACGCCGACCGACCGGCCGACCTCGGTCGCTCCGGTGAAACCATGGCCGAAGAGCGCCTCGAGGTCCGTCCACAAGACGAAAACCTCCACGGGGGGCTCAACGCAGGAACGCCTGGATGGCTTCTCGAAGAGGACCCTCTCCTTCTTCTTGAGGTTGGGGAACCCCGCGATCGAGGAGACGAAGCCGCCGGGGCTCACCCGGGCGGCGATCTTGGCCTCGAGGAGCGGGGCCGCGTCCTTGGACCAGTCGCTGCCGTTCTTCCAGACCTGGGCCTTGCGATACTGGACTTCGACCTCGAGGCTCCCATCGGGGAGGGTCTCCCGGACCTTGAGCCTGTACTCGAACGCGTACGAGCTCGAGTCTTGATACCTGACCCGGCTGCCGATCCCGGCGATCGAGTTGTCGCTGGCCACGGTGCGGGACGACACGAGCTCGAGCACGTCTCCCTCGGACAATGCAAGCTTCAGGTCTTCGGCGAGGCTCCACGGGCAAGAGAGGACGAGGCAAGCAAGCCAGGCGGATCGGAGCCGGCGGCGGCCGCCCGCCCCGGATGCTGAGAGGGACGGAACCTTCGAGAGCGGAGCAGCTCTCGGGGGAACTCTCGGCGGATCGTGGCCAGCGACTCTCATCGCTCGAATCCGTGTGCGGGCCGTCGCCGGCGCTGTCCCGCGGTGGGCATGGCTACGCTGGACCTCCCGGACCCGTCCCCCCGGTTCCGTGCCTTGCGAGCCGCTCCGTCTCGTCGGGAGCCAGCGGGGGCTTGCACCGGCTTCGGTAGTCCAGCTCCATGGCGTACTTCGAGCGCTCGTAGATGGCATCCACGAGCGGCTGGAGCTCGAGCTGGACGTCGGCCTCGGGAGGAAGGAGAGGTATGGGGACCTTCGGGAGCGGCCGGAGGGCGAAAGCAGGCCAGACCTTGCAGAGGTTGCCCTGTCCTTGACGCTTCAAGAGGACGTAGTAAGGGCTCGATGGCCACGGATCCTCCATCGGCTGGCGCCGCCCGCCGAGGAGGAGGTCCAACTCCACGAGGTTGAGCGAGTCGTCCTCGAGACAGGCCTGACGCTTTCTCCGGTACAGCTTCCAACCATCGCTGCCAGGGCGTTTGTTGGTCGGTGACAGGACCTCGATCACCGTGACGAGACGGTTCCCTTCCGTCTGCCGGATCTCGAGGAACGTCTCCCGGAAACGCCTCTCGACAAACGCGCGCATGGTGACGGGAGCTTCCGCCACGGCTTGCGCCGCGCCCTCGACGGCACCACGGGCGGCATCGGCAGGTTCCCTGGCGCCCTGCCGGGTCCGGACGCCGACATCGACCGCCGCTTCGTGGCCCTGCTCCACCGAGCCGACGGACAAGATGACGTAGTACCTTTCTCCGATGCGGACGAGATAGCGTTCGGGCACGAGCACTGCGATCGACTGCTCGAGTGCCCCTATGAGCTTCGCGTGGAAGTCCTCCCATCGCCCGCAGGCTTCGATGAAAGGGTCCATTCCTGGGAAGGGTGACCGCATTGGAGCACAGCTCGGTATTGGCGTTCAGCGCCATCCTATCGCCTGCGAAGCGCAAGAAAAGGTCCGCCCGGGCCGAATGGGGCCGAGGAGGCGATGAACCCGAAGACGATCGCGACGCCCCTCAAGCCGGACTCGGGGAAGATCACGAGTTGTGACCCCATGTACCCGACCCCGAACATGGGATACCATGATTCGCCCATGAGCTTCACCCGCAGCCGCGCGGCGGCCGCCGCCATCCCGTCCATGCAGTCCATGCTCCCTATCCTCGCGACCTTCAGCTCCCTGGCTCGACCGGCCGTGGGAGTCGGCGCCGAGCCCGCGGTCGTCGTGGCCCGGGACGCCATCCAGCCGCAGGTCGCCGTCGCGGCCGGTGGCAAGGTCTACGTGGCGTTCATCCAGGGGGGCGACATCCGGGTCGCCGCCTCGAGCGACGAGGGCAAGACGTTCGGCGCGCCCGTCGTCGCGATCGACGCGAAGGGCCGCGCGCGAGGCGGGGCCCAGCGCGGACCGCGCATCGGCGTGGACGCTAAGGGGAACATCACGGTCACGGCGCCCGTGACCTTCGACGCCGCCGAATTCGAGAAGCGATACCCGACCTTCGACCTCTACCTCGTCACGTCGGCGGACGGGGGGAAGACGTGGACCGAGCCCTTGAGGGTCAACGAGGCCGCGAAGAAGGCGCCGGAGGCGCTCCACTGGCTCGCGGTGGCGCCTTCCGGCGTGGCGCACGTCGCCTGGCTCGACCTGCGCTCCAGGATCCGGGGGCAGGACATCTACTACGCGACGGTCTCGGGCGGCAAGGTCTCGAAGAACGTCAAGGTCGCCGACGACGTCTGCGAGTGCTGCGCGCCCGGCCTTGCGCTGGACGGGGCCGGGAACCCGCTCATCGCCTGGAGGGAGGGCGGTCAAAGGCCGAGCCGCGAGGTGCTCGGCGCGGTCTCGAAGGACGGCGGGAAGTCCTTCGCGAAGCCGTTCCAGCTCAACCGCGCGGCGACGAAGCTCACGACCTGACCCATGTCCGCTCCGGCGGTCGCCGCGTCAGCCGACGGGAAGAGGCTCGCCGCAGCCTGGATGGACCAGCGGAGCCGCGGAGGGGAGCTGGACGTCTACTGGGCCCTGACCCAGGGCGGCGCCTTCCGGTCCGATGAGAGGCTCCAGGCCGACGGGCGAGGGGCGCAGAACCACCCCGCGCTCGCCGCGGACGCCTCGGGGGTCGTCTGGGCGGCCTGGGAGGACATGCCCGACAAGTCGCGCGGCCAGAGGCAGTCCATCGCCGTGCGCTCGAGCGCCGGCGGCGAGGCGGGCAAGGAGCGCCGGCTCAGCGAGGAGCCCGAGGGCAAGGCCTCCTACCCCTCGATCGCCGGGGCCGGAGGCATCGTGGCCGTCGTCTACGAGGCCGAGAAGGAGGGGGAGACATCCGTCGTCTTCCGCCGGGTCAAGTAGGAGGGTCGGAAGGCTCCGCGGCGGGGCCGTCGGTTACACTACCGGTGCCTATGCTCCCCGCCCGCGCCATCGCCCTCCCGGCGCTCCTCGTCGCGGCGGCGGCCTGTCCCGCCGCCGAGCCCCGGCCCAACGTGCTCTGGATCCTGGCCGACGACCTGGGGTACGAGTGCCTCGGGTCGAGCGGCGGGACCTCCTACCGCACGCCGAGCCTCGACTCCCTCGCGCGGGGCGGCATGCGCTTCACGCGCTGCTTCGCGACGCCGCTCTGCACGCCGACGCGCCTCGCCCTCCTCACGGGCCGCTACGGGTTCCGGACGGGCCAGCGCTGGGGCGTCCTGCCCGAGGGCGAGGTCACGGTCGCGAACGTCCTCCGCGACGCGGGGTACGACGCGGCCGCCGCCGGCAAGTGGCAGCTCGCGAAGTTCCAGGAAGAGCCCGAGCACCCGCGGGCCTCGGGTTTCGACCGCCACTGCCTCTGGACCTGGAGCTGGGACGGGAAGCGCCCCTCGCGCTACTGGGACCCATCGATCTGGCAAGACGGCAAGCTCCTCGAGGGCGCCGGGGGGCGCTACGGGCCCGACCTATACTGCGAGTACCTGATCCGGTTCCTGCGCGAGCACGCCCCTGGCGCCGCCGAGGGGAGGCCCTTCTTCGCCTTCTACCCGATGTGCCTCGTCCACGCGCCCTTCGACCGCGTGCCGGGGCGCGCGCCGGCCGGATACGAGCGGATGACGGCGCAGGAGCGCTTCGCGGACATGGTGGAGCACATGGACCGGCTCGTGGGCCGGCTCGTCGCCGCCCTCGACGAGCTGGGGCTCCGGGAGCGGACGCTCGTCCTCTTCACGGGCGACAACGGCACGCCGAGGGGGATCACGTCGCGCCACGGGGGCCGCGATGTCCAGGGCGGGAAGGGCCTCTTCACCGATGCCGGGACCCACGTCCCGCTCATCGCGAGCTGGCCGGGCCGCGTGCCGGCGGGCGCGGTCTCGGACGACCTCGTCGATGCGAGCGACTTCCTGCCCACGATCGCCGAGCTCGCGGGCGCGCGGCTCCCGCCGGTCCCCATCGACGGGCGGAGCTTCCTGCCGCGGCTCCTCGGGAAGCCGTTCGCGCCCCGGGAGCACGTCTACATCGAGTGGGACGGCACGTGGTGCCTGCGCGACGCGCGCTGGAAGCTCTTCGGCGACGGCAGGCTCTTCGACCTCGCCGCCGATCCCGAGGAGGCGCGGCCCATCGCCCGCGGCGCGGGCGGGAGCGCCGAGGAGGCCGCGGAGCGGGCGCGGCTCCGGGCCGAGCTCGACCGCCTGCGCGGCGGCGCCCTCCGCACGGGCAGGCCCTGGAGGCGGTACGCGATCGACGACGCCTCCCGCGGAGCCGACGGCGTCCGCTCCGGCGACCTCGACGGCGACGGCCGCCTCGACGTCGCGACCGGCTGGGAGGAGGGCGGGGTGGTGCGCGTCTGCCTGCAGCCCGGCCCGCAGGACGTGAGGCGAAAGTGGCCCGCGGTCACCGTGGGCAAGGTCCCGTCGGTCGAGGACGCGGCGATCGCCGACCTCGACTCCGACGGCGCCGCCGAGGTCGTCTCGGCGGCCGAGGGCGCCACGCGCGGCGTCTTCATCCACCGCCTCGCCGCGGACCGCACGAGGCTCCTCGAGCCCGAGGCCTGGAGGACCGAGCCCATCTCCGCGGCGCGGGACCGCATGCAGTGGATGTTCCTCCTCCCGATGCAGGTCGACGGCCGCGGCGGGGTGGACCTCGTCGCGGGCGGGAAGGGTCGGGGAGGGGCGATCGGGTGGCTCGAGGCGCCCGGCGACCCGCCGCGGCTCGAGGACTGGAGGTGGCACGAGCTGCGCGCCGCCGGCTGGGTCATGTCCCTCGTCGCGAGCGACGTGGACTTGGACGGCGACCTCGACGTGCTCGCGACGGACCGGAAGGGCGAGCGCCGCGGCGGCTTCTGGCTCGAGTGCCCCGGGCCCGATCGGGCTGCGGACGGGCCCTGGCGGGAGCACGCGCTCGGCCCCGGCGGCCTCGGCGACCGCGAGGCGATGTTCCTGGCCGAGGGGGACCTCGACTCCGACGGCCTCCGCGACGTCCTCGTGGCGGCCAAGCCGCGCGAGGTGCTCTGGCTCCGGCGCGCGTCGCGGGACGGCGCGAGCTGGGAGGCGCGGTCGATCCCCCTCCCGCCCTCGGCGGGCACCGCGAAGGCCGTCGCCGTGGGGGACCTCGACCTCGACGGCCTCCAGGACATCGCGTTCACCTGCGAGGAGGCCCGCGGCGAGCTCGAAGGGGTCGGCTGGCTCGCGCAGCGCGGCGGCAAGCCTGGAGAACCCTCGGCCTGGGACGCCCGGGGCCTGAGCGGCTCCGAGGGCGCGAAGCTCGACCTCGTCGAGCTCCGCGACCTCGACGGGGACGGGGACCTGGACGCGCTGACGACGGAGGAGGCCGACGGGCTGGGGGTCGTGTGGTACGAGAACCCGGTGCGGTGAATGCTCGGTTTGAAGCGAGAGCCCCACGGCCCGGCCCACGACGAATGGAAGCCCCCACGATCTGTCGGGTCCCCTTCCTTACCGCCCGGCAACCGGCCTCGCCTCGAGCACGCGCCGCGCCCATTGCGCCTGGCTCTCGGAGAGGGGCGGGACGACTTCGTCCTGGCCGTAGCGGATGCGCTTCCTGTAGGGGCCGCCATCGTAGGCCCTGTCGAGCACTGCCTGCAGGTCCGCCGTCACGCTCCCGTCGCCCGGAAGCAGCAGGACATCGATCTCCGGGAGTCGTTCCTCCAAGAGGACCGGGTAGACGAGGAACTCCCCACGCCGGTCGAAACGGTGCACGCAAACGTGGTAGTCGTAGTGTCCGGCCTTCTGGAGCGCCCTCTCCTTCGGCACGGCCGTCGTGTGCTGGCCGCCGCGCAGGAGGTCGATCTCCACGAGATGCACCTCCGCGTTGAGGAGCTCCCACTGCTTTCGTGCGTATTCGCCCCGCCGCGTTCCACCCGGTGTCTTGTTCGTCATCGAGAGGATCTCGATCGCGGTGACGAGCCTGTGGCCGGGGTCCTCGCGGCTGTAGACCTCGAGGGAGAGCTGCTTGCGCTCCTCCAGCGGAGCCGGCACGACGACGGCCTTTGCCTTGGGCTGGGTTGCGACCGCCACCGCGGAAGGCTGGGCCGAAGGTTCGCGCGTGTCCGCTCCACTGCTTGCGCGGAGCACGTTGACGTCCGGCTCCACGTAGCGGCCCGCAAGCTCGAGCCACACGTCCTCTCTGGTCTGCGCGAAGTAGCGCTCGGGCAGAAGAGGCTGCAAGGCCTCCTTCAGCCCGACCATCAGGGAGTCGTGCAGGTCGGGGAACACGCTCGGGTGCTCGAGGTAAGGGTCCATTCCTGGAAACGGCGATGGCATGCGGAATCCTGCGGACTTTGGCTCTGGCCTCGGTGTCGCGGACACGCCCCACACCTCCTGGGTGGGACTGGCGGTCCGCAGGAAACCATTGTAGCGGATTCCACAGCATGCTCCGACTGTTCCTCGACCCGGTCTACCGGGTGGGGCCGGGGTGATTCAGCGAGCCCCTGGGCTGGGGCAAGGACGCCGCGGCGCGGCGAGGTTGGATCCTGAAGGAGGTTGCCTCGCTCGTCATGCTCGGGGAGCATGCTGGAATCGTATGCATCCGATAGACATACTCTTGGCAGAGGGGAGGCACCCATGCGCACCACCCTGGACATTCCGGAGGATCTCCTGGCCGAGGCCATGCACGCCAGCGGCGCCAAGACCCAGCGCGCCGCCGTTCTCTGGGCGTTGGAGCAGGCTCTGCGGCAGAAGGCGGTGGACGACCTCCTCGCGAGGAAGGTCAAGATCGAGTTCTCGGTCGCTCCGGAGGGGCTGGAGGCCAGAGAATCCAGAGAAGTGAGGAGGCAGTCCGATGCAGCCCCGAAGCTGAAGCGGCACCGGCAGAGATGAGACGACCCCCGCTGCGGGCCCTCCCGATCCTCGCCGCCCTCGCCTGCGCGAGAGGGGCGCCGCCCACGGCGGCCCAGGACGGCCACCACGACCACGGATCGCCGGACGGCGGCTCGCCCGACCGCGGCTCTCCTGGAGTCGCGCCCGGTGCACGCCCCGCGCCGCCTCGGGTCTTCCTCGACAAGCCCGCCCGCGTCGTCCACTACCAGCTCCGGCGCCTCTCGAATGCGCAGCTCCTCCTCGTCGAGCGGCGCGCGGACGACCCCAGGTATCGGCCCGTCTTCGAGGCGATCCTCGCGCGGGAGGGCCTTGAGAGGAAGCACCGCGAGGAGGCCCTCGCGGCCCTCGTGAGGCTCAGCGGGTCGGACGCGGTCGCGGAGGTCCTCGCGGCCATCGGTCGCCTCGAGGGGCTCGACGCGAGCCACGGAAGCGCGCTTCACGACCTCGCGGCGCTGCTCGCGGCGCAGGGTCCGAGGGCCCTCGCGGCGAGGCGGGCGGAGCTCCAGGCGCTGGCGACGGGCACCGGGACGCCCGCGGCGCGCAGGATCGGGTTCGCCGGGCTCGTCCTGGCCGACGGCGCGGTCGACCGAGCCTGGGAGCTGGCCGCGGGCCGCGAGGCTCTTCTGCGGGAGCTTCTCGAGTCGCTGCCCATGGTTCCCGACGAGAAGGTGCGGGCGTCGTTCTACCCGCGGGCGCGGGAGCTGATCGACCGCGCGGCCGGCGCGGCCGGTGCCGCCGGTGATACCGCTGACGCTGCTGACGCCGCTGACGCCGTGCGCCGCGCCGCCGTCGAGGCCCTCGCCGAGGTCCCGGGCCGCGAGGCCGAGGCCTTCGCGCTGCTCGCGGCGCTCGTGCGTGCCGGGAAGGACGTGGCGCCGGCCGTGCGCGCGCTCCGGCGCATCCCGGCGGCGAAGCGGCCCCGGGAGGGGCTCCCGGAGCTCGCGAGGAGCGTCGTCGAGCGCGCGCGAGGCATCCCCGAGGCGGAGCGCACGAGCCCCGAGGCGCTCGAGGCCCTCGAGCTCGGCCAGGAGCTCGCCGCGGCCCTGCCGCGCGAGGAGGCGGCCGAG
Source organism: Planctomycetota bacterium (assembly GCA_016209535.1). Lineage (GTDB taxonomy): Bacteria > Planctomycetota > UBA8108 > UBA8108 > SXIK01 > JACQVW01. Next base: position 6,225 of record JACQVW010000877.1, on the reverse strand, counting down.
GTGCGGAAGGCGCTCGCGTCCCTCGGCGTGCGGATCGTGCTCCTCAAGACCGTCCCGCACCAGATGCTCTTCGACCGCAGGTTCTTCGCCGTCGAGGCGGGGAAGCCCGTCGAGGTCGTCCTCGAGAACCCCGACATCATGCCGCACAACCTCGTGGTCACGGCGCCCGGGGCCCTCGAGGAGGTCGGGAGGGCCGCGGAGCTGCTGCTACAGCCTTCGGACCCGCGGGCGCCGGCCTACGTCCCGGACTCGCCGAAGGTGCTCCACGCGACCCGCCTCGTGCCGCCCGGAGGGCGCGAGAAGCTCTCGTTCAAGGCGCCGGCGGAGCCCGGCGAGCACCCCTTCGTCTGCACCTACCCGGGCCACTGGCGGCGCATGTACGGCGTCATGGTCGTCGTCGCGGACCTCGAGGCCTGGCTCGAGGCCCCCGTCGAGCCCGCCGATCCGCTCGGCAACACGCGCAGGCTGGTGAAGGAGTGGTCCGCCGCCGACTTCGCCGTCGAGCTCGCAGCCGCGGCGGCGCCGGGGGTGCGCAGCCACGAGCGCGGGAAAGCCCTCTTCGCCGAGGCGGGCTGCGTCCAGTGCCACCGCGTGCGGGGCGAGGGCGGCGCCGTCGGGCCCGAGCTCACGGAGGTCTTCGGGAAGCTCAAGACCCGCGAGGCCCTGCTCGCCGAGGTCCTCGAGCCCGGGAAGACCGTCGAGGAGAAGTACCGCGTGCACGCCCTCCAGACGACCGACGGCAGGGTCCTCACGGGCCTCGTCGTCGCGGAGGACGGGGCGACCGTCTCGATCGTCACGAACCCCCAGGACCCGAGGCCGCAGGACGTCCCCAAGGACGAGATCGCCCTGCGCGCTCCCGCCGAGGGCTCCCTCATGCCCGTGGGGCTCCTCAACACCTTCGCGAAGGACGAGGTTCTCGAGGTCGTCGCGTACCTCGAGGCGGGCGGCGACCCGGCGAGCGCGGTGTACGGGCGGTGAGGCGCGGCAAGATGCAGGTGATGCCGGGGATGCCGGGGATGCCGGGGATGCCGGGGATGCCGGGGATGAGGACGACCCTCATGCGGATCGACGATCCACTGCGGGACGGCGAGCTGCTCACTCGCCGCGAGCTGCTTCGCCTCACCTCCCGAGGCGCCGTGCTGGCGGGGCTCCTCGCCGGCTGCGGTCTCGCGCGCCGGCGGCACGGTGAGCGTCGGGGCCTGCGCATCCTCTTCACCTCCCAGGGGAAGACGGGGATCGTCGCCGCCGATGGCGGCGGGCTCCGCTACTTCGATTTCGCGGTGCCCGGCCAGGCGACCTGGCAGCCTGGCCTGATCCTTCCCGGCGGCCGCATCCTCTTCCTCAGCATGGAGCCGCGCCGGGACGGGCCCGGCCGCCCCTTCGAGGAGTACTACACGCAGACGCCGACCCACCTCTGGGTTCACGACCTCGAGACGGGCTTGCTCGAGGAGGTCTGCGTCAAGGAGCGTCTGGCCCCCTTCGTCACGCCCGCCCTTTACCTCGGCGGCGACCGCCTCCTCGTCCAGGTGGTGCGGAACAGGGTCGGGCAGATCTTCAGCGTCCGGCTCGACGGCTCCGACCCGCGCGAGCTCACGCGCGCCGGGGAGGGGCTGCCCTATGGGCTGAGCTTGAGCCCCGACGGCAAGCGGATCGCCTTCCACCTCGCGAGCCCCGAGGGCTACCAGGTCTGGACCAGCGGCGTCGATGGGTCGGACCGCATCCGCGTCGCGGCCGCTCCCGGCCACCTCTACTTCGGCACGAGCTGGTCCCCCGACGGGGAGTGGATACTCTATGTGGACTGCCTCCACGGCCAGGACCCGGGCCACGACTGGGCGGACGTGTGCATGGGGCGCGCCGGGGGCGGCGAGCACCGCGTGCTGACGAGCGGCCAGGCCATGTGGTTCGCCGCCACCTACGGCGACCCGCGGACGCGGGGAGGCGGATCGAACGTGCCGGCGTGGACGCGCGACGGGCGGATCCTCTTCCCGCGGCGGCTTCCCGGGTCGAAGCCGGCGTGGGAGTACCAGGCGCAGCGGCCCGACGTGGACCATTTCAACCGCGACTTCAAGCCCGAGCTGGCGCGCGGGGGCACCGAGATCTGCAGGCTCGATCCGGGCGACGGCTCGGTGGCGGCGCTGACGCGCAGCGAGCCGCCCCGCTGGGACTTCCGCGCCAGCGAGTCGCCCGGCGGCGAGAGCATAGTCTTCTGCCGGGCGGCCGCGGGGGAGGCGCCCGCCATCTGGGTCATGGACGCAGGCGGCGGGAACGAGCGGGAGATCACGCGCGGCATCGACTGCCTGGGAGCGGATCACCCGCGATGGCTCCCTTCCTGAGCCCTTCCTGACGCCGCGGCAGGGCACGCTCCTCAACACCGGGCCGCGAGCACGATCCGCGCGCAGGCTTCCGCGTCGGAGACCGCCTGGTGGTGGCTCAGGCGGATCCCGAGCCGGCGGCACACGCTCGGCAGGTTCGCCGGGTAGATGCCGAGCTCCCTGCGGGCCAGCGCGACCGTGCACAGGAAGGGGATGTCGGGCGGCCGGATCCGCGCGGCCCTGCAGCAGGTCGCGAGGACATTGCGGTCGAAGCGCGCGTTGTGGGCGGCGAGGAACGCCGCCCCCTCGAGGAGGTCCCGAAGCTCCATCCACGTCTGCCGGAAGGTCGGGGCGTCTTCCACGTCCTCCCAGTCGATGCCGTGGAGGTACGTGAACACGAAGTCCCTCCGCGGCGGGCGGATCAGGCGGTGCTCCCGGGCGACGATCCGGCTCCCCTCGACGCGCACGAGCGCCACGGCGCACGCGCTGTCGGGCTCGTAGTCCGCGGTCTCGAAGTCGATGGCGACGAAGGGGTCGGAGCGCCTGCGGCTTGGACAGAGCATTGCGATCGCGGCATGGTACCCGATAGGATGCCCCGGCATGAGGGGCAACCCGACAGATTACTGGGCGAAGCACCAGGATGGGCAGGATGGCGGGGCGCCTTCGTGGCACCCGCTTGCGCACCACTGCGCCGATGTCGGTGCTTGCCTGGAGGCGCTTCTCGAGAGGACGCTGCTACGGCAACGCCTGGCTCGGACGGGAGGCGTTGAAGGTGAATTTGCACCCTGACCCTGCCAAGTCCGGCCATTGGCCGAGCGCCTGCATGCGGCGCCCTTGGGCGTTGCGCCACCCGGAAGGCGATTCCGCCGCGAACGGCCGCGTGATCGTTCATGCACCCCCGGTACAAGAGGGTCTTGACGGTTCGCGAGCTCTAGATGCACACTGACTTCATGGCCGGCGGGCAGGAGCAGCCAGAGCGCGGCGGGCAGCGTTGGGAGTGCTACGCGCACACGCGCGAGGGGCGGCCCCCTGCTGAGTGGGAGCCACTGCAGGCGCACCTGCTCGATGTGGCTGGGAGGACTGAGAGTGCGGCGGCTGTCTTCAACTCCGCCTCCGCCGACTGGGGCCGCCTTGCAGGACTGTGGCACGACCTCGGCAAGTATTCGGTCGAGTTCCAGGAGTACCTGAGGCGGGCCGGGAGCGACGAGGCAAACCTCGAGGAGCGGCCTGGTAGGATCGACCACTCGACGGCCGGCGCCCAGCATGCCGCGCGAGCTCTGGGGCAGCGCAAGGAGGGTATCGTTCTCGCCTATCCGATCGCGGGCCACCATGCCGGTCTGCCGGACTGGGACGACGGCGTGTCGCAGGCAGGTCTGGCCCAACGGCTGCGACGTGGCGTGCCGTCGATCGTGGGGCGAGCGCCCCAGGGCGTCTTGACGGCTCACGGCGGTAGAGTCCCACCACTCCCGATCGTCCTCGAGGCGCTGAACGAAGCAGGCCGAGCGTTTCGGATGGCGTTCTGGATCCGAATGCTATTCTCGGCTCTCGTCGATTCTGACTTCCTCGCGACGGAAGCTTTCCTGGAGCCCTCGCGGACCCTGGAGCGGCCGGCGGCGGCGCCGGATTTGCCGCGCCTTGATTCCGTGCTTGAGGTGCACCTCGATCGCTTGATGGCCAATGCCCCGCCGACTGCGGTCAACGATGTCCGGCGGGAGGTCCTCCAGGCCTGCCGAGAAAGCGCTCGAGATCCGCCGGGCTTCTTTTCGCTCTCGGTCCCCACGGGTGGCGGCAAGACGCTGGCGAGCATGGCCTTCGCGCTGCGGCACGCGCGGATCCACGGGCTGCGCCGGGTGATCGTGGCGGTGCCATTCACAAGCATCATCGAGCAGAACGCGAAGGTTTACCGCGACGTGTTCTCCGAGGTTGGGGACCACGTAGTCCTCGAGCACCACAGCAACCTGGATCCCGAGCGGGAGACAGCGCGAAGCCGCCTTGCGTCCGAGAACTGGGACGCACCGGTGGTGGTGACGACGAACGTGCAGCTCCTGGAGTCCCTCTTCGCCTGCCGTACGTCGCGCTGCCGCAAGCTCCACCGGGTGGCGCGGAGCGTCGTCGTCCTGGACGAGGCGCAGGCGCTGCCGGTGGACCTCCTGGCGCCCAGCTTGAGCGCGCTCCGCGAGCTCGTCGAGTCGTATGGTTGTACGGTCGTGCTCTGCAGCGCCACCCAGCCGGCGCTCCAGCATCGGGAAGACTTCAAGATCGGGCTTCGGTCCGTCCGCCAAATAGCGCCCGATCCGGCTGGCCTGCACGCCCGGCTCCGCCGTGCCCGCATCCGCTGGGAGGGGCCGCTGGCGGACGCGGACTTGGCGGAGCGCCTCAAACTGCAAGCCCAGGTGCTGTGCGTCGTGAACACCAGACCCCACGCGGCGGGTCTCTTCGGCCGCATCGAGGCCGATCCAGCGGCTTTCCACCTCAGTACTCGCCTGTGCGCTGCGCACCGTTCTGCAGTGCTTGAGGAGGTCCGGCGGAGGCTGGTGCAGGGGCTGTCTTGCCGCCTCGTGAGCACGCAGGTAGTCGAGGCGGGGGTGGACCTGGATTTCCCCATGGTCTACCGGGCCCTCGGAGGCCTCGACTCCATCGCCCAGGCCGCCGGGCGCTGCAACCGCGAGGGGCGCCGCCACCTCGGTGAGGTCGTCGTCTTCGATCCCGAGGCGGCCATCCCCGCAGGCCACCTCCGGCAGACGGCGGATTCAGCAAGGGAGCTCCTGGAGAGGTACGCGGGTGACCTGGCCAGCCCGGAAGCCATCCAGAGTTACTTCGAGCTGCACTACTGGAAGAAGTCCGACGCCTGGGACCGCCGCGAGGTCCTGGGGTGCTTCGTCTGGGGACCGCAGCGCATGGACTTCAAGTTCCGCGAGGCCGCGGAGCGCTATCGGCTGATCACCGATACCGGACTCGCGGTCGTGGTCCCATGGGAGGATGGAGGGCGACGGCTCGTGGATCGCTTGCTCTCCGAAGCTCCCTTGGACCGCTCCGCGTACCGCAAGTTGCAGCGCTACGTCGTGCAGATCCGGGAGCATGAGCTTCAAGGGCTCGAAGAGCGCGGGGCAGTGACCCCGTCTCGTGCCTCGGAGGGCCTCTGGCTGCTCACAGGCCCGCAATCGTACGACGGCAAGTTAGGCCTGCGGCTCGACCGAGAGCAGGCCTACGCGGCGGAGGACCTCATCGTCTGAGAAAGGAGGAATCGCATGGAACAGACAGTTCGCCTGCGGGTGTGGGGGGACCTGGCCTGCTTCACCAGGCCCGAGATGAAGGCCGAACGGGTCAGCTATGACGTCATGACGCCGTCCGCGGCCCGGGGGATCCTCGAGGCCGTGCACTGGAAGCCCCAGATCCGGTGGGTCGTCGAGCGGATCCACGTGCTCAAGCCGATCCGGTTCATGAGCCTGCGGCGCAACGAGGTGGGCTCCAAGGTGCCCGTCGGAAAGGTGGAGCAGGCCATGAAGGAGGGCCGGGGGTTTCTCGGCCTCTACGTCGATGATGAGAAGGTTCGGCAACAGAGGGCGGCGACGGTCCTGCGCGACGTCGAGTACCTCATCGAGGCTCGCTTCGAGGTGCTCGATTCTGCCGAGCACCCTCAGAAGCATTTCGAGGTCTTCAAGCGCAGGGCGGAGAAGGGCCAGTGCTTCCAGCAGCCTTACCTGGGCACGCGGGAGCTCGCCGCCGCCTTTGCATGGCACGAGGGACCGCCGCCCAGCTCGCCGCTCAAGGGCGAGCGGGACCTCGGCTGGATGCTCCTCGACCTGGATTACCACTACAGCGCTATTTCGGCCTAAAGTTTACCGGCCCTCGATCCGATAACCCTCTCCAGGATTGCGGGTTGCGTGAGGAGAAGTGGAGAGGATCACACCAT
>JACQVW010000897.1 GCA_016209535.1 Planctomycetota bacterium | reverse complement strand
GCCCTGCACCCAGTAGACCCCTCGCGGCAGGCCCTCGCGGCGCCCCGTGACCACCCAGCCGTCCCCGGCGGGGCCCAGGAAGGAAATCCATCGCCACCGGTCGAGGTCCTTCCCCTCGCCGGGGCCCAAGGGGACCACCTGGAGGCTCGTCGGCTCCCGCTGAGGATCGTCCACCGGGCTCGTGGCCACGAGGACCGCCGAGGCGGCGCCGTTCGCGCACAGCCTCCGCACGGGCGCGTGAACCTCCCTCAGCTCGCGCTCCTCCTCCTCGGGCCCCTCGAGGACGACGAGCCGATCCGGAGGCGCCCAGGGAAGCGCCCCGAGCCCCGCCACGCGCGCCGGGGTCCTCTTGCGGAGGACGAGGAGCCGATCGGGGCCTGCCCAGGCGACGAAGGTGGCCTCGGCGTCTTGCGGCTCCGGCTCCGGATCCGCCTCCCCCTCCTCGACGAAGAGCAGCTCGCCCGAGTCGTCCGCGACGGCGAGAACATCGTGCCAGGGCGCGAAGGTGATCGAGTCCTGGGAGCCTTCCGCGCGGTAGGCGATCCTCGCGGTCCCATCTTGCAGAGAGATCTCCTTGACCTCGTTCGAGCCCGCGACCAAGAGGCGCTCGCCCGCGAGGAGTGCCTGGTGCACCTTGCGCACCTGCGTGTCGCCGAGGAAGCGGGCTCCCTCGAGGAGCCGCGCGAGGTGCTCGTCGACAGGCGCGCTGGGCGGCGGGGCGCTCGCCTCCGGAAAGGCCTCGAGGTCATCCGGCCGAGCCAGCCGAAACGTCTCGAAGAAGAGGTCCCGGTCGGTGCGAGGCAGGTCGGCGCCTCCCGCCGAGACGTAGCGGATCTCGAGCAGCCGGCCCGGCTCGGCCGGAAGCGCCACGACCCACAGGGTGAGATCCTCCTCATCGATCACGACCTTGCGGCCGGCGGCGCCGCCGACCTGCACGTCCCCCCGCGACACCTGGCGCGCCCGGGGGGACTTCCGCCGTCGACTCTCGAGAGCCTCGTCCAGGAGCGCGTCGGGGCCGCCGCCCACGGGCTCGTCGTAGATGAGGATGGCCGAGTCGCGATCGCGGCTAAACAAGCTTGCGATCCCCTCGGTGGTCTCCTGGTCCGGCGCGAAGATGGCCGGGCGGAACAAGAACGAGATCTCGAGCCCTCCCCGGACGACCTTCTTCGTGATGGGCTGGAGGAGCTTGGCCCACTCGGAGCCTTCGCCGGGGAATTGTAGGCCCTCTGCGAGCTTCTTGAGCGCCGCCGTGAGCTCGGCCCCGTGGGACCGCGCGGTCCAGGCGGTGAGCAAGTAGCTCAGGCCGCCCCGCGAGACGATCTCGAGGCGGTAGCGGAGCTTCGTCCCCTGATACTCCGCGTCCAGCTCCTGGCTCGCGCGGAGAGCTTCACCCCCCTTCTGGAGCACCACGTCCGCAGGCTTGAGGCTCGCGCCGGCCAGCATCCCGTCGGTCTGCTCCTTCAGAGCGCGGGCGAGGTCGGCGCGGCTCTCGAGGCGCGCCTCGAGCTCCCTCGCCAGGAGGAAGAGCTGGTAGCGCGTGAGGAAGGATCGCTTGTCGCAGACGAACTGGTCCTCGCCGAAGTCGGCGGTGAGCTTCTTCCTCCGCCAGCCTCCCTCGAGGGGGATCGAGGCGCCGTGCTTGCCGATCCTCGCCCGGTCCTCCGCGTCGGCCCCCGACCCGTCGCCCGCCGCCGCGGCAGCCATCGCTGCCACGAGCGCCGCTCCAATCCATGCACGCAACCTGATGGCTCTCATGCGTGTCCTCCCAGCCGAGCGGCGTCGCGCTCGGGTCCTATGCACCGCGGGACTCCGGCCGGCCGGGCCCGCAGGATGCGGATTGTCGCCGCGACCACCTCTCGTGTCGAGGCCCTCGCTGCTGCCCCCGGCGGAGCGATCGCCTGCAGGTCGATCAGCCTCGGACGTCCCGCCAAGGTCTCAGGGCTTCCCCTTCGGCGTGAGGGCCTCCAGGTGCTTCCCCGCCTCCTCGACCTGGGGGCTCTCGGGGTAGTCCCTCAGCAGCCTGCGGAAGACCTCGGCGGCCGGCCCGCGCTTCTCCTCGCGCAGGAGGATCTCCCCCTCGAGGAGGATCGCCGCGGGGGCCAGGTTGCTCGTGGGGCAGGCCCTCGCGAAGTCCCAGAGCTCGTCCAGGGCCTGGGCGAAGCTCCCGAGCTGCATGCGGTGCTGCGCGAGGGTCAGCGAATAGGCTCCAGCGAGCTTCTCCAGGGGGTACTCCCACGCCCAGGCCTCGAGGGTGCGGCGCGCCTCGTCGAGCTCGCGGCGGTGGAGCAGATTGCGCGCCCGGAGGAGGAAGTGCGAGCGGTCCACCTCGCCCCGCCGCTCGTCGCGCTCGGCGCGGCGCTTCCCGCCCTCGCGGTCCCATTCCCCCGCCTTGAGGTACGCCCTGGCGGCGCCGTCCCGGTCCCCGCGGAAGCGGAGCCCGTCGCCCAGGGCCACCTCGAGGCGCCGGCGCGCCGGGTCGGCGAGGTCCCCAGCCCCGAGGGCCTTCGCGATCTTATCGAGAGCGGGCGCGGGCTGGCGCGTCGCGCCGTGGCAGAGGATGTCGAGCTCGAGCTCGAGGGCTCGCACGCTCACATCGATCGGCGCCGCGGCATCCTGGGCCTCGCGCGCCAGGGGGAGCGCCTTCTCCTCGTCGCGGGAGTCGCCCCAGAGCACGACGGCGAGCTGGAGCGCCGTCGCGGCGCGCGCCGCAGGCGCCGCGGGGGCCGATGGCGTCGCTGGCGCCGCGGGAGCCGCGGCCTTGTCCGCGAGCTGCCTCGAGCGGAGCTCGGAGAGGAAGGGCAGGGAGCCCTGCGTCTGCTCCACGTGCTCGAAGAGCTTGAGGACGCGCTCGAGGTGCGTGCCCTGGAGCTTCGAGGGGTCGTAGGTCCGCACCACGGCGAGGAACTGGTGCGTGCCGTGCCCCTGGGCGCCGAGGCTCGAGAGGACCTCGGTGTCCAGCCGCTGGGTCACTTGGTCGAGCAGCTCCTCGGCCCGGCCTCCCTCCCCCCCCGGCCGCACGACCCGCAGCGTGACCGCGTAGGTGCCGTGGTCGAAGTACACGTGCTCGGCGGCCGCCCCCCGCGCCGTCTGCCCGTCGCCGAAGTCCCACCGCAGCTCGAGCCCCTCCGGCGCGGGGTGCACCGCGGCCCGGGCGGAGACGTGGACCATGGAGACTCCCGGGACCTCGAGCTCGTCTCCGGGCTGGAGCACGAAGTCGGCCGCCACGGGAGAGCCGCGCCGCGCCGCGGCCGTGACGGGCGCCTCGAAGAGGGGGCGGAACGCGCTCGGCGGGATCGGCTCGAACCGCTCCTCGCCGGGCCGCTTCCAGGCGGCCACGGCGAGCTGCTCGCCGGCGATCTCCTCGTGGTAGTAGTCGAGGCGGTGGACGCCGGAGGAGAGCTCGACCTCGCCCGACTTCTCACCTCGCTCGCCTCCCTGAATCGTGTGCTCCCCCGGCCAGGCGGCCGCGAGATTGCCGTCGACGAGGAGGAACGAGGCGTCGTCGGAGACCGTGGAGAAGGCGTGCTTGCCCGGCTTCGGGACCTCGAGGAGGCCGCGATAGTGGCTCGCGTAGCGCTCCGAGGGCCCGAAGGGGTTGAAGCCGTCGAAGACCATGGGACGAAAGCCCCGCCCCTGGACGGGGTTCTTCTCGGCGAAGAACCGCAGCATCTCCTCCAGCGTGCCGGGGTGCTGCCCCTCGCCGTGGCCTCGCACGGTGAGGAGGAGGCCCCGGTCGAGCTCGAGCGCACCGATCACGAGCGACTCCTGGGAGGGATCGGTCGCTCGGGCAGGCGCCGGGGAGAGCGCGGGCGTTGGCGCGGGGCTTTGAGACGCGGGCTGCGCTGGCGCCGCCTGTGCAGAGCCCGGAGCAGATAGCGGCTGCGGCTGCGGCTCGGGCGGTGGTCCAGGCGCGGTAGCTTGCGCCGACGGCTGGGCCGGCGCGGACTGGGGTGCGGGCGCCGGCGGCGCCTGCGGCGCGTCGGGGGCGGCGGGCGGCGGAAGTGCGGGCTGTGGAGGCGCGGGCGCCGGCGGCGGGGCCGGCGCCGGAACGGGCGTGGGTTGTGGTGCCGGCTGTGCTGGCGGCGCGCCCGGCGCGGGGGCTGGAATGGGCGCGGCAGCCTGCGCAGGCTGCGGAGGCGGTGCAGGTGCCGGAGTCGGCGCGGGCGCAGGGCCGTTCGGCGGCCCGGGCGGCGGTTGTGCTGGTTGTGCCGGCTGCGCGGGTGCCGGAGCCGGTCGAGGCTGTGGGGCGGGCTGGGCCTGAGGGGCCGGCGCGGGCGGCTGTGCTGGCGGGCCGACCGGCGGCGCTTGCGGTGCTGGCGGCGGGGGCGGGGCCTGTGCCGGCGCGGCAGGTTGCGGTGCAGGTTGCGGCGGGGCCGGCTGCGCGGCTGGCGCCGGCGGCGGAGCTTGCGGCGCCGGCCGCGGCGGCGGAGGTGCCGGAGCAGGCGCGGCACCCTGCGCGGGCTGCGCTGCGGGCTGCGCCGGCGGTGGTGCGGGCGCCGGCGCAGGAGCTTGCTGCGGTGGTGGTGGTGGT
>JACQVW010000891.1 GCA_016209535.1 Planctomycetota bacterium | reverse complement strand
GGGCGAGGGCGGGCGAGGGCGGGCGAGGGCGGGCCCGTTGTGACCGCGCCGCCCGCGGCCTTCTTCGAGCTCGTGCGCGAGAGACACCGGGACGCGGCCCGCCGGTTCTACCGTAAGCACGTCGACGCCGGGGGCATTCCCGTCGTGGCCTCGGCCCAGGTCGCGGACCAGGCGCTCCTGCGCGCGCGCTCCGTCGTCACGGGCCTCCTGGCGGGCCGGCCGGACATCGTCGCCGCCCTGGTCAAGGACGGCATGTACCTGATCATCATCGGCAAGGACCAGGTCTACACCGACATGCCGGAGTACAGGGATCACCCGGACCCGACCTACCAGAACGAGCGGGTGAGGGGCACGGGCGGCAAGCCGACCAGCTTCGGCGAGGAGAACCTGCTCAGCCTCCCCCTCGACCGCTACGACGACGAGAGTATCGCGGTGCACGAGCTCTGCCACAGCGTGGTCAAGAAGGGCTTGTGGAAGGGCACGGCGGCCGCTCGAGACCGGGTCGAGGCATGGGCTCAGGGAGTCCTCGCCTACTTCGACGCCGCCGGTCGGGACGCGGCGCCCGCCGGCGCCCCGCGCCCCATCGCGACGCGCGAGCTGCTCGAGGCCTATGACCCCGAGCTCCACGCGCTCGTCCACGAGACGATGGCGTACGAGGGGCGCGTGGACTGGCGCTACGAGCCGTGAAGGGCCTTCCGCTCCAGCGCCGCCGCGGTCTCCGCTTGCAAGTGAGACGCGAGGCCGGCGCTCCTGGAGGCCTGGCGCCCCGCGGCAAGAAGCTGGAGGCGCGGGAGGACGCCTGCGACGCGATCGGGGGGGTGCCCGTACGACCCGGCGGTCGACCCGGCGAGCTTCGTGGAGTCGATCACCGGTATCGCCAGGAGCTCTACCTCGGGGAGGCCGGGGGTACAACCGCGCAGGGGTGAGCGCAGTAGCAACATACCGCTACCTACCTGCACCCTGGCCCGTCGCGCGCTTTGACGGCGCTCTACCGGTCGGCTATCCTGCTCATCGACGGTAAGACCCGGAGAAGACCCCATGGGACACCTGCACGTCGTTGCGGACATCGGTTGGAAGCGACGGCTCAAAACGCGCATGCTCGTCGATACGGGGGCCACCCATTCGGTCCTCCCGATCGACCTGGCGCGCCGGCTCGGCATTCCCAAGTCTCCCCGGAAGATCAAGGTCGAGCTCGCCGGCGGGACTCGCAAGGACATGGGGCTAGGGACCATCGTCGTCCGGCTCCTCGGTCGCGAAGCCGGCGACACCGTCCTTCTCGCGCCGCGCGGCACCGAACCGCTGCTGGGCGTCGAGGCGCTCGAGGCGTTGGGGTTGGCCGTCGATCCGACGCGGCGCAAGCTCAAACCGAGCCGAGCGAGAGGGGTGTTGCTGGTCGGCGTGCGGACCTTGCGGCGCTGACCCGCTTTCACGCTCGAGGAGCCGACGCCGGAAGAGGTCGCGGTGCTCCGAGACGTCGAGATCTCTTCTGGCTCTTGAGCCCCCGGTGCTCGCGGCAGGCTCTACTCGGTTACATCGTCTGTACAACGCTCCTCGCCAACCTCCTCTACCACCGGCTGGACATCGTTCTTGGCTTCACCTCCGTGGGATCGTCCGCTTGCGTCGGCACACCGGACCCAGAACCGGGGACACCCTCGACTGGTTCGCCCAGGACAAGGCAGGCAACGTCTGGTACTTCGGGGAGTACTCCCTGGAGATCGAGGACGGCGTCATCGTGAGCCTCCATGGTTTCTGGGAGGCCGGGGTGGACGGAGCCACGCCGGGGATCGTCATGAAGGCGAGACCCCAGGTCGGCGCCCCCGTTCCACGGGGTGCTGCGGGACCTCTGCTCGCACCTGCCCCCGGACGCATTGCGCCGCGAGCTGCGGCGCGCGATATGCTATCTGACGAGCGTCGCCGGCCCCGAGCGGGAAGCCGAGGTGCGAGAGGCGCTCTTGTCGGCAGCCGCCGCCACCTTCCCCCCGGCGCGGATCTTGCCTAGAATGGTGACGCAACAGAGAAAAAAGGAGGCAATCCATGGCCCGCTGTCCACTTGTTGCACGGATGACCTGCCTGCTGGTCCCCTTCGCGCTCTCGGCTTGCGGCGGCGGCGGGGGAGGCGGCCGCTCGAGCTCCTCCTCGGGGCCCGGCGGCCAGGTGCATGTGCTCTTGACCGACGCGGCGTCGGACGAGATCGACCGCTTCGAGGTGGACATCCGCTCCATCGACCTCGTGAAGCGGAACGGCGCCCGCGTCCACACGCTCCCCCTCACGACGCGCGTCGACTTCGCCGACCTCGTCGAGGTCGCGGAGCTCCTGAACGCCGCATCGGTGCCGCACGGCGCGTACCGGGAGGTCCAGTTAACCCTCGACTTCTCGACGGCGGCGGTCCATATCGCCGGCGCCGAGGCGAACGCGGCGGTCATCGACGAGGACGGCCGTCCCATCGCGGGCCTCGTCACGGTCGGCGTGGACCTCGAGGGCCGCCTCCGGCTCGTCGTGGCCCCGGGCTCGACCCGCATGCTCACGCTGGACTTCGACCTCGACGCCTCGACGTCGGTGGACGCCGCGGCGAACACCGTGACGCTCTCGCCGGTCCTCCTCGCCGAGATCGACCACCATCGGCCGCGGGTCCACCGGGTCCGGGGGCCGCTCGAGTCGGTCGATGTCGAGGGCTCGAGCTTCACGATCGCCGTGCGGCCCTTCCGCGCGCTCGTCTCGCGCTTCGGCACGGTCCGCGTCTCCGTGGGCGACGCGACCCACTACGAGGTGAACGACGCGTGCTACCGGGGCCGCGCGGGCCTCGAGGCCCTGGCGGCGCTCCCGCGCTTCGCGGCCGTCGTGGCCGTGGGCAGGCTCGACGCGCGCACGGGCATCTTCGAGGCCTCGGAGGTCCTCGCGGGCTCGAGCGTCCCCGGCGGGACCCTCGACGTCGTCCGCGGGCACGTCGCCTCGCGGAGGGGCAACGAGGTCACGGTGCTCGGCGCCCAGGTGGACCGCGCCAACGGCGTCGTGGTCTTCAACGCTCCCGTCACGGTCGTCCTCGACCCCGAGGCGACGGTGGTGACGAAGCAGCTCTCGCTGGAGCCGCAGGCGACGGGCGACGTCTCGGTGGGCCAGCTCGTCCTCGCCTTCGGCGAGCTCGAGGGCTCGCCGGGCTCGCTGGTCTTGAGCCCGGCGCGGCGGGTCCGGCTGCTGAGGACCAGGATCTCCGGGGAGGTGAAGGCCGTCGGGCGGGGCTCCCTGACCCTCGAGGTCCAGCGCTTCGGCCGCAGGAGGCCGGACGCCTTCGACTTCTCGGGCACCGGGCCCGAGGGGAGCGAGGCTGACCCCTCGAGCTACGACGTGGAGACGGGGGACATCGACCTCGAGGGCATCGCGGCGGGCACGCCGGTCCGGGTCTTCGGCTTCGTCACGCCCTTCGGCTCGGCGCCGCCCGACTTCGAGGCCCAGACGGTGGTGGACGTCTCGGACGTGAGCGCGCTCCTCCTCGTCGTCTGGAGGCACGACTCCGACGAGCAGGTGGTGCTCGGGGAGTCGCGGATCGAGCTCGACCTCTCGGACTCACCCTTCGTGCACCACGTGGAACGCTCCGGGACGCGGACCGACCTCATGGACCTCGCCGGAGCCTCCCTGGTGCCCGCCGGCGGCTCGAGCGGCCTCTACGCCATCGCCGATCGGGGGATGATCGCGGTCTTCGCCGACTTCGGGGCCTTCCTCGAAGAGCTCGACCAGCGCCTCGCCGGCGGAACGGACGCGCGCCGCCTCCTCGCGACGGGGAGCTTCGACGACGCGTCGGGCGAGCTCGCCGCCGCGAGCGTGACCGTCGTGCTCCGGTAGCGGGTGCGGCCCGAGGCGCCGGAGCCCCGATCGACCCTGCCGGGCGGACCGCTCACCAGTCCAGCCACCGGAAGAGGAAGGCCGCGGCCGCTCCTCCGGCGAGCGGTCCGACCACGGGGATCCACCCGTAGGCCCAGTCCGGGTCCCGCTTCCCGGGGATCGGGAGGATCCCGTGGGCGATGCGGGGGCCCAGGTCGCGGGCGGGGTTGATCGCGTAGCCCGTCGTCCCGCCGAGCGAGAGGCCGATGACCCAGACCAGGACCCCGACCAGGAACGGGTTGCACCAGGCGCTGAAGGCCCGCGCGAGGTCCAGGCCGCCGCTCGACGGCACCTCGCGGGCGTTGGCGGCGATGGCGAGGACCCCGAAGACGAGGACGAAGGTCCCGATCACCTCGCTCAGCAGGTTCGCGGGCAGGTGCCGCACCGCCGGTGTGGTGGCGAAGACGGCGAGCTTCGAGTCGGGGTCCGCGGTCTCCCGCCAGTGCGGGAGGTAGTGGAGCCAGACGATGACGCCCCCGACGAAGCCCCCTGCGATCTGCGCGGCCATGTAGGGGAGCACCTTCGGCCACCCGAAGGCGGGCTCGCCGAGGGCGACCGCGAGCGTGACCGCGGGGTTCAGGTGGGCGCCGCTCACCCTGCCGACCGAGTAGACGGCCACGGCGACGGCCAGGCCCCAGGCGGTGGCGATGACGATCCACCCGCCGCCGTGCCCTTTGGTCTTCCCGAGGAGCACGTTGGCGACCACGCCGTCCCCGAGCGTCACGAGGATCGCGGTCCCGATCAGCTCTGCAACCAGCTTTGCAGCGAGCTCCTGCATCGGCCTCCAGGGTTCGAAGGAACTGTAAGAACCTCCCGCGGCTACGAGCCTTCGGGCCCGGAGATCCTACCGGGGCCCGGAGGCGAGGGGAAGCGGGGAGCCCGCCAGAGGTAGGCCGGCAGCACCCCGAGCTGGGCCGCGAGGGTGAGGGCGAGGGCCGCGGTCGTGAGGAGCCCGAAGCGGGCGATGGGCGGGAAGCTCGCCGTGGCCAGCACCGAGAAGCCGGCCATGAGGACGATGCTCGCCGTGGCGGCCTGCGGCGCGAGCGAGGAGCTCGAGCTTCCGGGACGCCGGTGCCGCCGCGGGCACGGCGACCTCGACCTCCAGTGGAGCGAGCCCCTCGATCTCGGAGCCCGCCGCGGCGCACTCCCTGCGGAAGGGGTTGTCCTCGGCGAAGAAGCGGAGCGGCTCGTGGCGGACTCGCAGCCCCGGCAGGGCGGCCGCCGCGGCTACGAGCGCCAGGGGCGCGGCCAGCCGGAGCGGCCTCGCGAGGCTCCGGTGCGCCCACCAGGCGGCGCGGAAGGCGAGGCTCTCCCGGGGCCGCGCCGACGCGAGGCCGAGCGCGCCGTGGAGCCGCACGACGCGGTAAGGCGCTTCGGGCTCGATCCAGACCCGCTGCACGGCGACGCGCCGGGCCGCGAAGAGCAGGTGGCCGTCGAGGAACCTCGCGGCGTCGCCCAGGTCCTCGAGGCGCCGCCTCCCGAGCCGCTCGAGGACACCGGAGACGCTCTCCACGCCGGCGACGCCGGGGAGGCCCGCGAGGGCCGCCGCCAGGTCGGCATCGTCCCGCAGGAACGCGCTCGAGGCAGGGTCGACCTCACGGCGCACGACGATGAGGAAGTCGCGTCCCTCGCCCTCGAAGGCCTCCGGTGCCCCGGCGATCTCCTCGTCATCCGAGACCCACGCCGTCGTCCGGTTCTCGACCTCGAAGCGCGTCAGGCCGGCGCCGAGGGCGGCGGTGATGGCTCCGACGGCGACGGCCGCCACGGCGGGGCGGCGCTGGATGCGTCCCTGGAAGGCCCCGGCGGCCGCGGCGAGGCGGAGGAGGGGCCGCTCGAGGCTCCGGGAGCGCCTGCGGCGGGGTGCGCGGGCGATCATGAGCGCCGGCGCTGCACGGGCGGTGCCAAGCGTGGGGTCCGGCCCGCGGCCGGGCTCGGAAGGCCTGCAGCGCCTGGAAGGGGGCACTTTCTTCCCCTCCTCCGTGTAGGTCTTACAAGGCGGCCTTGGCCCAGGGACGCTCGAGCGCGAGCGGCCGCAGCGCTTTCCGAGCCGGCGAGCACTGCCCGCCGCCTCCGCGAGCCGTGGCACGCGGTCTGCATTTCTCCCGAGTCCGCTCAGCGCCCAGGCCCGGGTGACGGTGAGGGCGTCCGCGGGCCAGCGCGTCTCCTTCCTGCGCGACGTGATGCCGTGGATCCACCGCCGGGGGTGCAACGCCACGGCGTGTCACGGCTCTCAGGACGGGAAGGGGGCTCTCAAGCTCTCCCTGTTGGGCGCCTACCCGGAGCAGGACCACGAAGCGCTGGCACGAGCCGGGGCCGGGAAGTGGATCGACGTGCAGAGCCCGAAGGAGAGCCTCCTCCTGAAATCGACGGCGGCCGGGGAGCACGGGGGACGGCCGTGGATCCAGGTCGGCTCGGCGGAACAGGGCATGCTCGAGGCGTGGATCGCCCAGGGGGCTCCCTGGAAGGCCGAGGGCGAGGCGGAGATCGCCTCGATCGAGGCCTTCCCCGAGGAGAGCCGGCTGGCCAAGGGGGAGGTCCAGCGAGTGCTCGTCACCGCCGTTTACGCCGACGGCACGAGGCGGGACGTCACCCGCCTTGCCGCGTTCCGTTCCACCGACCCGACCGTGGCCGCGGTCGATGAGACCGGGAAGGCGAGGGCGGAAGGCTTCGGGGAGTCCCACGTCGTCGTCACGTACATGCGGCGCCACGACCTCGTCCGCCTCGTGGTCCCGCAGCCTCTGCCGGCGCAGGATCCCGGGAAGCCCCCGCTCTTCCCCGAGGCGCCGCCGGCCAACAGGATCGACGAGCTCGTCCTGGCGAAGCTGAGGGAGCTCGGGATCCAGCCCTCCGCGCCCTGTACGGACGCGGTGTTCATCCGCCGGGTCTATCTCGACGTGATCGGGATGCTCCCGCCGGCGCACGAGGTGCGGGCCTTCATCGCCGACCGGGACCCCGACAAGAGGCGCCGGCTGATCGATCGGCTGCTCGAGCGGGACGAGCTCGCGGACCTCTGGGCGATGCGGTGGGGCGACCTGCTGAGGATCAAGGCCGAGTTCCCCAGCAACCTCTGGCCGCTCGCGGCGCAGGCGTACGGCCGGTGGGTCCGGGACGCGTTCCGGCGCAACATGCCCTACGATCGGTTCGCCCGGGAGCTGCTCGAGTCGAGCGGCAGCAACTTCCGCAACCCCCCGGTGAACTTCTACCGCGCCTTCCAGAAGCGCGACCCCCAGGACCTGGCCGAGGCCGCGGCCCTGGTCTTCCTTGGGGTGAGGATCGGCTGCGCCCGCTGCCACGGGCACCCGACGGAGAGCTGGACCCTGGACGACAACCTGGGGCTGGCCGCGTTCTTCGCCAAGGTGGGCTACAAGGCCACCCAGGAGTGGAAGGAGGAGATCGTCTTCTCGAAGGCGAAGGGCGGGCTCCGGCACCCCGTGACCGGGAAGCCGGTCAGCCCCGCCGTGCCGGGCGGAGGCGCCCTCGCCCTGGGCCCCGACGAGGACCCCAGGACGAGGTTTGCCGACTGGCTCACGGCTCCCGAGAACCCTTGGTTCGCGCGCTGCATTGCGATCCGCCTCTGGTCCTGGCTCATGGGCCGCGGGATCGTCCACGAGCCCGACGACCTCCGCCCCACGAACCCGCCCCGGAACGCGGCGCTGCTCGAGCAGCTCGAGCGCGAGCTGGTCGGCGGAGGGTACGACTTGAAGCGCCTTTTCCGCCTGATCTTGACCTCCGACACGTACCAGCGCTCCTCCAGGCCCAACGAGTGGAACGCGCACGACGAGGACCACTTCTCGCACCACCGGACCCAGCGCCTCGGCGCCGAGCAGGTCTCCGACGCCATCGGCCAGGTGACGGGCGTCTGGGACAGGTTCTCCAACCGGATCTGTGAGCCCTTCGCGGTCTTGCCCGACGGGCACCGGGCGGTCGAGCTGGCGGACGGCAGCATCGGCACGCCGTTCCTCGAGATGTTCGGCCGCCCGCCGCGCGACACGCCCTACGAGGTCGAGCGGAGCTGCGAGACCTCCTTGCGCCAGGCCCTCTGGTTCATCAACTCGGCCGAGCTCGAGGACAGGATCGCCCGAGGGCCGGGCCTCAAGCGGCTCCTCCAGTCGGCGAAGGACGACGACGGGCCGATCGTCGAGGAGGCGTACCTCGCCACCCTGTCGCGCCTCCCGAGCGACGACGAGAAGAAGAAGGTGATGGAGCACCTCGCCAAGCACAAGCAGACCCGTGCGCAGGCCGTCCACGACGTCCTCTGGGCGCTCGTGAACGCCAAGGAGTTCCTGTTCGTCCGATGAGCCTGTCCGCCGATGAGCCTGTCCGCGCCGGCCCCGACGCGATCTCGAGAGAGGAGGAGCCATGCTGACCATCGAGCACCCCGGCGCCGCGGCGCGCGGCGCGGGCTTCCGCCGTCGTGACT
>JACQVW010000890.1 GCA_016209535.1 Planctomycetota bacterium | reverse complement strand
CTCGGCTACCTCTTCCTCGGCAGGGACGCCCCGGGCTGCCTCGACGCCGCGGACGCCGACGACTCGGGCGTCCTGGAGCTCACCGACGCGGTCTTCCTCTTCAGCCACCTCTTCCTGGGCGGGCCCGCGCCGCCCGCCCCGGGCGCCGAGGCGTGCGGGCCCGACCCGACCGCGGAGGAACCGGCGCACCCGGAGCTGGACTGCGCGGTGTTCGCGCCGTGCGCGGGCAGCGGCTAGGCAGCCGCGCGACGGACGGAGCCATCCCGCGAAGCCACCCGAGGAGGTTGAGCCATGTTCTCGATGCGTCCGAAGTGCGTCCCGGCCGCCACGGTCGTCCTCGGCCTCGCGGTCCCCGGGGCTCCCGTGCCCGCGCAGCCGGCCTTCGAGTGGAGCCGGTCCTTTGGCGCCGAGCCGTGAACCGGCGCCGGCCACGTGTGGAGCGGGTGGACGGGGCCGGCGGTCGTCCAGGAGGGCACGGGCAACTTCCTCGTTCTCTGCGGGGCCGCGCGGCCGGACGGGACGTACGGGTCCTACCCGCTCGCCGTCGACCCCGAAGGAAGGCCGCTCCGGGAGCGGCAGATCGACCTCCCCGCGGACTCGGGCTTCGACCACATGTTCGTCGTCCCTACGAGCGACGGCGGGCTGGCCGGGGCCGGGACCGCGCGCGTCTTCCGCCTGGACAAGGACGGCGCCGTCCTCTGGGTCCGCGACATCGAGGGGCCGGAGGGATCCACGATCGAGGGGATCGGCTCCCTGGACCGCACGGAGGACGGCGGTTTCGTGGTCGCGGTGGCCGAGGACGGCCCCGCCGGGTGCTCCCGAGTCCTCCTCAAGCTGGACGGAGCCGGGGACATCGCCTGGCGCGAGCCCATCGCGATCAGTCCAGGGGTCCCCTGCGGCCACGTATTCTGCGGCGGGGTGGTCAGCGGCTGGGGCCCTGGGGGCTACTGGGGCCCCCCCGTCGCGCGCACGAGCCGTGACGGGGGCTTCCTGGTCGCGGAGAGCTCGGGAGGCTCCCTGGCCCTCGTGCGGACCGACGCGGGAGGGCAGATCGTCTGGAGGAAGCCGCTCGCCCTCGAGGCGCAAGCTCCCTGCGTCTTCGACCTCGCGGCCGCCGAGGACGGCGGCGCCCTCCTTGTGGGCTCGTCGGTTGCGTCTCAGTTCAGTCTCGGCGGCGACGTCCTCGCCGTCCGGACCGACGCCGCGGGCGAGGTGCTCTGGCAGCGCACCATCGGAGACTGGCCCCCGGAGGCCGCCACGGCGGCCGTGCCCGAGACCGGCGGCGGGCTCGTCCTTGCAGGCTTCACTTGTGCCCACGATCCCGGCTGGGGCGGGCCGAACGAGTGGTGCACTGGGCTCCTCACGAGGCTCGACCCCGAGGGCCAAGTCGCGTGGGAGGCCACGCTCACTGGCGTGGGCTATGGCGCCTATGCCTTCTCGGTGGCTCCCGTGCCGAGCGAAGGTTACCTCGTCTCCGGTACCCTGGGGGACCCCTTCGAAGGGTGGTTCTCGTTGGGAGGACCGGGGGGGAGAGGTGGGCTCGGCAGAGTGCCCTGGTATGGGGGCGAGCCCTACCTCGTTCGCGCGGACTCCAATGGCCGCGTCCTCTGGGAGAGGGACTTGAGCCCGCCCGAGCTCGTCGGGCTCGCGGCGCGGGAGCTCGAGGGCGGTGATCTCCTCGCCGTGGGAGTCCGGCGCCGCTTCGGGGCCCTCTGGCCGAGACCCTATCTCGTGAGGACCGATCCCGCAGGCGGCCTCGTCTGGGAGAGGGACGTGCCCGTCGATCTCGGGAACTGGTATACCATCGGTTCGGAGTGGCCCACCGAGGGTCAGCGCATCGCCGAGACGGCGGACGGGGGATGGGTCCTCGCGGCCACCGACCCGGGGTTCGAGGGCTGCTGGCTCGACTGCCCGGCCCTCCTCCTGCGGCTCGACGCATCCGGGGAGGTGCTCTGGGAGAGGAAGGATGGTGTCACCTACCCCTACCGTATGGAGGAGCTCGCGGGAGGGCGCTTCCTCCTCGCCGGGGAATTGTTGGTCCTGGTGGACCCCCGGGGGCAAGTCCTGGGAGAGCGGCCCCTCCCGAACCCTGGCGGGATACTACTGGCGCTGCGGGCCACCCGGGACGGCGGCGCGATCCTCACCGGAATCCTCATCGGAAGCGACCTTCGCGCTTTCCGCATCGGCCCCGGCCTCGAGCCCCTCTGGGAGGCCCCTCTCCTCGAGGCGGGGGAGTCCATGGGGTTTCTGGTCGCGCCCGTCCTCGAGGTCGGCGATGGCGGCCTCGTCGTCGTGATCGCAGTGCAAAGGACGGCGGAAGCCGCTCGAGTCCGCGTGATCAAGCTGTCTGCGGGCGGCGCCCTCGCGTGGAAGCGCGAGCTCGAGATCGAGATAGGGAAGGCCCAGTGCGACGGCGCCTCCATGCTCCTCGCCCCGGCCCCGGACGGCGGCTTCATCCTCGCCTACACGACGACGAACATATGCGATGACCGTATCCCCGCGACCACGTGGCTCGCGAGGCTGGAGCCGGACGGCCTCCTCATCTGGGGACCGCGGCGGGCCGACGACGCGGTCTGGAGCTCCCTGAAGGCGACCCGGGACGGCGGCTACGTTGTCGCGAGGTCGCCGTCCCCTCCGGCGGGCCCGGGGCTCCACCTCGCGAAGCTCTGGCCGGAGGGCCCATCGCCCCGGGTCCCCGGCGACTGCAACGAGGACGGGAGACTCGACATCGCCGACGCGGTGTGCGTGCTCGGCTACCTCTTCCTCGGCGAGCCGGGCGCGCTCCCCTGCGGCGGCGGGTCGCGCGAGCACCCGGCGAACCTCGATCTCCTCGACTGGCAGCGCGACGGCCAGATCGACCTCTCCGACGGCGTGGCCATCCTCCAGCACATCTTCCTCGGCGGCCCGCCGCACCCCCTGGACCGGGGCGACGGCACCTGCGTGCCGCTCTTCGGCTGCCTGGCGCGGCCGTGCCATTCTTGAGGAGTGCCTGCCCCACGGCGTTCCATCCTCTCCTGGCCCGTGCCGCTCGAGGATGCTCGCAAGGCCCGTGTCGGGGACGACCCGCACTCAGCGCGTCTTCCTCCGCTCGGCCTCGCGGATCCGGCGCCCCAGCCGCACGATCTCATCGAACGCGGGATCGTCCTTGAATTGTCCCAGGATCCGCCGATACCAAGGAATCTGCGGTTCGCGGCCGAGCCGAGCCTTGAGCTTGTGCACCTCGCGCTCAAGCTGGACGACGCGATTCTCGAGGTCCTTCACTCTACTTGCCATGGGTCAGCCTCAAGTCTCGAACGAGGACTCTCTGGGGTCAAGAGGCTGGGCGACGCGCTGGGCGACGCCAGGCGATGATGACCTTCGTCTCCCAGCCGACCTCGCTCGCGAGGCGCCGCGTGCGACGAACGAGCTCCTCGTGATGCTCAGGCAAGCCAGTCCTCGACTCGCAATCCGGGCACCCGTCGAAAGTCCTGCAAGTTGCGGCTCAGCAGGGTGGCCTGGTTGGCGAGCACGATGCTGGCGATCTTCAAGTCCATCGTCCCCACACGCACCTTCCTCTGCCACATGTCCAGAAAGACGCCGACAGCGCGGTCATCCCACGGCACCACGGTCCAGGAGGCAAAGAACTCGAAAAGGTGGCCCAATCTCGCGTAGCTGCGGATCTGTCGGCGAGGGTCTGGTTCGTGGTGAATCGCCTCCAGCCACCCGCGCATCAGCTCCTCGACCGAGATGATCGTCGTGACGACAGGCTCGGCCGCAAGCTCGAGCCGTGCTCTCAGTCGCTGGGCGGCCTCCGACGCTCCCCTCTGAAACTCACCGAGGTGGTCTGTGTCCAGGACGATCATCTCGTCTGGGGAGGAAGCTCATCTTGCATTTCACGGAACTTCCGTCCCAGCTCGAGCACGCGGTCGAGATCTGGGTCGTCCTTGAACATCGCAAAGGTCTCCTGCCAGCTCTTGGTTCGGGAGACGGAAGCGACGAGGCGCTTCAGGTTTCGCAGCTCTTGCTCCAGAGTCGCGACCCGTTGTTCAAGAGTCAGGGTCTGCATCAGCTCGGATCTCCTTTCCAGGGTGGGGGCTTCTGACACGATTGTCCGAGGTCCGGGTGCAGGGGACAAGGGTGTCTTCCGCATTCCGGGTGATGGCCACGAGCTCCGGAGGCGCGAGACGGGGTCGGCTGGGTCCATGGGCGGGTCCCATGAGACCTTCGATGAGAGCCAGGGTCTAGACACCTCGCCGCCGCTTCATCTGCAAACCGGCCGCGATCCGGGACACGGGGCGCCGCAGGCGAGGGCGAGGACGCGCCGATGCGTGCGCACTTCGCCTCGCGCCCCGGCGGGAGCGGTCCCCGGGCCGAGACTTCCGTCACGGTCTCAAGGCTCGTGCCGGCGATCCGCATCCCGGCGGCCCGCCCGAGGAGGCGGGAGCGAGACGCACAGGCGCCTGACGCCCGCTCCCCTCTGGCAGTCCGAGGCCCGCCCGCGGTACCGTATCAGCCTATCGCAAGCCTCGCGCAGGCACGCGCGGGGATCACCCCACGGAGGCTCCCCATGCACCAGCGAATCCTCGCCGCCGCGCTCGCGGCGCTCGCGGCGCTCTCGAGCGGCCTGGGCTGCGCCGGCGGCGCGGCGCACCGAGCGGCCGTGGACACCGCGGCCCCGCCGGGCGGCGGTGCGGGCGGCGCGAGCGGCGCGCAAGCGGCAGGCAGCCAGCCTTCCCCGTCCCCGCTCATGGACGTCCTCGCCCCAGGGCGGCCCCGGGCGACGGACGAGCAGCTCAAGAAGCTGCGCGAGCTGCCGCTGGAGGCCTGCTGGGGCGCGCTCCAGGGGCTCGGCTACAAGCGGTGCTTCGAGGGCGGGTTCACCCTCACGCGGCCCGAGAAGAGGTTCGCGGGGCGGGCCGTGACCATGCGCTACCTGCCCGTGCGACCCGACCTCGTCGAGGCGGCGAAGGGGCTCGCGTCGAAGGGCGGCTGGAACCCCGCGTTCAACATCCGGGCCGGCGACGTCCTCGAGCCGGGCGACGTGGTGCTGGTCGAGCTGGGCGGCTGCGTCGAGGAGTCGACCTTCGTGGGGGACATCACGGCGCTCGCGATCCAGGAGCGCGGCGCCACGGCCATCGTCGCCGACGGCGGCATCCGCGACCTCGACGAGATCCGGCGCCTCGAGATCCCCTGCTACATCCGGGGCGCCCACGCCTCGGCCATGGAGGCCCAGACCGGGGTCGAGTGGGGCGTGCCGGTCCGGATCGGGGGGATCACGGTCCTCCCCGGCGACGCCGTCCTCGGGGACTCCGAGGGGATCGTGGCGGTCCCCCCGCAGCTCCTCGACGAGGTGATCCGGAAGGCCGAGGCCACGGTGGAGAAGGAGGAGTTCATCCGGGAAAAGATCCGCTCCGGCAAGCACAAGGCGAGCGACCTCTACCCCACCCCGGCGCCGGAGCTCCTGAAGGAGCTCGAGGCGCGGAAGAAGAAGGACGAGAAGAGGGACGAGAACAAGGACGCGAAGAACGACGAGAAGAAGGACTGACATGACCTCGATGCGACGTGCGATCTGGGTGCCCGTCATGGCCGCGGGCCTCGGCTGCGCGGCGGGGCCGCCTGCGGCTCGCGACCCCCTCGTGGCGGCGGCGGGCGCGTTGGCGGCGGCCTCGCTCTCCGACGCCGTGGACCAGGTGGCAGGCAAGCGGGGCTTCCTCTCCCACGGGATCCGCCGGATGACGCCGGGGAAGCTGTGCGGCCGGGCCGTGACGGTGCTCGCGCGGCCGGCGCCGGCCGGCGAGAAGGCCCCGCCGACCCTCGCCCTGGAGACGATCGACGAGGCGGAGCCGGGCAGCGTCCTCGTGATCGTGATGGAGGGCCCCGAGGGCGCCGACGTGGCCGCGCTGGGCGGCATCATGGGCACCGCTTGCGTCGTGCGGGGGCTCGCCGGGGCCGTCCTCGACGCCGGAGTGCGCGACGTCGAGGAGCTCGAGGAGCTCGGCTTCCCCGTCTTCGCGCGCGGCGCCGTGCCGTCCACGTCCGTGGGCCGGTACGTGACGGTGGCGAAGGGAGCGCCGGTCGTCTGCGGCGGGGTCGAGGTCGGCCCGGGGGACATCGTGGTCGGCGACGCGGACGGCGTCGTCGTCGTCCCGGCGGAGCGAGCCGCTGAGGTGATCGATCGCGCGCGCGACCTCGACGAGCGCGAGCGGCGGACGATGCGCTCGGTGCGCGAGCTGCGGAGCGTCAAGAAGGCGATCGAGCTCCACCGGAGGATCTGAGGATGATGACCCTATCGCGACGGACCGACGGCGGGGGCCGCATCGACCGGCGGGGCTTCCTGAGAGGGACGGCGGCGGCCGCGGTCGGCCTCCTGGCCGGCTGCGCCGAGAGGCCGCTCATCGCCGAGGAGGTGAACCGGCGATCGGCGCCCTCGCGCCTCCGCATCACGGACCTGCGTGTGGCGACGGTGAAGTGCCCCATGGTCTGCCCGATCATCCGCATCGACACGGACCAGGGCATCTCGGGCCTCGGCGAGGTGCGCGACGGGGCGAGCGTGACCTACGCCCTCTTCCTCAAGAGCCGCCTCCTTGGCGAGAACCCCTGCGACGTGGAGCGGCTCTTCAAGAAGCTCAAGCAGTTCGGCCACCACGGCCGGCAGGGCGGCGGAGTCTCGGGCGTCGAGATGGCGCTCTGGGACCTGGCGGGAAAGGCCTACGGCATCCCCGTCTACCAGCTCCTGGGGGGCAGGTACCGGGACCGGATCCGGATCTACTGCGACACGGACACGTCGCCCGATCCCGAGGTTTACGCGCGGCGCATGGCCGAGCGCGTCAAGATGGGCTTCACCTTCCTCAAGATGGACCTGGGGATCGGCCTCTTGAAGGACGTGCCCGGGACGGTCACGCGGCCCGCGGGCCAGGAGGACGTCTCCCGCGTCATGCACCCCTTCACGGCGATCGAGGTCACGCCGAAGGGCATCGAGCGCCTCGTCGCGTTCGTCGCGCGGGTGCGCGAGGCCATCGGCTACGAGGTCCCGCTCGCCGCGGACCACTTCGGCCACATAGGCGTCAACAGTTGCATCCGCCTCGGGAAGGCCCTGGAGCCTTACCAGATGGCCTGGCTCGAGGACATGGTGCCCTGGCAATTCACGGACCTCTGGCGGCAGATCACCGAGGTCATCGACGTCCCGACGCTGACGGGCGAGGACATCTACCTCAAGGAGGAGTTCGCGAAGCTCGCCGACGCGCACGCGGTGGACATGGTCCACCCCGACCTGGCGACGGCGGGCGGGATCCTCGAGACGAAGAGGATCGGAGACCACGCCGAGGAGCGCGGCGTGGCCATGGCGATGCACTTCGCCGGGAGCCCCGTCTCCTGCATGGCGAACGTCCACTGCGCGGCGGCCACGCAAAACTTCGTCGCCCTCGAGAACCACTCGGTCGACGTGCCCTGGTGGGGCGACCTCGTCACCGGCGTGCCCAAGCCGATCGTCGAGAAGGGCTTTATTACCGTGCCCGAGGGCCCGGGACTCGGGGTCGCGCTCGACGAGGAGGCGCTGCGGGCCCACCTGCACGAGCCCGGCCTCTTCGAGCCCACCCCCGAGTGGGACCGCGAGCGGTCGTGGGACAGGCTGTGGAGCTAGGAGGAGAGCCATGAGGACACTCGTTTCGGTGACCTGGCGCGCCTGCGCGCTCGTGGCGGCGTGGACCTTCGCGTCTCCGGTCCTGGCCGGTTCGCCGGCGCGGTCGGAGACCGACGGCGCGGCCCTCGCCTGGCTGCGGGTCGAGAAGGACACGCCCAACGCCCAGGAGTACGAGGGGACGCCGTACGTGTGGCTCGGGAGGACGGCGGTCCGGCTCACGATCGACGTGGAGCCGCGGGCGGGTCACGTCCTCGAGCTCTCCTGGGGATCGAAGGGCGACGTGCGCCGGGCCGCGGCGACTATCAACGGGCGCGAGGTGAGGCTCGAGGCCGGGGGGTACAAGGGCTTCCGTCCGCTGCGCGTCCCGATCCCCGAGAAGGCGGCGGGAGCGCGCTACGAGGTCGTGCTCGCGCCGCCGGGGCCGGAGGGAGCGGCCTTCATGGCCTCCTTCCGCCTGCTCGCGCCGGGCGAGAGGTCCGCCTGGACCGAGGAAGACTTGAAGAGGCCGTCCTGCAAGATGCGGCTCGAGGCCACGGCGGCGCCCCGCCCCGAGGCCTTCCCCGAAATGCGCCCCTTCTGGGACCGCGAGCCGCCGCCGGGCGCAAGGGCCGCGCCGGGCGCGAGGCCCGCGGCGGACGAGCGCGAGGAGGCGGCGTTCCGCAAGGCCGAGCGGAACGGGCGCCTGGCGAACGAGCAGATCTTCCGCTCGAGGCGCTTCGTCGACGGCTGGCTCGCCCACGCGGACCCGCGAAGCGGCCTCATCCCGCGGAACCTCGGCGCCGACCGCGACATCTGGAACGCCAAGGACTCGGCCGCCGACAACTACCCCTTCATGGTCCTCACCGCGGCCATCGCCGACCGGCCGCTCTTCGAGGGCCGCATGCTCGAGATGCTCCGCGCCGAGACGAGGCTCACGAGCCGCGTGGACCGCCTCCCCGACACGTGGTCCTTCTCGAGGCAGGCCTTCGCCGACCCTCGGCCGAACCTGGACTCGATCATCTTCGGCGGCTCGGAGTACGTGAAGGACGGCCTCCTTCCCCTCACCGAGTGGCTCGGCCCGAGCCCATGGTCCGAGCGCATGCTCGGGATCCTCGACGACGTCTGGAAGCACGCGCCGGTCCCGACGGCCCGCGGCCCCATCCCCACGACGAACGTCGAGGTGAACGGCGACCTGCTCCAGGCGCTCTCGCGCGCGTTCTGGCTCACGGGCGAGCGGAGGTACCTCGAGCACGCGATCCGGCTCGGCGACTACTACCTCCTCGGCGGCCACCACCCGACGCGCGACTTCACGAGCCTGCGCTTCCGCGACCACGGCTGCGAGGTCATCTCGGGGCTCTCGGAGCTCTACGCCGCGGTGCACTTCGCGGCGCCCGAGAAGAAGAAGGAGTACGAGGAGCCCATCCACGCTCTCTTCGACAGGGTCCTCGAGGTCGGCCGGGACTCCCGCGGCATGCTCTACAACTCGATCGACCCCCGCACGGGCGAGCACGACCCCGGGATCTGCGACACCTGGGGCTACAACTACAACGGCATCTACACCGTCTACCTCCTCGATGGGACGCCCGCCTACCGCGACGCCGTGCGGAAGGTCCTCGGGAGCCTCAAGGAGCACCTCACGGCGTACCACTGGGGCTCCGCGGACGAGTACGCGGACTCCATCGAGGGCGCGATCAACCTCTACAACCGCGAGCCCGTCGAGTCCGCGGCCGAGTGGGTCGACAGCGAGATCACGGACATGTGGAGCGTCCAGCGGCCCGACGGCGTGATCGAGGGCTGGCACGGCGACGGCAACTCGGCCAGGACCGCCATCCTGTACGCCCTCTGGAAGACCCAGGGGCTCACCGCCGACCCGTGGCGGAAGGACCTGCGCTTCGGCGCGGTCCGGGAGGCCGAGACCCTCTACGTGAGCCTCGCGGCCGATGAGCCCTGGCGCGGGAGGCTCCTCTTCGACGTGCCGAGGCACAGGGTCCACATGCACCTCCCCCTCGACTACCCGCGCTTGAACCGGTTCCCCGAGTGGTTCGTCGCCGAGGCCGGGAAGTCCTACGAGGTCCGGGACGCGAGCGCCGGCACGCGCTCGATCGTGCGCGGCGAGGAGCTTCAGGCCGGGCTCGCGATCGAGCTCAAGCCCGGCGAGGAGCTGCGGCTCGTGGTGGGGGCGGCGGGGAGATGAGCGTCCCGCGGGGCCCGAGGGCCCCAGCTCACTCCACAGTAACCCCCGCCTCGGCGTGGGCGAGCTTGTACGTGGTGTAGACACCGACGCTGGCCGCCGGGAGGCGGTCGGCGAACCGCCCCTCGGGCAGATCGAGGTCGAAGCTCGCGCCGGGCTCTACCTTCACGTCGGAGCGGTCCCGCTCGGCGCGTGTGAAGCGGTAGCGATGGAGGGCCGCCGGCCTCTCCAGCCCGCGCACGACGAACGCCGCTTCGCGGTCCGCCTCCCCGTCGTTCACGACGAGCAGCGTGAGGTTCCCCTTCGGGCTCCGGAGCGCGGCCGCGAAGACGTGGCGCACGCTGCTCGCGTCCGCGGGCTCGACCTTGCATTCGAGGACCGCGGAGCCCTTGGCGGTGAAGCGCGGGAGGAGCCCGAAGCCGAAGTAGGCGTTCGGCTTCGGCGCGAAGGCCTTCGAGAGCGCCTTCTTCTCGCGGTCCCAGGTCTCGAGGAGCTGCCAGTGGCCGTCCAGGTCGCCGCGGTTCAGGAAGCTCCAACGGTTGAATCCGTCCACGCCCGCCGCGATCCCCCGCACGACCATCTCGGCGTCCTTCAGCGCCGACTCGAAGCTCGCCGGGCCCGCGTGGCTGTTCCCCCAGCCGAAGACCATGGTCCCCAGCTCGGAGAGGAAGAAGGGCTTCCCGCGGTCGTGCGCCCACCTGGCCCAGGCCGCGAGGCGCTCCTCGGCGACCGCCATGGGGTAGCCGCCCTCCCGGCCGTCGAAGTTCGCGTGGTAGGTGTGGATGTCGTAGGCACCCACCAGGTCGTCGAAGTCGATCCGCCCCGGCTCCAGGGCCGGCAGGTCGGTCCAGTCGGGCGCGGAGAGGGGCAGCGCGAGGCCCCTCCGATCCAGCGCCTTCCGCACGGCCTCGAGGCCCGGCCGGAGCGCCATGGGCTTTCCGGGCGGCTCGAGCCACCAGGACCACCCGTGCCCGGGCTCGTTCGTGATCGAGAGCCAGCGGAGGCAAGTGTAGCCGCGGCGCTTGACGAGGTGCTCGACGAGCGCGGCCAGGCCCTCGCCGAAGTCCTCGAGCGAGAGTGGGCCGCTGTGGACCCGGCGGACGGGGTCCTGGCGCCAGTCGGGGAACGCGTTCCACTCCACGTTGGACCACATCTGCTGGAAGAACACGTCGACCTTCGCGCGCTCGTACCCGTCGAGGATGCGGTAGAGGATCCGCATCTCGCGGCCCTCCCAGTCGAAGTCGCCGCGGCGGGGCTCGTAGATCCGCTGCTCCACCTCGACCCGGCACCAGTCGAGCCCGAGCCACGCCGCGTGGCGGTGGATCTCCTTCCAGGCGGCCTCGTCCTCCGCCGGCGGATAGGCCCCCCACCCGCTCCCGCCGTGGGTGCCGGGGATCGGCTCCTCGATGGCGTGCCAGGACGCCCCGATCCCGCCGCGCATCGTCCGCAGCACCCGAGAGGCATCCACCGCGATGCGCTCGCCGGCCGACGGGGCCACGCCGAGGGGGACCAAGACCAGGAGACAGCCGAATGCCGATGCCCGCCGCCGGCGCATCAGACGAACCGTATCCCCCGGCGCCCGCAGATCGCGGCCACCTTCCCCATGTCGGGCGGACCCGGCGGCATGGCGGCGAGCTCCTCGAACATCGTCTCGATCCCACCGGGCGCGATGGCCACCATGAAGTAGTCCTTCGGCCGCGACCTCGCCGGGTGGACGCCGAAAGCGGAGGTCTCGGGCCGCCGCCCCGAGGGGGGCGCGGCTTGGTTCCACGCCGCCGGGCTTGACCCGATCAGGGAGCGTCCCCTGCAAGCGGGCTCTTGGCCGATGGATCGAGCAATCCTTTCAATTGGGACGGAAACACCGTCCAGGCATCCTGATAGACGGCCTCGAGCTCCACCGGCACGTAAATGCCCGGCTTCAGAAAGAGCGGCATCTCCGGCAGCAGGTCGCCGACGCCCACGAATTCCACGTACGCCACGTAGTCCGGCCCCGCATCGTACGACGCGAGGGTCAAGCACTTGCCCGCGGGAAGCTCGATGTCCTGCTCCTCGAACTCGTCCCAGATCGCCTTGTGGATTCCCTGGGGGTCCCGTCTTCCCGGCGGGAACACATCGATCACCATCAAATGGATGCCTTGACGGATGAGGTCTGCGGATTTCTCCACGAGCGCTCGAAACTCCGCCTGGCTTGCCTTGTTGCCCGGAGAGATGATCTCGATGACCGCCACCACTTTCCCATGCCGGTGTCGAACGGTGATCCGACTGGCTTTCCGGACATACGCGTCCGCCTCGGCGCGTTTGGTGAGGCGGGTCCGGGGAGCGCGGACCGCCACGGCGACGCCGCCACGGATCTCCTTCTCCGGTGGCTCCTCTCTCGCGGCAGCGAGCTTCAGGGTAAGTACGTCCGGGATCGGGCCGCGGATGCTCTGCTCGACCAAAGCGAAGAACTCGGGCGGCAGCACTCCTGCGTTGAGCGCGTTGCGCAGTGCGATCGACCAGCTCTGGTGAAAGTCATGGAACAAGCCAGCATCGACGCGCGTCCAGTCGTGAATCGGCATCGCAGCACCTATCCGTCGATAGAAGTCTCGCCCCGGTCCCAAGCGTCGTCAAGAATCTGGTTCACGATGGTGTCGGGAGTGGAGGCAGGATTTGGGCAGGTGAGGGGCCCGCGGTCCACTGCGAAGGGGACGTGCTTGCGCTCCTCCCCGGGCGCCTGAAGCTCGGCGAGAGGACCGTCGAGGTCCGCTCCCCCGCCGGCCCTACCGCACCAGCCTCACCGCCGCGAAGCCGTGCGCGCGCAGGTCGAGCGTCGCGGCGCCGCCCGAGAGCTCGAGCTCGCGGCGGTCGCGCTCGAGGAGGTCCGTCTCCACCGCGCGGCGCACGCCCGCGGCTCCGAGGTCGATGCGGAGCGGCCCGGCGCGCCCCGAGGTCTCCCAGAGGCGCAAGATGCAGCCCACCCCGGGCTCGTCGTCGGCCGGCTTGAGGCACGTGGCGATGGCCCTCGCAGGGTCGAGGGCGATCCCGGTGCCGCGACGCGCGGCGGGCAGCCGGCCGCGAGCCGCGAGGAGCGGGCAGGCGGCGTCCCGCGATCCGGCGAAGGCCGCCGCGCCGTCGTAGCCTCCCGCGTGGCCGCGGAGGGAGTACCGGAACGCGAAGTCCCGCACGCCGTCCTGGTCGCGAGTGACCTCCTTGGGATTCTGGTCGTTCCCGAGGGCCTCCAAGGCGACGCCGCCCAGGTCGAGGCGCAAGGCGAAGGCGTCCAGGGGGATCACCGTCGTGCCCGGCCGGCCCGGGGCCGACGCGTCGGCGAAGCCCTGCACGGCGATGCGCCGCGGGTCGGCGCCCGGCAGGAGGTCGCCCTCGGGCTCGCGCCTCGGGCGGACCACGGCCCCCGTCGTCTCGACGCGTAGCACCGAGCCTTCGCGCAGGACCGGGAAGACGTGACAGAGCCGCTCCTCTTCGGTCACGGGCTCCTTCCGGAGGCGCATCTCGAGGTCCACCCGGTCCAGCTCCGCGTAGAGGGTGACGAGGGTCGTCGCCTCGAGGCCCGGCGCCGCGGCCCGGACCCGCAGGCGCGCGAGGACGGGGCCCTCGGCGGCGACCTCCGAGCGCACGCCGGCGAGGGGCCGCTCCTTCCCGGCGACGACCCAGGAGGTCTCGCCCAGCGATCGGCCCGCGCCCGCGGCGACCAGCTCGGCCCCGCTCGGCACGTGGACGAGGCTCGCGATGCCGCCCGTCCGCGGGTCGATGGCGAGCCGGAAGCGAGGGCCTTCGAGCGAGCCCGGGGCCGCACGCAGCGGGCCCGCCGGGGCCGGCGGCGCAGCGGGCACGAGCCGCGCCCACGAGAAGCCGAAGGCGGGGACGTCCGGGGCGACGAAGCAGAGGACGCGCTTCCCGTCCTCCTCGACGACCTGCGACGGGACGGGCCTCCCCTCGACCTCGACCGAGCCGCGGAAGCCCTCGGGCGCGTCGAGCCGGGCGAGGTCGGAGCGCGGGAAGCTCAAGGGGTTGAACAGGGCGACCTCCTCGCCGGCGGGCTCGAGCCCGAGCGCGGACCAGGCGCCCTCGATGAGCGAGCGGGCCGTCCCCTCGAGCTCCTCGCCCCAGCGGCGCCGGAGCGATGCGTTGTGGCGGCGGTTCTTGTCGTCGGTGCCGTTCCAGGCGTGGTCCGCGAGCATAGCCCAGCACCACTCGGCGCGCTCGCGCCGGG
>JACQVW010000887.1 GCA_016209535.1 Planctomycetota bacterium | reverse complement strand
GCCTTGCACCCGTCGAAGAAGTGCTCGGCGTCGTAGATCACCTCGCGCCCGCTCGCACGAAGGAAGCGCACGGACTCGCGGATCATGCGCAGGTTCTCCTCGAGGCTCACGCGGAAGATCTCGGTCACGTGGAGGGTCCACGACTTCCCGAAGATGGTCACGACGGGCGTGCCCACCTCGACGAGGGCGGTGACCTGGCCGTCGTCCTCGGGGGCCTTCCCGGGCCGGCAGGTGCTCCCGAAGGCGGCGAGCCGGGCGTGCCCGAGGGGCGCGTCCCGCGCCGCCTGGAAGAACTCCACGTCCTTGGGGTTCGATCCCGGCCAGCCCCCCTCGACGTAGTCGATGCGGAAGTCGTCGAGGCACTTGAGGATCTTGAGCTTGTCCTCGCGGGAGAAGGAGATGCCTTCCCCCTGAGAGCCGTCACGCAACGTGGTGTCGTAGATCTCTATCCTGCTCATGGCGGACACGCTGAGCTGGCGCTCGGCACGGGGTCCTCCGGAGTCCGATGGTCAGTGGGCATGCCCCTGGGGCTGGGCGGCGGCTTGCTGCGTCTGCTGCGTCTGCTGCGTCGGCTGCGTCGGCTGCGACTGGACGGCTCGCGAGGCGCGCCGCTGGAAGTTCACGGCCCGGTTCGCCCCTTGCACCATGGCGTGGACGGACGCCAGGATCACGTCGGAATTGACGGCCTCTCCGCGGAAGGAGTTCCCCTCGGCGTCGCAGAATCGGATCTGGGCGTGGGCGAGGGCGTCAGTGCCTCCCGTGATCGCCTTGAGGCCGTACTCCTTGAGCTCCAGGTGGGGTCCGAACTCCTGGTGGACGACCGACTGGAGGGCGTGCGCCGCGGCATCGACCGGCCCGACGCCCGTCCCCTGGCCGATCACCTCCCGCTCCCCGACGGTGAGCACGATCGTCGCCGACGGCGTGAACTCGTTCCCGGTCATGACCGAAACCTCGAGCAGCTTCACGATCTCCTCCTCCGGCGTGAGGTTCGTGAGCACGCTGTGGGCGAGGGCCACGATGTCCTCCTCCTCCACGGACTTCTCGCTGTCGGCGAGCTCCTTGACCCGCAGGGTCACCTCCCGGAGCTGATCCCTGTTGAGCGCGTAGCCGCGCAGCTTGAGCGCCTGCTCGATCGCGTGGGTGCCCGAGTGCTTGCCGATCACGAGCTGGCGGCCCCTCCAGCCCACGTCCTCGGCCCGGATGATCTCGTAGGTGCGCCGGTCGGTCAGGACCCCGTGCTGGTGGATCCCCGCCTCGTGGGAGAAGGCGTTCTCGCCGACGATGGCCTTGTTGCGCTGGACATCGATGCCCGTCAGGTCCGAGACGAGGCGGCTCGTGTTGAAGATCTCCTTCGTGTCGATGCTCGCCTCGGCCTGGTAGTGCTCGCGGCGGAGCCAGATCGCCATGACGATCTCCTCCAGGGAGGCGTTCCCGGCGCGCTCCCCGAGGCCGTTGATGGTGCACTCGATCTGGTCGCAGCCGGCCTCCATGGCCGCCAGCGAGTTCGCCACGGCGAGGCCCAGATCGTTGTGGCAGTGGATGCTCAGGACGGCCTTCGAGGCGTTGGGCACCTTGTCCTTGAGGTATCGGATCCTCCTCGAGATCTCCGCGGGCACGGCGTAGCCGACGGTGTCGGGGATGTTGATCGTCGTGGCCCCCGCGTCGATGGCGGCCTCCACGATCCGGCACATGAAGTCCATGTCCGTGCGCGAGCAGTCCTCGGGCGAGAACTCGACGTCGTCGGTGTAGCCCCTCGCGCGCTTCACGCCGCGGACCGCGCTCTCGACGACCTGGTCGGGGGTCATGCGGAGCTTCACGTCCATGTGCAGGCGCGACGTGGCGATGAAGACGTGGATGCGCCGCCGGCGGGCGCCCTGGACGGCCCTGCCCGCCGCGTCGATGTCCTCGTCGCGGGCCCTGGCGAGGCCGCAGACCACCGCCCGCTTCAGGTCGTCCGCGATGACCTTGACGCCCTCGAAGTCGCCCGGGCTCGAGATGGGGAAGCCCGCCTCGATGACGTCGACGCCGAGCTTCTCGAGCTGCCGCGCGATCACGAGCTTCTCGCCCACGTTGAGGCTGGCGCCCGGACTCTGCTCGCCGTCCCGCAGGGTGGTGTCGAAGATGGTGATGTGTCTCATGGCGGCTCTCCCGATCGTAGGGGGGCTTGAGGACGACTCCTTGGCAAGGTATCAAAAAAAAACCCGCTCACCTCACGGCGGCGGGCGGCTGTTCAGCGCTCGGAGGCTCGTCAGAAGCCACCCGCCTCCCGGAGGAGGAGGATGGGCAGGATCTCGATGGCTCCGTAGGACATGGTCTCTCGGTGCGGTCTCGCGGTGTCCCGGTGTCGCGGGTTCTCGGTGGGGTCTCTCGATGTCCCCCAGAATCGGTTGAAGCTATGGGGGACTTGAGGGCTTGTCAACGGGAAAAACGGCGTGGTTCAGATCAGGCTCCATTCGGGTAACAGGAAAGAGCTCAGCAGGGGCAGTTTGGTAGGGGCAGTATCGTGGGAATGAACGCGTGTTTCATAGCCGGGTGTAACCCGGCGTTGAACCACGCCGAAAAACGGCGGTCAACGCTTCCCGTACACCGCCCGCATGAGCCTCGCGAAGTCCGCGAAGCCCAGGGCCTTGGGGCCGGCGGCCCCGGGCGACTCGCCGTCGGGCTCGATCTCGAGGATGAGGGCGTGGGGGCCGACCCTCTGGGCCGCGAGCGCGAGGGCGGCCAAGAGGCCCTTGTCCTCGGCCGCGTGGGACGGGTCCACGGCCACCGGGAGGTGCGTGAGGTGCTTCAGGACCGGCACCGCCGCGAGGTCGAGGGTGTTCCGGGTCACCGTCTCGAAGGTCCGGATGCCGCGCTCGCAGAGGACCACTTGCTGGTTCCCCTGCTCCAGGATGCGCTCCGCGGCCTCGAGGAGCTCCTCGAGGGTGGCGCTCATGCCGCGCTTGAGGAGGACGGGCCGGTTCACGCGGCCCAGCTCGGCGAGGAGGCCGAGGCTCTGCATGTCCCGCGCCCCGACCTCGAGGATGTCCGCGAGGCGTGAGACCGCGCCCACGTCGGCGGGGGCCACGACCTCCGTCATGACGGGGAGGTCGTAGGCGCGGCCCGCCTCGGCGAGCAGCTCGAGGCCCGCGAGGCCGAGGGGTGAGCCCTTGGCGCCGCTCCGGGCGCGAAAGCAGCCCCCGCGCAGGACCATCCCGCCGCACTCCTTCACGTGCCGCGCGCAGGCGAGGACCTGCTGGCGCGACTCGACGGCGCGAGGGCCGGCGATCACGACGATCTCGGGACCTCCGATCCGGATGCCGCCGAGCGTCACGGAGGTGCCCTCGGGCCGCGCCTCGCGGCTCCAGAGCTTGCGCGCGGCGGGCCTGGACGTCCTCGGCTCCGCGGGGGCCGCGTCCGGCGCGTCTGCCCTGGCCGCGGCCTCGCCGGGAGGGACGATGGCCTGCATGCTGGGCGTCGTCTTCCCCCGCGCCTCCACGGCGTAGGTGCCGAGGATCTTGAGGAAGCTCGTGGCGCTCCGCAGGTCGTCGAGGGCCTGGCGGACGTTTCCCTCGGCGATGTTCCCCTCGAGGTCGACGTTGAAGAGGTACTGGAACGGCGCGCCGGGCCGCGGGCGGCTCCCGTCGAGCTTGGTCAGGTTGATCTTGTGCTCGTGGAAGACCATGAGGGCCTTGAGGAGGGCCCCCTCCTCGTGGGGCACGGCGAGGACGAGGGAAGTCTTCGCGGGGATCCTCGGGTCCACCTGGATGGGCTTCGGGGAGATCACGAGGAAGCGCGTGTAGTTCTCCTTCTGGTCGGCCAGGTCCCGCGCCAGGATCTTGAGCCCGAACTGGCGCGCGGCGGCCTCGCTCGCGATCGCCGCCTGCGTGGGGTCCTGGTCCTCCTTGACCTTGCGTGCCGCCATGGCCGTGTCGGCGAAGTACTCGAGCTGGCAGCTCGCGAGGGTCGAGAGGAACTTCATGCACTGGGCCAGGGCCTGGGGATGGGAGTAGACGCGGCGGATGCTCGAGAGGGGGACGCTGTCGATGGCCAGGAGGCAGTGCTCGACGCGGAAGACCTCCTCGCCGATGATCCAGAGCTTCGAGGCCGCGAGGAGGTCGTAGACCTCGTTGATGCTGCCCGCCGTCGTGTTCTCGATGGGCAGGAAGGCGTAGTCCACCTTCGCCTCCTCCACGGCCTCGACGGCCTCGGCGAAGGTCGGGTAGCCGATGAACGTCGTCGCGTCCATGGAGCGGGCGAAGTGCTTCTGGGCGGCCAGGAAACTGTAGGCGCCCTCGATGCCCTGGAAGGCGACGCGCTTCAACCCGTGGTGCTGCTCGTTCGCGCTGCCCAGCAGGTAGAGCTGCTGCGTGCGGACGGAGTCATCGAGGATCTCGTGGAAGACCCGCGTCACGATGTGCGCGTCGAGGCCGATCTTCCTCCCCTCGGCGATGAGGCGCGTGAGCATCTCCTCCTCGCGCGCCGGGTCCCGCAGGGGGAGGTTCTCGTTGGCCTTGTGCCGGATGATGCGCCCGACGAAGTCCCGGCGCGCGGCGAGCGCCTTCAGGATCTGCTCGTCGATGGCGTTCAGGTCGCCGCGGATCTTCTCCAGCTCATCCACGGCGGCTAGCGGACCTCGCGGGTCCAGCGGAACGGGTCTTCCCGCGTCCCGGTCTGGATCCCGCGGATCACGTCCAGGAGGGCCTTGCGGGTCGACTCCGCCGGGAACGCGTGGGCCCTCTCGCGGTACACGATCTCCCGCACGCTCTGGAGGGTCCAGGCGGTGCCGGTGCAGAAGAGCTCCTCGCCCTCCGAGAGCACCTCCTCGACGGGGAGCGGACGCTCATCGACCTGGATCCCGAGGACCTTCCGCGCCGCCTGGATCGTCGAGTCGCGGGTGACCCCCGGCAGGATCTGGTCGTCGAGGGGCGGGGTGACGAGGACGCCGTCCTTCCGTACGAGGAACACGTTCGAGCCGCTCGTCTCGGTGACGAAGCGCTCGTGGCGCGCGTCGAGGTAGAGCACGTCGTCGAAGCCTCGCTCTTTCCACTTCGACGCGACGTAGATGCCGCCCGCGTAGTTGCCCATCGCCTTCGCGTAGCCCGTCCCGCCCGGGGCGACGCGGCCCTGCTCGAGCACCTGGAGGCGCACGCCCCTCGGCGCGCCGGCCGTGAAGTAGGCCCCGACGGGGCTCCCGAAGATGATGACCCAGAAGAGGTTCGAGGGACCGAGGCCGAGCTTCGGCTCGATCGCGTGCTGGATGGGGCGCAGGTAGAAGGACCCCTTGCCCGCGGGCGGGACGAACCGGAGGTTCCGGCGCACGACCTCGACGCAGGCCTCGACGAAGAGGTCCGAGGGGAAGGGAGGCATGCTCAGGCGCTCGGCGGACCTCTGGAGCCGCTTCGCGTTCTCCTCGGGCCGGAAGAGCAGCACGCGCCCGTCGGCCGTCCTCTGGGCCTTGAGGCCTTCGAAGACGCCGAGCCCGTAGGAGAAGAAGGCCGCCGCGGGCGAGATCCTCACGTCCGTAAAGGGCACGTACTCCCCGCGGTCCCAGACCGGGTCGCGCCGCTTGTCCCCGCAGGAGCGGAACATGACGTCCGTCTCCGTGAGGGAGAAGGTGAGCTGGTCCCAGTTGGGGAGCGTCTTCTGCGGGGGCGATCCGGTGGCGGTGCTCATGGGGCTCTCGAGTGGCGTGCCTGGGTGCCTGGAAGATCCCGGCGAAACGGCTGATTATAGGATCGGCCGCCGGCCGTTGTCGATTGACGATTTCTCCCCCTTGGCATCGGGCGCGCCCCGTTGTATGAGCATCCCTCACACGATGCTCAAACCCAAGCCCCGGCTCCTCGTCTCGACCCTCGACATCTACGTCCTCAAGCGCTACGTCGCGATCTACGGCGCGAACCTCGTCTCCTTCACCCTCCTCTTCGTCCTGATCGACATGATCAGCCACTTCGAGGAGTTCGCAAGGAAGGCGGACGGTTTCGGGGACCTCCTCGGCTCCTGCGCCAGGTACTACGCCGCCGTGACGCCCCTGATCTTCTGCCAGGTCCTGGGGCCCGTGGTCTCGGTGAGCGCTGCGCTCTTCGCCGTGACGACGTTCCAGCGCTCGAACGAGCTCACGCCGATCCTCGCCACGGGGAGGAGCCTCCAGCGCACCTTCGCCCCGATCCTCGCGGCGAGCTTCCTGGTGTCCTCGGGGGTCTTCCTCATCCAGGAGGAGGTCATCCCGAGGACGGTCTCGGCCATCCGCGAGGCCGTCGAGACTCGCGAGGCATCGACGAAGGAGAAGCACGTGGTTCACCTCGACTCGAAGAACGGGATCCTCGTCGTCTTCCGCGAGTACGACCGGCTGGCGAGGCGAGCCTCGGGCGTCGACGTCGTGCCGATGTTCCCGGGCGGCGGGAACCAGCTCTTCATCCGGGCCAGGGAGGCGGAGTGGATCGCCCCGGCCTTCGCCACGGGGGACTCGCTGGCGGGCTACTGGCTCGTGCGCGACGGCAGCCTCCAGGAGTACAACCATCGCCGCCACCTGGTGATCAAGCCGCCCCCCCCGGATCGGCCCGCCGGGGAGGACCGGCTCGCCGAGACCTTCGCCGAGATGCCCCTCGAGACGGAGATGCGTCCCGCCGACGTCGAGCTCCGCCGCGACGAGGCCGTCTACATGACCCTCGCGGAGCTGCGCCGGAAGGCCGCGACCTCGCCGGACCACACGGGCTGGTCCATGAAGTACCTCTCGCGGTTCGCGTACCCAGCCATCAACTTCATCCTGGTCCTCCTGGGCCTCCCGGTGATCGTCGGCTTCGGCACGCGCAACGTCTTCTTCGGCGCCCTCCTGGCCCTGGGGATCTCGACGGCTTACTTCGTCGCCAACTCGGTCTGCCAGGACCTCGGGATCCGCGGCAGGATCCCGGTGAGCGTGGGCGCCACGATCGCGCCCTTCGCATTCACGGCGCTGGGGGCGGTGCTCTACCGCAGGATGCGGAGCTAGCTCGCGCCCGGCGCCGGCGCGAGCGCCCGGACGACCGCCTCGGCGAGGCCCTCCGTCGTGGGGGCGGCAGCCTCGGCGGCCACCTCGAGACCCGCCTCGCGGACGGCGGCCGACGTCGTCTGCCCGATGGTCACGATGCGGAGGCGCGGGTCCTCGAGGGCCCTGCGCCCCGGGCCGGCCGTCATGGCGATGAAGGCGCGCAGCCCCGAGGGGCTCGAGAAGACGACGGCGCTCGGGACCCGGTCCGCCTCGAGGAGATCGAGGAAGAGCCGCGCCCTGGCGGGGTCCTCGGAGGCCGTGTCGTAGACGTAGAGCTTCTGGACGTCCACCCCCGCCTCCTCCAGGGCCTCTCGGAGCTCGGGCCGGGCGATCCGCGAGAGGGGGAGGAGCACCCTGTCCCCCGGGCGCACGTGGCCTCCGTCGAGGAGCGCCCTGGCGAGGGCCTCGCCGCCCCCGGGTCCCGAGACGACGTCCGGCTCGAGGCCCCGCTCGCGCAGCGCCCGGGCCGTGCCCGGGCCCACGGCCGCGAGGTTGTGGCGCGCCCACGCCGAGGGCTCGACGCCGCACGCCACCGACGCCTCGAGGAAGTGCTCCACGGCGACGGGGCTCGTGAAGGCGACCCACCCGCACCGCTCGAATTGCTCGCGGCAGGCGATCGTCACGTGGAGCTCGCTCCAGGCGGGGTGATGGCGGATCACCGGCAGGACGAGGACGGTCGCGCCGAGCGCCTCGAGGCACTCCTTGAGCTCCGAGGCCCTCTCCTCGCTCCGCGTCACCACCACCGTGCGGCCCGAGAGGGGCGTCGCGGCCATCGCTCACGCTCCGCGGAGGGCCGCGAGGATCGCCGCGCCGCCCCGGTCGAGGACTCGCCGGGCCAGGGC
>JACQVW010000096.1 GCA_016209535.1 Planctomycetota bacterium | reverse complement strand
GAGCTGGTAGCGGAGCGCGCCGAAGGGGGCGAGCCCGTCGAGGTAGGAGCTCGCCGCGCCGCCCAGCTTGGCGATCCGCACGCCGTTCCTCAGGACCTCGTAAGCGTCGTAGGTGGGGGCGGGCGGCCACGTGAGGCTGACGGTCCGCGGGCCGGCGAGGCTGCAGGCGAAGCCCTCGATGGGAGGGAGCCGCGGCGGTATGACTTCGACCGCGCAAGACGCCCGCGCCGCCGCCGGCATGCTCGTAGGGTCGAAGACCTCGATCAGGTGCTTCCCGGCCGTCGTGGAGAGCTCGTAGCGGGTCGCGTGAGCCGGGAGGTCCGCCTCGATCTTCCCGTCGACGAGGATCCGGAGGGCGCCGTAGACATCGCCCGCGGCCCACGTCACGAGGACCCGGAGCGTCCCGTCGATCTGGTCGCAGGCGAGGTTGCGCACCTTCAGGGTCCGCACGTGCACCTCGGCGAGGTTCGAGCGGAGCGAGGGATTGCCGTTCGCCTCGACGAAGTAGACGTGCGTCCCGGTGCCGGGGGCCACGTCCACGTACTTGAGGAAGTCGCCGGGCAGGGGCTCGCCTACGGGCTTCCCGTCGCGGTAGACGCGCTGGAAGCGGTACGTCCCGCCGATCATCCACGTCAAGTAGACCTTGCCGCCCTCGATGGGCCTCGCCATGAGGTTCCTCGGCGCCGGAGATCCGGGGTCTCCCGGCGGGATCACCTCGAAGACGGCGCCGGTCCCGGCGATCCCGCGCGACGGGAAGCCGGGCGCCCCGAGGGCGAAGTCGCCGCGGCGGTCGCCGTTCCGGTCCGGGAGGCCCGCCACGGCCTGTCCAAGCCGCGCGCCTCCCGCATCCGCGTAGAACGCGGCGCCGTCGTCGGGCCCGAGCACCTCGAGGAGGATCGTGGTCCCCGGCGCGGCGAGCCCGTAGACGAGGTACGCGGCGCCCTTGCCCATGCGCACGTTCGGCGCCCCGACGAGGATCTCCGCGGCTCCGTCCGCGTTAAGGTCGGGCACGAGGGCCACCGAGGCCCCGGCCATCGAGCCCTTGAGGCCCCGCAGCGTGAGCGTGCCCGCGGCCGGGACCGAGAGCACCCCCCCACCGGGCCACTCCGCGCCGCCGGGGACCACGAACGCGGCCCCCGCCGGGAACCCGTCCCTCTCGAGGAAGGGAGCGCCCACTGCGAGGTCCGCCCCGCCGTCGCCGGTAGCGTCGGCGCCGCCCGCGAGCGACTCGCCGAAGCGCTGGCCTGGGAGCCCGGGCCGCAGCTCCGCGGCTGAAACCCCGTCGGGGGATGCGAGGTCCGGCGCCGCCGAGAGGCCCGCCTTGCCGAAGACGACGAA
This sequence comes from Planctomycetota bacterium, assembly GCA_016209535.1. Classification (GTDB taxonomy): domain Bacteria; phylum Planctomycetota; class UBA8108; order UBA8108; family SXIK01; genus JACQVW01. The sequence goes on along the minus strand of JACQVW010000096.1, from coordinate 2,733 downwards.
GACCGAGCCGCTTCCGCGGTGCCTGGGCGCGCCTGCCGCGAGGTCCGCAACGCCGTCGCCGTTCAGGTCGCCGGTGCGGGCCACGGAGAAACCCAGCTCGCTCCCCTCCTCGGGGCCGGCCACCTCGATCCCGAGGGGCGGGGCCACGTGGTCGACGGGCACGACGCGGGGGCCCGAGCGGAGCCCGGGGCCGCCGAAGACCACGACGACCTTCCCCGTGACGCGGGCCGGGCGGCCCTCGCGCGCCGTGACGGCGCTCGGCAGGCCGAGGGCGATGTCGTTCGCGGCGTCGCCGTTCACGTCCCCCACCCCGGCACCGGCCAGCCCCAGGAGACCGCCCGGCTCGCCGAGGACGAAGGCGACCACGCGGTCGGGCTCCTCGAGGAGGTCGAAGACGCTCGTGAAGTGCTCGGAGCCGAAGACGAGGAAGACGCCGCCGTGCGGGAGGAACGCGCTCCCCTCGGCTGGGACGCCGACGAGGAAGTCACCGACGCGGTCGCCGTCCACGTCCCCGGCGCCCGCCACGAAGTGCCCGAAGCGGTCCGGACCCGGCGCGCCCGTGCGGAGCTCGATCACGGCTTCCACGGGACCTGGCAGCTCGCGTTTGAGCGGCCCGCCACGGCCCCCGAGGACCACGAAGACGCGCCCGGGGACGGTCGCGCTCCCGGGGGCGCCCACGAGTAGGTCCTGGTGGCCGTCCGCGTTCACGTCGCCGGCCGGGGCGAGCGACTGGCCCGTCCCGCGGAGCCTCTCGCCGGCCAAGTACGTGATCCCGCGGTAGTCCGGCGAGTCGACGACCGTCCGGTCGGGAAACTGAGCCTCGGCGGCGGCGGGGAGGCCAGCGAGGCAATAGATCAAGACCCCGAGACACCCGAGGAGGCGCGTTGAAGCGCGACCCCCGGCCAAGACTCGCGTTGTTGGTGCACTCGGGCAGCGCATGAGGTGGAAGGAGCAGCCCTCGGGCGGCAGTCGGCCTCAGCCGCCGCGGTGGTGGAGGGTGCACCCTCCATCTCAGCACATGAGAGGCCAATAAAAAAGGCTCCCGGGAGCCTCCAGGAGCCGAAACTTGAGCGTTGCGAGAGAAGCATCGCCTTGCTGCCCCGGAAGGGCGGCCGTCATGAGGTCAGCGCTCGTCCCCTCGCGAAAGGTCAAGCCCGGGGCCTCCGCCGGCCGGAGCCTTCAATGAAGCTGCAACGTACCTGCGCCACCGGCTATCACCGCGGTTACCGGGGTGTCGGACTCCCCGGCACCGCTCTCCGCAAGACGGCCTCACGACACGGCTTGGAGCGGCTCTTGAGTCTGGGGCAAAAGCCGGGGCCCGGCGAAGGAATCAAGGGAACCGAAGACCCAATGGACGTCGGGTCTGTGTCCTGAACGTTACGTTACACGCTAGTCTTCGGCGTCCCTCGCCCCCTCACCGGACCCCTCACCAAGCCGTCCCCAGAGGGCCCTTGGGAGCGGCGATTCGCCCTTGGCGAAGGGCTGGTGCTAGTCAACGAGAAAGCTCTAAGCACACTGCGTGCCGTGGTTTTCGGCGACAGGAACCCGGCTTTCGACAATGTCCTTGTCAGCTTTAGGTGTCCGTGCGCGACAAGACCTTGGCGAGTGACAAGAGAGTTGTCGGGCTCGGCGCAGGGTGATCCGGCGGCAGGAGGAATGCCAGAGGGAAGGAGGCCTCAGCGCTTGCAGGCGTCCTCGATCCGGGGGACTGCGCCGGCGATCTCCTCCGGCGTCAGCCAGGCACCGTAGGTCGCGACGAGGTAGTCCTCGCAAGTCGCGTAGCCATACCGGTCCGGAGCGCAGCAACGAGCCAGCGTCCATTCGGCCGGATAAGCGATCGAGCCGAGAGCCCGATGCCTCTGGGAGATACAAGGCCGGTCGGACCCGCACAGGGCCACGCTCGCCGGATCCTCGTAGAAGGCAAAGTCCGGGAGGAGCTCCGGGGAGGGGATCGCCCGGAGGTCGCCTCGGTAGATATCGTCGCCATGGGGAAGCACGCGCTCGAGCGCAGGCCACACGGCGGTCGCATGCCCCGGCACGAACCACCCGCTCGTGACCACCTCGCCCGGCACGTTGACAGACCGGAGCACTCCCACGGTGCGGTAGCGGAACCAGAAGATGCCGCCCGGGGACAGAGGGCTCCCGGTCGTCCGGAGGACCGTTCCCACGAATTGTCGCAAGTGCCTGTGGCCTGCGGATGTAACCGTGTAACCGCTGCAAGCAGAGAGAGCCTTGTTGAGTCCCTGCGCTGTCCGGACACGGCGCGGCCGGGGAGCTCGCCGCACCCCCTGCCATCCGGGACGCCGGCCTGCTTGACCTTGGGCAGGGCACAGGGCACTCAGCGGGACCCAGGCAGGATGTATCATCAAAGAAATTATTTGTTATTTAGCCCATATTGCTAAATAATGCCGAAATGGCCGCCGATAATGCCTGGAAGGACATCCTCGAGCGCAACTTCCAGGATTTCCTCGCCTTCTTCTTCCCCGCCGCCCACGCCGCCATCGACTGGAGCCGCGGCGTCGAGTTCCTCGACAAGGAGCTCGAGGCCATCGCCCCAGGCTTTAAGGCGAGCAGGCGCGTCGTCGACAAGCTTGCCAAGGTCTTCCTCCGGAGACCGGTCCGAGGACTGGCCGAGGCCTGGTTCCTCGTCCACGTCGAGATCCAGGGCCGCGGAGGACCCCCCCTTGACGAGCGCATGCACGTCTACGACTACCGCATCTTCGACCGCTACCG
>JACQVW010000886.1 GCA_016209535.1 Planctomycetota bacterium | reverse complement strand
CGCTTCCGCCTCCTGCCAGCGCCCGGACCCAGACGTGAACGGTCCCCGGCTTCTCGGCCCGGAGGCGCAGTCGCATGGGCAGCGCTGCGGGCTTCCCGCTCGCGCCGGAAGAAACATATCCTTCACCCGAGAATCCGGCCACCTCGGCCCTCCGTGCCCAGGCGCCGTGAAAGTCCTCCGCCTCGAAGTGCTGGCTCTCCTCGAGGAGCCCCGCCGGCGGGACATCGAGCACGCTCGCGCCCAGGTCGAGCACGCCGCGGAGGGAGCGGAAGTCGAAGTCCGCGGGCAAACGGCCGGCCGCAGCCCCGGAGAACGTCGCCGCGGCCTGGAAGCCGATGGGGTCGGTCTTGACGGACGCGACGAGCCGGAGGTCGGCCTCGACCGCGGCCGCGAGGCGCCCGAGGTCCGGGAAGATGCCGGCGAGGGGGCCCTCCCGCAGCAGGGCGGCGCCCGAGGCGGCTCGCCTCCAACACTCCACGGCCCGCTGCGCTTCGCCCAGGGCCGCCTCGCGGGCGCCGCCCAGGCCCGCCGCGTGGCGCAGGAGGTGGACGGCGGCGCGGATCCTCCGCCCGTGGTGCTCGACGAGGTCCGAGAGCGCACCGATCTCGACCGCCGCCAGGTCCGCGAATCCGGCGATCGGCGGCGGCACGCCGGGGGAGCCGGTGCCGAGCCGAGCGCGGCACTCCCCGGCGCGCGAGAGGAGCCCATCGGCTACGGCGAGGGGCAGGACGCGCTCGGGGCCGGCGGGCGAGCCGGCGCGCTCGTACGCGACGGCTTCCAGGACGGTCGCGTACCGGGGATCGGCGCACCGCGAGAGGGCGAGCTCCACCACCGAGAGGAACGGATCGGCGTCCCGGATCTCTCCCTCGCCGCTCCCGGTCTCTCTGCCCGTGAGCGGCGACCAGGCCGGACCGCCGCGGAACCGCGCGAGCTCGGGCCAGGCGCCGGCCAGAGCCGCGCTCGCGGCGCGCAGCGCGTCGGCACGATCCTTGGCGGCGTCGCGCCACAAGAGCGCCCAGCCGCCTTCCTCGAGCCCCGGCTCGAAGCTCGAGAGCCCCAGGCACGCCGCGAAGAGAGACTCGCGCTCGAAGTCCGGGCGCGGCGCCCCGGCCGCGGCGCCGCTCGAGAGCCGCGGGAAGACATTGACGGCGATGCCCCCGAACGCGGCGGCGCGGCAGCTCCTGGACACCTGCTGGCACCACGAGGGCTCGGGCCAGGCCGGCGCGAGCACCTCGCGCGGGAAGCGGGCGACGAGACCCGGCGCGGCTCGAGCGCCACGCTCCTCGCCGCCGGTCTGCGAGACCACGAGCGGCAGCGAGACCTCGCGCAGGACCTCGACGCCGGCCGGGAACGAGGCTCCCGAGAGGACCGCATCGGCCTCGGCTTCGATGTAGAGTGTCGCCTTGCCGCCCGAGGTCTTGAGCCCCTCGGCGAAGCCCGCCCCCAGGAGCTCCTCGGCCTCGGGACGCCGGAGGCCCTCGAGAGCTCCGCGCGCCGGCCCGACGCCGCGGAGCCGCGGGAAGGCGCGCAGGAGCTCGGCGATGCACTCCCTCAAGTACGCGTGCTCGAGCGACGCCATCGTCGCCGCGTCGGCCGCCGAGACTCCGTAGTGCTTCTGGAACGCCGCCGGAGGCCTCGAGTCCTCGAGGACGAGGACGAGTCGCAGGTTGCGCTCCTCCGCCGCGGCGAGGAGCTCGCGAAAGGCGGCCCGCCTCCCCTCCGCGTCCCCATCGGCGCCCTCGAAGGCCTTGGGGAACCTCGCGAGGCGTACGAGGGCAGGGAACACCTGGCCGCAGCGCGCCACGAGGACGTTGAAGCGAGCCGCGGCGAGACGGTCGAGCACCTCCTTCCAGTCGGCGGCTCGAGGCTCCGCGGACAGGCCCGGGAGCCCGGCGCCCACCCGGGCCAGCCTCAACGGGAGGAGGGGCTCCGCGCGCTCCAGCGCGAGGGTGGACGGCGCACGCCCCTCGCGGATGCGCCGCGCGACCTCGAGCCCGCCGTAGAACGCCCCGGCGGGGCCTCCGCCCTCGACCCGGATGGACTTCTCCTCGACGCGTATGCGGAACGATTCCGGCCCCAGGCCCGTGGATGGGTCGACGACCACCGAGAGCTCGGGCAAGGGCGCCGCCGGAGCCGCTCCGCCGCGTGCCTCGCGCCGGGCCGTCGAGATCTGCTCCCCCGCCCGCTCGAGCCCGGGCACGGCGCGCGCGACGTACACGCCCTCGTCGACCCGGGTGTAGCCGGCCTGGCGGCAGCCTCCCGCCCAGCTCGCGCCGAGGAGGCCGGCCGCGAGGAGCGGCAGGGCCGCGGACGGCGCGCCGGGCGCAGGCTTCCTTCTCATGGGGCTCCCGAAGTCTCTTCCTTGAATCCCTTGGGATCCTCCTCGGTGACCTCGATGAGGTACCCCGAGGGGTCCTTGACGACGAAGAATCGCTCCCCCCTCCTCGACAGGTCGCAGTCGACGAGCTCCAGCCCCGCCGACACGGCGTTTCCGTAATATCGGTGAAACTCCGCCACGCGGAACACGAAAACCGCGCCCCACCCGAGGCAGGCGGGTGGGGGGCCGAGAAGGTAGGGGTCGCCGGCGGCGGGCCGGTCCTGCCCGTGGATCGCGAGGCCCACGCCCTCGAACCGGAACTCGGCGTAGCCGCGCGCGAGGCGACTCGTGGTCACGGGCTCCACCCCGAGGAGCGAGCGGTAAAACTGCACGGAGGCGGCGGGGTCCTTCGAGGCGAGCATGACGAGCCCGAGCCGGGGCTTCGGGAGGGGGACGGTCAGGTTCGCCTTCTCGAGCCTCGCGAGGATCTCGGCCTGAGTGCGCTCCAGCCTCGCGGGGCTCAGGAAGAGCTCGCGCTCTCGCAGGCGGTCGTCGAGCTCCTTCTCCCTCGCCGTGAGGATGTTGCGGCAGAGGTTGATGAAGCTGCGCAGCTCGGTCCGCACGAGCGGGTCGTTCCACAGCTCTCGCAGGAAAGCGGCCGCGTCGGCCCGCGAGAGCCAGAACCGCCCGTAGCGCCCGACGTACTCCCGCGCGGCGAGAGGCTCGGCGCCAGCGCCGGGGTACCAGATGTTCTGCGGGTGGCACTCCTCGCCCAGGAGGAGGGGAGCGATGTAGAGGTTCGCGAAGAACCCTCCCCTCGCCAGCGCGACGGCTCGGGGCAGGTCCGCGCGGCAGAAGGCGTCGAGGGCGGCGTTGAAGAGCTCGAACGGGTCGTCGCGGCTGGGTGTGGAGGTCTCGATGGCGGAACCTCTGGCGGGTTGTCCTCTGACCAGGCCGCATAGTATATCTGCGGCGCTTGACCCGACGCACCCCGAAGCCCCTGAAGGACGCGCCCGCCGGGGGGCGAGGGCCGCGAGACGCCGCCTCGGCTCCCGCGGCCCTCGCGCTCGCGGCGCGACTGCTGCCGTGGTACCGCGCCGCGCGCCGCCGTCTCCCGTGGCGCGAGGACCCGACACCGTACAGGGTGTGGGTCTCGGAGGTCATGCTGCAGCAGACGCGCGTCGAGACCGTGGTCCCCTACTACCTCCGGTTCCTCGAGCGCTTCCCCGACGTGAGGGCCCTCGCCCGCGCGCCGCTCGAGGAGGTCCTCGCGCTGTGGTCGGGCCTGGGCTACTACCGCCGCGCCCGGGCCTTGCACGCGGGCGCCCGGGCCGTCCTCGCGAGGCACGGCGGCGAGTTCCCGCGGGAGCTCGAGGGCGCCCTCGAGCTCCCCGGCGTCGGCGTCTACACCGCCGGGGCCGTCCTCAGCATCGCCTACAACCTGCCCGTCCCCGTCGTCGACGGCAACGTGGAGCGCGTGCTGGCGCGCGTCTTCCGGCTCCGCGGCGACCCCAAGGCGGCGGCGAACGCGCGGCGGCTGCGCGAGATCAGCCTCGCCCACATGCCCGAGGGCCATGCGTCGGAGCACAACCAGGCCCTCATGGAGCTCGGCGCGACGGTCTGCACGCCGGCGCGGCCCGACTGCGGCCGCTGCCCGCTCTCGGGGCTCTGCCTCGCCTTCCGCGAGGGCGACCCGCTGCGCTACCCCGAGCCGCAGCCGGCTCGAGCGACCGTGCAGGTGACGCTCCACGCGGCGCTCATCGTGGAACGCGGGCGCTACCTCCTCGAGCGCGTGGACCGTCCGGGCTTCCTGCAGGGCCTCTGGCTCTTCCCCTTCGCCGAGGTGGACGCGCCGAGGCGCCGTGGGCGGCCCGGCCTCGCCGCCGGGCCCGCGCCGGCCCTCGTCGAGCGGCTCGCGGCCACGCTCGGCGTCGGGCTCGCGCCGCTCGGCCACGCCGCCCGCGTGCGGCACGCGATCACCTACCGCAGGATCGCCGTCGACGCCTTCCGCCTCGCGCCCGAGCGCCCGATCGGGCCGCGCCTCCCGCACGGCGGGCTGCGCTGGGCGCGGCTCGAGGAGCTGGGCGCATCGGTCCCGGTCTCGTCGATCGTCACGAAGCTGGCGAGGCGGCTCGAGCATCGCGGCGCGGGACCGGGTTAGAATGGTGGCCCCCGCTGCGGGCGGGGGACGCCTACAGGACCTGCCCCCGGGCCGATGTGACCTCGAGCACAGCCCCGGGGTCGGGCTAGGAAGCTAAAGGAGGGGCATGGGCCCTGGAGGGCCTCGACAAGCATGCGCAGCGCTGAGCACGAGACCGTGAGGAACATCGTCGGAGGGCGGCCCGTCGAGCCGGAGCGCCCCGACCGGATCGACGTGACGAACCCCGCCACCGGCGCCGTGCTCGCGCGGCTTCCGCTCTCCACCGCCGCCGAGGTGGCCGCCGCCGTGGAGAGCGCACGGGAGGCCTTCTCGGAGTGGAGCCGCACGCCCGTCCCCGAGCGGCTGCGCGTCCTCTTCCGCTTCCGCGAGAAGCTCAAGGAGCACGTCCCCGAGCTCGCCGAGCTGATCGTCACCGACAACGGGAAGACCCTGGCCGAGGCCCGCGGCTCGATCCAGCGCGGGCTCGAGGCCGTGGAGTTCGCGACGTCGGTGGTCCCCTACCTCATGGGATCGATCCAGGAGGACGTGGCGAGCGGGATCGACTGCGAGCTCCACCGCCAGCCTCTGGGCGTCGTCGCGGCGATCACGCCCTTCAACTTCCCGGTCATGGTGCCCCTCTGGATGGCGCCCGTGGCCCTCGCCTGCGGGAACACGGTGATCCTCAAGCCCGCGGAGAAGGCTCCGCTCGCCGCGGCGCGCCTGGCCGAGATCTTCG
>JACQVW010000888.1 GCA_016209535.1 Planctomycetota bacterium | reverse complement strand
GGCTCGGGCTCGACGGTGATGTAGACCGAGAGGAAGTCCTGCATGGCGCCCGAGGGGAGCGGCGTCCAGACCCGCGTGTCGCCGCCGAGGGCGGGGGCGCCGGGGAGCGAGAGGTCCTCGAGGAAGTCGCCCACGAGGACGCGGGTCGCGACGGGGAAGCCCGCCGCGGGAATGGCGAGGCTGCCGCCGAGGTTGATGTAGAAGGACGGGACCGTGTCCTGGGGCGGCGGGCCCGGCGGCTCCGGCATGGGGCCGAGGAGCGCCGCCTTCTCCTCGCCGAGGGCCCACTCGAATGCGCGGTGGAAGAGGAGGTGGCCCGCGTCGTTCACGCCGGCGAAGCTCTCGTCCTCGAGGGGGAAGAAGACCTGCCGGGCCTCGGCGGGGAACCCATCGCCGAGGTCGCCGCTCTCGGGGTCGGCGGCGAGCAGGGCGGCGAGGGATGCGAAGGGCGGCGCGGGCACGCGGGCGAGCACCTTCACGCCGGGAGCGACCGTGGAGATCACCGGGTCCGTCGACGCGCTGATCCGCTGCGGCGCGTAGAAGAAGTCCTGGAGGCCGAGGCCGAAGCCTTCCGTGATGGGGTGCGCGTCGTCCGTGACGTCGAGGGACGCCGTCCGCGCCGTGGGCGCCTCGCCGACCACGAAGCCGTTCTGGTTGGGGTCGGCCATCCAGGCGTAGCCCTTCGCCATGAGGCCGCTCTCCCACGAGATGAACGGGCCGCCCAGGCTGCGGTAGGAGAATGCGTTGCCGACGTTGTTCGAGCCGACCGTGGAGGAGATGACCACGAGGTCGTGGTCGTGGGCGACGGCGGGCGGTCCGCCGGCGCCGGCGTAGCCCGGGTCGGTGCTCCGGTAGGCCTGGTGCCCCGCCGCGCCGTCGTCGAGGACCGTCACGCGGGCGCCGCGCGCCTTGAGCTGGTCGATCACGCGGGAGTCACCGCTCCCCTGGAACGGCCGGTTCTCGTCGTTGGGGCCGCCGAGGATGTACGCGACGCGCACGTCGACGAGCTCCGCGGCGGCGGGCGGCTGCCGCTGGTTCGCCGGGTCCCAGCTATCGTCGCCGTCCTCGGCCACGCCGAAGTAGATCCCCCCGGGCCCGAGGAGGCCCTCGACGCCGGCGAAGACATCGCGCCGCGTGACCATGTAGATCCGGCGGTTCGTGCCCGCGAGGGAGCTCAGGTTCAGGTCGAAGATGGCCAGGGTCTCGGCGTCCGGCACGCCCGCCGCGCCCGACTCGTTGTCGCCGAGGCCCTCGCGGGCCATGACCTCGGCTCCGCCCGGGTTGCCGGTGGCGTCGGCCGCGGAGATGAGGTCCCCTTCCCACGGCGGAGCAGCCGCGCCGGCCCCCGGGTTGTCGTGGTCCCAGCTTCCGTCGAGGTCGTCGAAGGCTCCGGGCGCTCCGGCGATGCCCAGGCCATCGGGTCCCCCGTCGGCGAGGCGCCCCTCGTAGATGTACGTCCACCGGCGATCGGGCCACCCGCCGCGCGAGGGGCCCTGGGCAGGCGCGCCGCACGGAAAGACCCCGAGACCCGTGAGGACCAGGACGATCGGCGAGGCGAGGCGCATGCGACGGCTCCTTCGTGTCAACCGGTTGGGTTTGCCCTGCTCATCTCGACTCCGTGCTCCCCATTCTCCTCGAGACCCGCGCTTCGGCCAGGGGAAGCCAGGGGCAGCCGGCAGAAGCTCGAGGCGAGCATGGCGCCGGGGCGCCGCGGCGCGCCGTGATCGGCATCACGCCGGGCGGGCCGTGGCCGCGCCGCGTGGCCGAGCCTGGAGGGTTGCTCCGGGCACCACGGGCGTGTAGCGTGCTCGAGTCGTCGCTTCCCGGACCGCTTCTTCTCATCACGCTTCGCACGACGCTTCCCGCGTCACTTCCCAAGGTGCCTCTCATGATCCGAAGACCCAGCTCGGCCCTCGTCGCTCTCGCCTTGACGGCCCTGATCTCCTCCTCCACGGGCTGCCGCAGCACCGGCGGCTGCTCGGCGGCCTGCTGCTCCGGCGGCCCCAAGGTCGGCCCCACGGCCAGCGCCGCAGAGAAGGCCGCGCTCCTCGGTCGCGTGAAGGCGGACGACAGCTTCATGGGTGAGATGACCCTGACCTTCGTCGACGCGGACACGATCCACGAGGACTGGCAGTCCTTCAAGGACGGGAAGCCGGCCGGGACGGCGCACTTCGAGCTGAAACGGAAGAAGTTAGGATCACCCCCATGAGGCTGGCCCTCCTGCTCCCGGTTTGCGTTGCCGCTGCGCCGCCCGCAGCGCCCGCGGCCGAGCGGCCTCCCGTCGTCCTCGAGAACGACCTGGTGCGCCTCGTCGTCGGGGCCGATGGGCGCAACCTCGGCTTCCTCGACAGGCGCGCCGGCGTCGATCGCGGCCGGCGGGAGCCCGCGTCCTCCTTCGCCCGCGTCAAGGCCCGCGGCGCGGAGCACGCCTGCACCTCCGCCTCCCGCGACGGCGACCGGATCCGGCTCGAGCTCGGCGGCGCCGCCGCCGCGGCGCTGCGCGTCGTCGAGGAGAAGCGGTACCTCGTCCTCGAGGTCCTCTCCCTCGAGGGCGAAGGCGTGGAGGCCTTCACCTTCCTCGACGTGCCCATCGCCCTCGAGGGCAGGCTCGAGGAGCCCTTCGCGGCGTGCGCCCTCGCGTTGAACCTGAAGACCGACGTCGCCGAGATCCCGGGGCCCTCGGCGCGGCTGCGGGCCACGGGCTACGGCCGCTTCGGCTTTGCCGGGGCGTGCGCCGCCGTGGTCGCCTGCCCGCCCGGCCTGCTCCGCGACGTCCTGAAGGAGGTCGTGGCGGCCTCCCCGGACCTGCCGCGATCGCCCGTCGGCGGGGCCTGGGCCCTCGACGCCGAGATCGGCCGCGGATCCTACCTCTTCAACTTCGGCGGCCTCTCGGAGAAGACCGCGGACGCATGGATCGAGGTGGCCCGGAAGACCGGCATGAACCAGATCGACTTCCACGGCGGCTCCTCCTTCCGCTTCGGCGACTGCCGGCCGAACCCCGAGACCTACCCCGAGGGCTTCGCGAGCCTGAAGGCCGTGATCGACCGCCTTCACGCCGCGGGGATCGCCGCCGGCCTGCACACCTACGCCTTCTTCATGGACAAGCGCTGCCCCTGGGTGACGCCCGTGCCCGACCCGCGCCTCGGGACGGACGCGGTCTTCACTCTCGCGGAGCCCCTCGCGGCGGACGCGACGGCGGCCCGCGTCGTCGAGCCGACCTCGGGGGTGTCGGCGGTGACCGGCTTCTTCGTCCGGAACAGCGTGACCCTGCGGATCGACGAGGAGCTCATCACGTACTCGGGGGCCTCGAAGGAGCCGCCATACGCCTTCACGGGCCTCGTCCGGGGGGCGCTGGGCACGCGCGCCGCGCCCCACGCGGCAGGCCTGCCGGTCCACCACTTGAAGGAGTGCTTCGGCCTCTTCACGCCCGGCGGCGACTCGACGCTCCTCGAGGAGGTGGCCGCCAAGACCGCGGAGGCCTTCAACGAGTGCGGCTTCGACATGATGTACATGGACGCCCTCGACGGAGAGGACATCCTCGGCGGCCCCGAGTGGGGCTGGCACTACGGCTCGAAGTTCGTCTTCGAGGTCTGGAAGCGCCTGCGG
>JACQVW010000095.1 GCA_016209535.1 Planctomycetota bacterium | reverse complement strand
GAGAAGCCCTGCTCGCACAACCTGCGCGAGGGGCGGGCGATGGTCGAGGCGGCCCGGACGCACCGCAGGATCGTCCAGCACGGGACCCAGAGCCGGAGCGGCGAGACCTTTTTGACGGCCACCGAGTTCCTGAAGAAGGGCGAGCTCGGGAGGATCCTCCAGGCGAAGGTGGTCAACAGCCAGCTCCGGGCCAACATCGGCCGGAAGAAGGACGAGCCCGCGCCGCCGGCGGGCGTGGACTACGACCTCTGGCTCGGGCCGGCGCCCTCGAGGCCCTTCAACCCGAACCGCTTCCACTACAACTGGCACTGGTTCTGGGACTACGGCACGGGGGACCTGGGGAACGACAGCGTCCACGCGGTCGACTACACGCGGTGGATGCTCGGCGTCCGCGATCCCATCGCCGTCTCGGCGAGCGGCGGGAAGCTCCACTTCGACGACGACCAGGAGACGCCCGACACCCAGAGCGTGACCTGGGAGTTCGAAGGCTGCTTCATGACCTTCGAGATGAGGATCTGGTCGCCGTACCGCGAGCACGGCATGGAGAACGGCTGCGTGCTCTACGGCGAGAACGGGTGCATGGAGCTGAGCCCCCAGGGCTGGAAGGTGACGTGGAGGGACGACCAGCCGGGCCCCACCGGCAAGGGCTCGGGGCGCGCCGAGGCCCACTTCCAGAACTTCATCGACTGCGTGCGGAGCCGCGGGACGCCCAACGCCGAGATCCTCGAGGGGCACCTCTCGAGCCGCCTCTGCCACCTCGGGAACATCGCGACCCGCGTGGGCCGCAGGCTGCGCTTCGACGCGAGGACGGAGACGATCCTCGAGGACGAGGAGGCGAACCGGCTCCTGGGCCGAGAGCACCGCCGCGGCTTCGAGCTGCCGGTCGTGGCCTAGCGGCGGCGAGGCGGGCGAGGCCGGCGAGGCCATGGATCTCTTGTCCTTCAGCCGCGAGGAGCTCGACGCGCTGCGCCTGAGCCTCGTCGTGGCGTCGGTCGCAGTCCTCGGGAGCCTGCCCTTCGGGGTCGGCCTGGGCTGGGTCCTCGCCCGCAAGGACTTCCGTGGGAAGGGTCTCGTCGAGACCCTCGTCCACCTACCCCTCGTTCTGCCGCCCGTCGTGACGGGCTACGTGCTCCTCGTCCTCTTCGGGAGGCGCGGCTGGATCGGGCCCTACCTCGAGGACTGGCTTGGGCTCCGCCTCGTCTTCGACTGGAAGGGCGCGGCGCTCGCCTCGGCGGTCATGGCCTTCCCGCTCCTCGTGCGGGCGGTCCGACTGGGCTTCGCCGCCGTGGACCCGAGGCTCGAGGAGGCGGCCCGCACCCTGGGCGCGGGCCGCCTGGACGCCTTCGCCACGGTCACGCTCCCCCTCGCCTGGGGCGGCGTCGCGGCGGGCTGCGTCCTCGCCTTCGCGAGGAGCCTCGGCGAGTTCGGGGCCACCCTCATGATCGCCGGCAGCATCCCCGGGGAGACGAGGACGATGCCGCTCCAGATCTACAGCATGCTCGAGTCGCCCGAGGGCGGCGCGGGGGCGGGGGCCGGGAGGCTCGTGGCTCTGGCCGTCGTCGTCTCCGTGGCCGCCGTCGCGGCGGGGGCGTGGCTCGGGAGGAGCCCCAGAGCCTCGGGAGCGCCGTGAGCGGCCTCACCTTATCGGCCCGCCACCGCTACCCGGAGGGCTTCGAGCTCGAGGCCGAGCTCGAGGCCGAGGGCGGCGTCACGGCGGTCTTCGGGCCCTCGGGGAGCGGGAAGAGCACGGTCCTGCGGATCGCCGCGGGGATCCTGCGGCCCCTCGAGGGGCGCGTGAGCCTCGGCGGCGCCACGCTCCTCGACACGGCCCGGGGGATCTGCCTGCCGCCCGAGAAGCGGAGGATCGGCCTCGTCTTCCAGGACCACCGCCTCTTCCCGCACCTCTCCGTCGAGGGGAACCTGCGCTACGGCCTGCGCCGGAGACCGGCCCGGCGCTTCCCCTTCGAGCGCGTGGTCGAGGTCCTCGAGCTGGGCGGTCTCCTCGAGCGAGACCCCGCGAGCCTGAGCGGCGGCGAACGCCAGCGCGTGGCCTTGGGCCGAGCGATCCTCCGGGGGCCCGAGCTGCTCCTCCTCGACGAGCCGCTCGCCGCCGTCGACGCGGGCCGCAAGGACCGCATCCTGGCCTACCTCGAGCGGGCCGTCTCCGAGTGGAGCCTCCCCACGCTCCTCGTGAGCCACGACCAGGCCGACGTGCGCCGCCTCGCCGACCGGGTCGTCGTGCTCGAGGCGGGCCGCGTCGTCGCCTCGGGGCCCACGGCCTCGACCCTCGACCGCGCCGTGATCTCGGCCATGCGCTCCGCGCCCGGGCCCGTGAACGTGCTCCGGGTCGACGGCGTGGCCGAGGTCGAGGGCCACCTCGAGGGGAGCGCGGCGGGCCAGCGCTTCCAGCTCCCGGCGGGGCTTCCCGTGACCGGCGCCGGCGTCTACGTCCAGTTCCTGCCCAAGGACGTCACCCTCGCCCGCGCCGACGTGAGCGGGCTCAGCGTGCGGAACCACCTCCGCGGCGCCGTGCGCGAGGTCGCGGCCCTGCCGGGCCACGCCTACGTGGCCGTGGATCTGGGCGGGGGCCAGGCCGTCTGGGCCGAGGTGACCCTGGACGCCGTGCGCGAGCTCGGCCTCGCCCCAGGCCGCGAGGTCGTGTGCCTCATCAAGACGACGGGGGTGGAGGCGCTGGGCGGAAGTCTGGCGGGCCGGGCGTGAGGCCGAGCGCGCGGGGACGGCCCGGAGAGGGCGCTGGAAGCCGTGCGGCGAGGTTGAACGCTGCGGGGAGACAGCAGGGACTCGCCGGCATACCCTTTCCTCAGGTACACTGCCCGCGTGGCTGACTTCCGCGATATCGATCCTCGCGAGTTGCGAGTTCCCCCATCCCGCAGGCAGGGTGCCGACCCGGCCAGGCTCGCTCGACAGATAGCCCTGTTCGGCCGCTCGACTGTCGGGATGCCTCCGCCGTGGGTCTACGCGGGGTCTGACGGGGCGCTGGTGCTGTATAATGGCGTTACTCGGGCGACGCGGATAGCCAAGCTGGCACCGGGCACCCTAATCCGGGTCGAGGTGATCGGAAAACTCCCTCGGCCTTGCGCCATGGACCCCAAGATCGGAGACCTGCTCCCATGACCCCAGACGTGCAGCGAGAAGCGTTGGCGGTGTTGGGCGAGGTGTGGGCGCTTTCGCCGGATGTCCGGCTCGGTCAGTTGTTTGCGCACATCGGCTTCTTGGGCGAAGCCCACCTCGGAAAGGGGCTCGGGTCCATCGATGACGATGAGCTCATCGCAATCATGTACCGTCACAGGGCGGAGCTGGTGGCTCGGTTGCAGGGCGCGCCGGAGCAGGCGCCGCAGCCGGCCGGGGTCGCCACCTCGGTCTCCGGCAGCTCAGCGGTGCCGGAAGCGGCCCCGGCGGGTAGGGTGAGTCGTTAGGAGGGCTGTGCTTTCCGCACCTTTGGAGCGCGAAACCGCTCTTCATGGACACGGAGGTCCAAGAAACATGGTCTTGTTCCTCTCATTGGCTCTGAGTCTTGTAGCCATTGCCTGTGTGGTGCTCTCCTGCTTCGGCCTCGTCTTCCTTCTGCCTGGAGCTGCCATCGCCCTCGGCTTCTTGCTCCTCTGTACTATCGTGGAGGATTCCCTGCGTGGCGTCCGGCTTCATATGGCCGCTCTGCGAGACTTCCTCGAGGAACGGGACACCTACAAGGAGTGGAGGGAGTACAAGAAGGAGCATCCGCATCGCCACGAGGAGTCCCCTCCTGTTCCAAGCCCCTGATCGCTCCCTCAAACAGGCTGCGCACGGACCTGCCGGAGGCGCCGCCGGGAACGCCCGCACGGGAAGTCTGGCGGGCCGGGCCTGAAGCCAGGCCCGGTCGGGCTCAGATCCTGATCCCCGGCGGCGGGAACGCCTCGCATAGCTCCGCCACCTCGGCGCGGATCCGCTCGAGGACGTCGGGCTTCTCCCAGGCCGCGAGGGCGCGGTGCATCCACTCGGCGATCCTCCGCATCTCGGGCTCCCTCATGCCTCGGGAGGTCACCGACGGCGTCCCGATCCGCACGCCACTCGGGTCCATGGGCTTCCTCGGCTCGAAGGGGATCGTGTTGTAGTTGCACTCGAGGCCCGCCTTGTCGAGAGCCTTCGCCGCGGGCTTCCCGTTCACGCCGGGGCGGTCCGCCGCGCCGGCGGTCGTGTCGATGAGGATCAAGTGGCTGTCGGTGCCGCCCGAGATCAAGCGGAAGCCCTTCTCGAGGAGCCCCTCGGCGAGGGCCTTCGCGTTCCTCACGATCTGGTGCGCGTAGTCTCGGAAGGGGGGCGAGGCGGCCTCCTTGAGGGCCACTGCGATGCCCGCCGTGGTGTGGTTGTGGGGTCCGCCCTGGAGCCCCGGGAACACGGCGCGGTCGAGGGCGGTCGCGTGCTCCGCCGTCGAGAGGATCATGCCGCCGCGCGGACCGCGCAGCGTCTTGTGGGTCGTCGTCGTCACGATCGGGGCGTGGGGGATCGGGCTCGGGTGCGCGCCGCCCGCCACGAGACCCGCGATGTGGGCGATGTCGGCCACGAGCACGGCCCCGACCTCCCGGGCGACCCGCGCGAAACCCTCGAAGTCCCAGATCCGCGGGTACGCCGTGCCCCCCGTGAAGATCACCTTCGGCCGCTCCTTCCGCGCGAGGTCGAGCACGCGGTCGAGGTCCACCCGGTGCGTCGCCGGGTCGAGCTCGTACTGGACGGCGCGGTAGGTGATCCCCGAGAAGTTGACCTTCCACCCGTGCGTGAGGTGCCCTCCGAAGGGGAGGCTGAGCCCCAGGACAGTGTCCCCCGGCTTGAGGAGCGCGAGGTAGACGGCCTGGTTCGCCGGCGAGCCCGAGTAGGGCTGCACGTTCGCGTGCTGCGCGCCGAAGAGCGCCTTGGCCCGCTCCACGGCGATCGTCTCCACACGGTCGATGACCTGCTGGCCCTCGTAGTACCGCCGGCCCGGATAGCCCTCGGAGTATTTGTTCGTCAGGACCGAGCCCGTGGCCTCCATGACGGCCCGCGAGGCGTAGTTCTCCGAGGGGATGAGGCGGATGCACCGGTCCTGCCGCCGCTCCTCCTCGGCGATCAGCTCGCGGATCTCGGGGTCGGCCGCCTTCAGGGCTTCAAGGTGGGACATGGGGCTCCTTCGCGTCGCGTGGGGGCTGGGAGAAACGCCCTATTCATAGCCAAGGCGACGCTGAAGGCAACGGGATTCGGGCCTTCGCACGCCCGGTAGCGCCGCCATCGCCCGCGCGATACGATGG
>JACQVW010000094.1 GCA_016209535.1 Planctomycetota bacterium | reverse complement strand
GCTCCCGACCTACTGGCTCGTCCGGGACCGGCTGCGGCGCGCGGCCGACGAGGCCGCCGACGCGAGGGCGGTGGAGACCGTTGGCTCGCGGCGGGAGTACGCGGAGTCGCTCCTCGTCACGGTTCAGTTCCTTTGCGATGGTGCGCTGCCGGGCGCGTCGCCCGGCCTGGCGCTGGGAGAACGAGAGACCCTGGAAAGGAGGCTCGTCATGATCATGGTGGGACATTTGCGTCCTCGGTTGACGGCGCGGTGGTGGGTGGGTGTGCTGGCCTTGGCCGTACTCGCGGTTCCCTCGGCTTCAGGCCGCGCCGGAGGAGGGCAGGACGGGAACGCCGCGGAGCCCATCATCCCCGCGCCGCAGCACGTCCAGCGGGAGGAGCCTGTCCCCGCGCCGGAGCCGGTCCCGGCACCGACGCCCGTACCTGCACCGGCGTCCGTCCCTGCACCGGGATCGGTCCCCACGCCGGTCCCCATGGCTCCCTACGCGCCCGTGACCCCAGCGGTCCCCGTGGCCCCCGTCCCGCCGCGGGCGCAGAATGCCGCGATGCCTCCCGCGCCGACGGCGGTCCCCGCTCCACCGCCCCCACCGCGGGGGCCCTATGGCCTCGTGAGCCCTCCGCGAGGAGGGGCGGCCGCGGCTGGAGGGGCGGCCCGGGCTGGAATGGCGAGACCGGCTGGAGGGGCTGCCTGGGCTGAATTGGCCGCCCCGGCCAGCGGCGACGCCGAGGACCGCATCGCGAGCCTCGAACGGCAGGTGGGTCAGATCCTCGAGGAGCTGAAGCGCCTCGGCGGCCAAGGCGTCGTGCGGGCACGGGCGGGCACGGCGGCAGGTGGCCGCAACGCCGCAACGGCCCGGGCCCTTGAGCCGCAAGACGAAAGCGTGCTCGAAGGGGGGGCCGCCCCCTACGCCACGACCCCGCGGGCCCTCGAGCCGAGGTACGCGCCCGAGACAAGGAGCGTCCCGGCGCCGCAGGTTGCGGCCTCAAGACCGATGCGCAAGGCCCGCCCTGCCCTGCGCGGCCTCGACCGCCTCGAGCTGACGGAGGAGCAGCGGCGGGCGGTCGAGGAGGTCGACCGCGACTACGCGAAGCAGCTCGAGACGATCCAGAGGCTGCGGGACGAGACGATCCGGAAGCTGCTCGGCCCGGAGCAGGTGCGGCAGTATGACCAGCTCCAGCAGGAGAAGGCCGCGGCGGCCCAGGTCATCGAGTCCGAGCCCCGAGCCCTTCCCGCGCCGGCGCCGAGGTAGTCGCAGGAGGGTTTCTTCCTCCAGGGTCCGTCGCTATCATCCGGGGCAAGGAGAGACTCCATGCCGCTTGCCACGCTTGCATCGACCGGCCCGCCGCGGCTGCCATTGCCCAGCCGCAAACGCTGGACCGTGGCCGAGTTCCATCAGCTCCGGTCAGCGACCTGGCTGGAATCCCGCCGGCTGATCCTCGTCGAAGGAGAGATCCTGGAGATGCCCAACCCAAGTCCGCCACACGACTCCAGCTTGGGGCTGACCGAGGAGGCGTTGCGCGCCGCCTTTGGCCGCGGTTTTTGGGTGCGCGGGCAAATGGCCCTGGTCTTGGGGCTCGCTACTGACCCCGTGCCCGACCTCGTGGTGGTGCCGGGGGGCCCCCGGGACTACGCGGAACACCCGCGGAGCGCGTTGCTCGTCGTCGAGATAGCGGAGTCCTCTCTGGCCTACGACTGTGGCGACAAGGCGGACCTCTACGCCGCCGGGGGCCTTCGGGAGTACTGGGTCGTTGACCTGGCCCATCGCCAGGTGATCGTGCATCGAGATCCGGTGGGCGATGCCGTGCGCCTCCACGGCGCGAAGTACCAGTCGATCACCGTCGTCGGCGCTGACGGAACGCTCGCGTCCATATCCCTGTCCGGCCGGACTATCGCGGTGCGCGACTTGCTCCCGTGACGATCCTCGCGAGCGCGCGGAGTTGCGCGCGCCCGCTGCGCCAGGTCCTCCGAGACGGAGCTCGATTCGCGCTATGGACACGGAGCGAACGACTCGCACGTCAGCCCGTCGGGCGTCGGGTCCTGCCCGCAGGCCGCGAGGGGCTCGCCCGGGGCCGGCCCTCCCAGGAACAGGTGGCTCAGGAGGCGTCCAGAGCATGCCGGCGGCGGTGAAGAAGAGCCGGCCCGGCCGGCGTCTATAGCCGGCCGGCGATAGGGTCCTGGGTGCTCTGGATCCCCAGGGCTTCCCTCATCGTCCTTACGAGGAGCTCTCCGTCCTTGTCGGGGAGGATCAGTCTCTGGCAAAGCGAGTCCAGGGTCAGCTCGAGGTACGCGACGCTCTCCTTGCACGAGCGCAGGCGGGCGATGAAGCGGTCGATGCGACCGGTGTCCTCCTCGAGCGGGTGCACACCCTCCTGGCCGATGCCCTCGAGCTCCGTGAAGCACGACTGGAGCGCCAGCTTGTGACGCAGCGCGGGGGGCACCACGTCCAGAGGCGACGCCGCGCCCACAGGCAGCGAAAGGCTCTCGGCGTGCTCCTCCAGGCACTCGACCAGGCGACTCCAGCCTCCGGTCTGGACTTCCCACTGCATCTCGAAAGTCCGGAAGGGCTCGACGAGGAGGTGGGGAGCGATCCTGTTGAGGATCGCGTACCAGGGCTCGGAAGGCCTGGGGAGCTCATCGATGTAGAGGATCTCCTCGTCGTTGGAGTCTTCGAAGCTGATCAGCTCCTCCAGCGCCTCTTTCTGGCGCCGCGTCAGCCGGAGCCCGCGCTCCTTGCACACCACGGCCTCCCAGGTCAAGAAGGTGCGCATTGCCATGCCAGAGATGAAGTTCTCGACGGCCTCGTCGAGGTCTTCGTCAGGGTCCAGGTCCAGCCCCTCGAGGAAGTCGATGGTCGGGACATGCCGTGGAAACTCCCAGCGAATCGGTGGCGGATGTCGGTCCTTCACTTTCTGGGTCTTCCTCATTGTCCGTGTGCTCCATGCTTCTTCCCCGCAATCGGTCGATCCATATCCCCTCCCGATCCCAGGCCGGGTCGCGGTGCCGTGGATACCGCGCCTCAGGGCTTCGCGGGCTCCTGCGGCGCGGCGGCGGCCTCGCGCCAGCGGATGCCGCGCAGGGCCGCGGTCGTGCGCCAGGAGGCGAGGCCGAAGGGCTTCGCCGGGTCGATGTCGTGCCGCGTGCCGATCTTCCGCCCCGCGGTCTCCACGTCGGCGATCTTCTCGTCGTCGATCCAGGCCTCGATGCGGTCCGTGACGCGGAGGCGCACGCGGTACCACTTGCCGCTCTCGAACTGGATCGCTCGGGTGGTCTCGTTCTCCGACGCGTCCATGCCCTCGAGGCTCGAGATGCCACAGACCATGCCGCCCCAGCCGCCCACGATCAGCGAGGCGTGGGAGCCCGCGACGGGGAAGGTGATGCCGCAGAAGAAGTCCTGCCCGTCGACGCGCATGGCCTCGAGCTCGACCTCGTAGTTGCCAAGGGGCATGTCCTCGCGGCGCACGGCGGTGAGCCTCGCGCCGGCGGGCAGGATCAGCTTCCCGTCTTCGACGCGGGGCTCGCCGCTCTCGATGAAGTCGGCCTTCGTCCAGCCCGCGAGGGTCTTCCCGTCGAAGAGGCTGCGCCAGCCGCCAGGCCCGGCCGACCCAGGACCGGGCTTCGCGGCCGAGGCGCAGCCGGCGAGCGTTGCCGCGAGCGTGGCGGCGAGGAGGGCCTGGCGGAGGAGCGGGCGAAGGACCGGGGCGAGGGTCGTGGGGCGCATGGGATGCCTCCTTTCGAGGGGGACGCCTACCGTAGACGAAACCGCGCCCGGCCGCAACCGTAGGGGCGAGGGAGCCGCCGCCCGCGCCCCTCCCGGCCGAACCCTCACGGGTCTCGCACGGCGCTCTCACGGCTCTCTCGCGGCCCCCGCGAGCCACAAGCTCCTCGCCGTGAGCTCCCGGTGGTCGAGGCCGGCTGCGCGGTCGAGCTCGCGCAGCTCCTCGGGCAGCTCGGCGGGGAAGCGCCAGTCGTCGGAGCGGCCGCCGTGCTCCGCGAAGGCCCTCGCCCAAGCGTCCCACCAGGGGCTCACGGCCCGGGAGATGGGCTCGACCACGAGGACTCGCGCTCCGCCCTCGGCCGAGCGGAGCATCGCGCGCAGGAGCCGCTCGCGCGCCGCCGCGTCGAGCTCGTTCACGGCATACGCCGCGAGGACGGCGCCGCCGGCGCCCGGCAGGCGGGCTCGCTCCGCCTCCCCGCGCCGGGCGCCGCCCCGGAGGCCCAGCGCCCTCAGCGTCCAGCGCGCCTCCTCGACGGTCCAGCGGTCTCGGTCGACCCCCTCGACGCGCGGCGCCGCCTCGGCCTCGAGACCCTCGAGAGCCCAGGCGGCGCCCGAGGCGCCCGTGCCGCAGCCGAGGTCGAGGATCGCCCGCGGCGCCGGATCGGCCGCTCCCAGGGCGCGCACGACGCCACGCACGGCGAGGAAGTGGAGCGGCGCGTAGAAGAGCGCGAAGGCCGCGCGCCTGGCCGCGCCATCGAGGGCCTTCCGCTTCTCGAGCCTCCCGCGCCGCTCGACGTACGAGGTCGAGAGGGCCTGGATGCCCTTCCGCACCTCGGGGAGGCTCGCGAGCGGCAGCCAGCGGGCCCGGAGGGCCGCGTGCCAGGCGAGGACCGGGTCGTCGCGGTCGCTCATGGCGCTCGCGAACAGCTTGACGGAGCCGGCCGGCGGCGGCAAGCGGCGGCAAGCGGGGAAGCGGCGGCAAGCGGCGCGGCGGCCCCTTGATCCCGCCGCCCTGCGAGGCGACACTTCCCGGTATGCCGCATCCCGGGTCCCACGCTCACGCGGGCGCGCACGCCTTCGCGGCCTTCCACGGCCGCGAGCGCGAGGGCCTTGTCGTCCTCGGCCGCCGGAGCATGCTCAAGGCCGGGGTCGCGGGCATGGCGGGCCTCACCCTGCCCGCGCTCCTCCGCGCCCGCGCCGAGGCGGCGGCCGCGGGCCGCGCCTCGAGCCGCTCGAAGGCCGTGATCCTCCTCTGGATGTCCGGCGGCCCGAGCCACATCGACACCTGGGACGTGAAGCCCGACGCGCCCGCCGAGGTCCGCGGGCCCTTCCGGTCGATCCCGACGAAGCTCCCGGGCGTCCGGCTCTGCGAGTTCCTGCCGAAGCAGGCGGCGCTGATGGACAAGCTCACGGTCATCCGCTCCGTCGACGCGCGGCGGTCGAACCACGAGCCCACGCACGTCTTCCAGACGGGGAGCCTCGAGGCGGACCCGCGCACGAACCCCCTCGGCGACAAGTACCCCGCGATCGGTTCCGTGGTCGCGAGGCACCGCGGCCCCGAGCGCCGCGGCATGCCGCCGTACGTCGTCCTCAACATGAAGGACCGCTCCCATGTGGCCTGGGGCGGCTGGCTCGGCCGCGAGCACGACCCTTTCCCCGGCGAGAAGGTGGGCCCGCTCCTGGGCCTCCCCTCGGGCCTCACGCCGGAGCGGATCGCCGCGCGCCGCTCCCTCCTCGAGGGGCTCGACCGCCTGCGCTCGGACCTCGACCTGTCGGGCTCCATGCTGGGCCTCGAGAGGTTCCACGCCCAGGCCGCGGACATGGTGACGGGCGCCCGGGCGCGCGACGCCTTCGACCTCTCCCGCGAGCCCGAGTCGGTCCTCGAGCGCTACGGGGAGCACGAGTGGTGCCGGCAGGCGCTCCTCGCGCGGCGCCTGGTCGAGGCCGGCGTGAGCTTCGTGACGATCGACCTCTCGAACCACGGCGCGTCGGGCACCTGGGACACCCACGGCGACAACATCCCGCCCTACGGCGGCATCTGGAACGGCCTGAGGCCGCTCCTCCCGGTCTTCGACCACCTCTTGACGGCGCTCGTGGGCGACCTCGAGGAGCGCGGGCTCCTCGACGACGTCCTCGTCCTCGCCATGGGCGAGTTCGGCCGCACGCCCCGGATCGGGACCCAGGGGAGCACGGACGGGCGCGACCACTGGCCCGTCGTCCTGTCCATGACCGTCGCCGGCGGCGGGTTCCGGCACGGGCAGGTGATCGGCGCCACGGACCGGCACGGCGCCGAGATCAAGGAGCGCCCCGTGACCCCCGGCGACATCGCCGCGACGATCTACCACCACATGGGCGTCCCCCTCGACGCCACCTACCTCGACCACCAGGGCCGCCCCCGCCGCATCGTGGAGCAGGGAGAGCCGATCCGCGAGCTGGTGGGCTGAGGGTGCGGCCGGACCGTCGACCGTCTCAGAGCCTGAGCAAGAATCCCCCCTGGCTTCGGCCGGCTGCACGGCCGCGATGCTGCGTCGCAGCTCCTCAGAGTACGCTCCGCTGTACGCGATCGTCGCTGCTCCTTGCCTCGCGGCCGTTCGCTCGGCCTCGGGCCGACGCGGGGATTCTTGCTCAGGCTCTCAG
>JACQVW010000872.1 GCA_016209535.1 Planctomycetota bacterium | reverse complement strand
GGGTGTTACCCGGTCTTGAACCACGCCGGACCCTGACCCACGCGGATCGGCAGGGGACCCCGGCTGCGAGAGCTACCCGCCGTGCGCATGACGAAGCCTCGAAGAGCTGCGAAACCTTGGTGACGCGCCCCGGCCCCGGCGGTTAGATTGGCGAGTCGCCATGGCGACGACGCGAGCCATACGGGTCCTGGGCTTGGGGTGCCTCCTTCTGGCCTGCGCCGGGAGCTCGGCGGCAGCCGAGGCGCTCCCCTGGTCCTTCCGGCAGCCCTCGGAGCCGGAGGCGCCCGACGTCGCGCGGTCCGGTTGGCCGCGCTCGCCCCTCGACCGGTACGTCTTGCGCGGGCTCGAGGAGAAAGGGCTCGAGCCGGCGCCCCCCGCGGACCGGAGGACCTGGCTGCGCCGCGTCACCTTCGACTTGACGGGCCTGCCGCCCGCGCCGGAGGAGACCGCCGATTACCTCGTGGACGAGTCGCCGGACGCCTGCGAGCGGGTCACCGACCGGCTCCTCGCCTCCCCGCGCCACGGCGAGCGCTGGGGGCGTCACTGGCTCGACGTCGCGCGCTACTCGGACTCGAACGGCATGGACGAGAACCTCGCCCACGCCAACGCCTACCGGTACCGCGACTACGTGATCGCCGCGTTCAACGCCGACGAGCCCTTCGACCGCTTCGTCCTCGAGCAGATCGCGGGCGACCTCCTCGAGGAGCCGGGCGGCGGCGAAGCGGCGAGGGATCGCGTGATCGCCACCGGCTTCCTCTCGATCGGGCCGAAGATGCTCGCCGAGGACGACCCGGTGAAGATGGAGATGGACATCGTCGACGAGCAGGTCGACACGGTCGGGCGCACATTCCTCGGGCTCACGCTCGGCTGCGCGCGCTGTCACGACCACAAGTACGATCCGATCCCGGCCGAGGACTACTACGCGCTCGCCGGGATCTTCAAGAGCACGCGCACCATGGACCACTTCAAGGTCGTCGCGCGCTGGCACGAGCGGCTCCTCGGCTCGCGGGAGGATCTGGCGCGGCGGGAGGCCGCGGAGAAGGCCGTGGCGGCCATGAAGGCGGAGGTGGATAGGTTCGCCGCGGCGGCCCGCGAGCGGATGCTCGCCGCGGCGCGGTCGCGGGCCGAGGCCTACGCCGCCGCCGCGGCGGAGCTGGCGCGGTGGGACGCGTTCATCGCGGGCTTGAAGCCCGCCGCGAGCGGCGGGGTCGACCGCAGCGCCGGCGCCGCGCTCCTCGAGGCCGAGGACTACACGAGCGGCAACGTGGTGCGCGACTTCACGACCTACGGCAGCGGGATCGGGGTGATCTACAACCGCGGCGAGCTCCCCAACGTCGCCGAGTACCGTTTCGCGGTCGCGCGCGAGGGCGCCTACCAGGTCGACCTGCGCTACGCGGCGGCGGAGCCTCGGCCCCTGAAGCTCCTCGTCAACGGCCAGCTCCTGCGCGCCGACGCGGCGCGGCGCGCGACCGGGAGCTGGACGCCCGAGACCCAGACCTGGGAGCCGCAGGGAATCGCGCGGCTGGCGGCGGGCGAGAACACGGCCCGCCTCGAGCGCGATGGCCCCTTCCCGCACGTCGACAAGCTCTTGTTCGCGCCCGTCGCGGGCGAGGCCGAGGCGCTCGACGGAGCGAAGGGCCCGGCGGAGCTCGCGGCCGAGCGGGAGCTCAACGCGGCGCTGCTCGCGGCGTGGCGCGCTCACCTCGAGCAGGAAGCCGGCCCGGCGAGCGCGCCGGACGCTGCGGCGTTCGCCGCCTTCCTCGGCGATAGCGGCGGGCCGCTCGCGGCCCCGGAGCGCGCCGCGGCGCTCCTGCCGCCTGCCGAATCGCGAGAGCTCGAGCGGCTCAAGACCGAGCTGGAGAGCCTCCAGAAGGCGATCCCGGCTCTGCCCGAGGCCATGGCGGTCGAGGAGGGGAAGCCCGAGGACCTGCGCGTGCACTTGCGCGGGAGTCACCTCGACCTCGGGCCTCCCGCACCGCGCCGCTTCCCGAGTGCCCTGGCGCGGGCGCAGGGACCTGCGATCGACGGGTCGCGGAGCGGGCGGCTCGAGCTCGCCCGATGGATCGCCTCCGCGGATCACCCGCTCACCGCGCGCGTCATCGCGAACCGCGTCTGGCGGTGGCATTTCGGCGCGGGGATCGTGCGGACCCCCGACAACTTCGGCGCGCTCGGGGAGCGGCCCACGCACCCCGAGCTCCTCGACTGGCTGGCGCTGCGGCTCGTCGCGGACGGCTGGTCGCTCAAGCGCCTCCACCGGCGCATGGTCCTCTCGGCGACCTACCGCATGGGCGCCGCCCACGACGCGCGCGCCGCGGAGCTCGACCCCGAGAACCGGCTCCTCTGGCGCTGGAGCCGGCGCCGGCTCGAGGCCGAGGCCATCCGCGACGCGCTGCTTGAGTGCGGGGGCGGCCTCGACTTCACCGCGGGCGGCTCGCTCCTCACCACCCGCGACCGCGAGTACGTGGCGACCACCGCCTCCACGAACGCCACGCGCTACGATTCCCGCCGGCGCTCCGTCTACCTGCCGGTCGTGCGCAGCGCCCTCTACGACGTGTTCCAGGCCTTCGACTTCGCCGACCCCAGCACCTCGAACGGCGACCGGCAGACGACCACGGTGCCGGGCCAGGCGCTCTTCCTCTTGAACGGCGAGCTCGTCGAGGAGGAGGCCGGGCGCCTGGCGTCGCGCCTCCTCGCGCGGGCCGACCTCAACGACGCGGGCCGGGTCGCGCTCGCCTACGAGATCGCCTTCGCCCGGCTGCCGTCGAGCGAGGAGCGCGCGGAGGCGCTCGCCTTCCTCGAGCGTATCCGGGGGGCGATGGAAACCGATGCCGGCGGGTCCGAGCGGCGCGCCCGGGCGTGGGCGGCGGTCGCCAGGGCCCTCTTCACCATGAACGAGCTCCTGCATGTGGACTGACCCCCAAGGCCCCCAGCGGCTCTCGCGGCGAGAAGCGCTCCGGCGCTCGAGCTCCGGCTTCGGCGCCCTCGCCCTCGCGGGTCTCCTGGCGGAGGACCTCGGCGCGGCCCGGCCCGCGGGCCCGGACCCGAGGGACCCGCTGGCGCCGCGACGACCGCACTTCGAGCCGTGCGCCCGGCGAGTGATCTTCCTCTTCATGCACGGCGGCCCCTCGCAGGTCGACACCTTCGACTGGAAGCCGCTCCTCGAGCGCGACCACGGCAAGCCGTTCCCCTTCGCCAAGCCGCGCGTGGTGTCGAGCGAGACCGGGAACCTGCTGCGCTCGCCGTGGCAGTTCGAGCGCCACGGCCGATGCGGATTGCCCGTGAGCGAGCTCTTCCCGCGCGTCGCCAGCCGCGCGGATGACCTTTGCCTCGTCCGCTCGCTGCACGGCTCGAACTCCCGTCACGGGGGCGCGCTCCTCGAGCTCCACACCGGCAGCGACACCTTCGTGAGGCCGAGCATGGGTTCGTGGATCACCTACGGCCTCGGCACCGAGAACCGCGACCTGCCGGGGTTCATCACCATCTGCCCGACGCTGACCCACGGCGGCGCCAACAACTTCTCGAGCGCCTTCCTGCCGGCGATCTACCAGGGGACGCCCATCGGCAACGCGAGCACGCCGTCGGACCAGGCCCGGGTGCCTTTCCTCGACTGCAGGCGATCGCCACGGGGCACGCAGCGGCTGGAGCTCGACTTCGTGCAGGCCGCAAACCGGAGGCAGCTCGCGGCGAGCGGCCCCGATGCCCTCCTCGAGGGGCGCATCGAGTCCTTCGAGCTGGCCTTCCGCATGCAGGCCTCGGTGCCGGAGCTGCAGGACATCTCGGGCGAGACTCCCGCGACGCAGCGCCTCTACGGGCTCGACGACCCGGTGACGCGGAGCTTCGGCCGCCAGTGCCTGATGGCGCGGCGCTTCGCCGAGCGCGGCGTGCGCTTCGTGCAGGTCACGCACAGCTACAAGTGGGACCAGCACAGCGAACTGCGCCGGGACCACGCCCGCAACGCGGCGGAGGTCGACGCGCCGATCGCCGGCCTGCTCGCGGACCTGAAGGCGCGCGGCCTCCTCGAGGACACGCTGGTCCTCTGGGGCGGCGAGTTCGGCCGCACGCCGACGGCGCAGGGCCCGGACGGCCGCGACCACAACCCGCACGGCTATACCGTGTGGCTCGCCGGCGGGGGCGTGAAGCCCGGATACGCCCACGGCGCGACGGACGACTACGGCTACTACGCCGTGGAGGACAAGGTGCACGTGCACGACCTCCATGCCACGATCCTGCACCTCCTCGGCATCGACCACGAGCGTCTGAACTACCGCCACGGCGGCCGCGACCACCGTCTCACGGACGTCTACGGCGAGGTCGTGCGGGGGATCTTGGCGTAGCCACCCGTGTCACGCGACGGATCTCCGCGTTGCCGAGCGGACCCGACGCCTCGAGGAGCCGATGGAGGACAGGACCGCGACGGGAGCAGGATCGGCCGGGACGGCCCGCTCAGCGGGACGCGCTCGACGCGAGCGCCGCGAGCACCTCCCGCAGGTTCCACAGCAGGTAGAGCGGCAGGCTCACCAGGCGGTAGCGCACTGGATCCCCCTGGGTCGTCTTCACGGAGAGCTCCTGGACGCTCGGAGGATTGGCGTCACAGCGCACGGCCAGATCCAGCCCCTTTTCGAACATGAACTGGTGGAGGCTCTTCATGGCTCCTGCGGCGCCCGCCTTGAGCTCCACGGGCACGATCCGGCCCTCGAGCTGGGTCAAGTAGTCGATCTCCCCGGGGCGCCCGCCCTCGCGTTGCCAGTAAAACAGCTCGGGCCCGTCGCCGGCGCCCTCGTCCAGCAGCCGAAGCTGCTGAGCGGCGAGCTGATCGACGAGTTGACCGCGCAGCGCAGGCGCGAGGGACTCCCAGGCGGGGAAAGCCTGGGCCGCGGGCGTGCCCACGATCGCGTGCACGAGGCCGGCATCGGCGAGCACCGCCTTGCGGAAGGTCTCCTTCACCTCGGCGCCCAGGGGCAGACCGTTGGCCGCGGTGCAACGGACCACGTGGACGAGCCGGGCCATGGCCAGGAGCTCCAGGCTTCGCTTGGCCTGGTGCTGCTTGACCCCGTCGCCGACACGGGCATGCACGAACTTCCGGCCCAGCGAGCTCGCCACGGCGCGGAGGACCGAGTCGAGGATGTCGCGATCCATCCGGCGGCAATACCGGGCGAAGTCGGCGCGGTACGTGGCGACCAGCTCCCTCTGCAGCTCGCGCAGCGCACGCGGCTCGCGACCGGCGACCTCCGCCGCGACCACGGCCGGCATGCCGCCGACCATGGCGTATCGTTGGAACCAGGCCGTCCCCTGGCGGTGAGCTGCCGGGGAGAGCTCTTGCCCTGGTCGCCAGGCGCTGATCGCGGACGACAGACGCTCCTGGCCGTGAGCCTGGAGGTACTCAGGGAAACCGAGCGGTTCGACCTGCTGAAAGGAGATCCGACCGACGGGAATGCTGAACGTAGGGTCTGCAAGGGCGAACTCGAGGAGCGATCCCGCAGCCACCACTGGCAGCGAAGGCAGCTCCTCGTAGAACCAGCGCAGCTTGGCCAGCACCTCCGGGGCCGCCTGGATCTCGTCGAGGAAGAGAAGGCTGCGGTCCGGGCGGATCTCGAGGCCCAGGGCGAGGGACAGCTCGCCCAGGATGTGCAGCGGGTCATTCGAGTCGAAGTGGCGCTTGAGCGCGGGATCGCGCTCGAAGTTCACCTCGACGAGCGCACGAGTGGAGCGGGCGGCAAGGTCACGCACGAGCCAGGTCTTCCCTACCTGCCGTGCGCCACGCAAGACAAGAGGCCGTCGGCCCGGGTCGGCGAGCCAGGCATCGAGGCGTGTGGATAGCCCGCGCTTCATGCTCAAGATGATAAAACAACGCGTTGTTTCATCAAGCTGGATATACCTCTGGCTTTCTACTGGGGAGGACGGCGTGGTTCTGAACCGCGGTTCTTGAACAACGCCCTCTACGGTGGATCGTGATCGGACCGGAGCAGTCGGCGGAGGCCAGTGCGCAGGTGCACGACCGCCCCGTGGGTAGGGCCCCCAAGCCCGCGGCGGGGCCTCGGCTTGCCCTTCCCCGGCGCGGCGGCGAGAATCGGCGGCGTCGCTCCTCGGCTGCACGAAGGAGATCTCCGCGGGACATGAGGCCCTCAGCGCGCCGCGCCACCCTGCTCGCCGGCCTCGGGGCCGGCCTGGTCGTCACGGTCTTCGTCGCCACGCAGTGGCGCGTTGCGGTCGAGCTGTGGCACGTGGCTCGGCTTGGATCCTCGGACCCCGAGACGCGGGGGCGAGCGCTCGAGGCGCTCGTGGTCCTGCGGTCCGAAAGGGCGGTGGGGCGGATGGTGGAGCTCCTGGCGGGGAGCGGAGTGAGGCCTGCGGGCCTTCCGACTCCCGTGTCTCTGCGCACGACCTGGATGCCAGTGTACTTCTCCAATACCCCGGGAGCCGAAGGAGACTACATCCTCGCGGTGCAAACGATCGGCGCCGCCGCCGTGCGGCCCTTGCGTTCCAAGCTGCGCTCGAGCGAGCCGCGCGAGCGCGAGTGGGCGGCGTACCTCGTGGTGCACGTCGCCGAGCACGCGGCGCCGGCCTTGGGCGACCTCTTCCGCCTCTTCGCGGAACCGGACGGCAACGTCGCCGCAGCGGCCGCGGCCGCGGCGGGGGCCGTCGGTGCGCGCGACCACTCCAGCCTCGCCGAGCTCGTCCGCCTCGCCCGGGATGAGGCGGCGGAGGCGACGGTCCGCGAGCGCGCGCTGGTCGCCCTATGCGCCGCCTCCGAGCTCGCGGCCCTGTTCGCCACCGTCAGGACGCCGGACGGCGCCGGAGAGAGCGGGGGCACCGCGTCGGCGGTGCGCCCCGTCTTCCTCGAGCTGAGCAGCTCGGGGGCTCCGAGCCTGCGGATCGCCGCGCTCCGAGGGCTCATGGAGATCAGCGGGCAGCTCAAGGAGAGCGGCATCTTCGTGCCCGACGATGTCCGCGCCGCAGTCCGCGCGCGGCTCGTGGACCCCGAGAGGGACGTGCGGCTTGCGGCCCTCGAGGCGGCCGGCGCGGGCCTCGCGACGTGGCGGGACGCTCCGGTCCTTCGCCAGCTCTGCGAAGATGGGGACCCGAAGATCTCGATGCACGCGGCGCTGCTCCTCATCCAGCTCGGCGAGCTGCGCCAGGAGGAAGCCTTGCTCGTCCTCGGCTCGAGGCCGGAGGCCTCTGACCCCGTGGGGGAGGCCAGGGAGCGGGCGGATGAGGCGGCCCTCGCGAAAGCGCTGCGTGAGGCGAAGGTGGGCCCGGCGGCTCTCGCGCCCCTCCTCAAGTCGCCGGATCCGCTCCTCCGGCGCGGCGCCGCCATCGCCCTCGGGCACTACGGCCTCGACGCCGCCGCGTTCGGCCCGGCGCTCCTCGAGGCCGCGGGCGGCAAGGACGAGGCGCTGCAAGCCGAGGCGCTCGTCAGCTTGAGCGGCGTCGGGGGCGTCGGGGAGGCGGCCCTCGTGGAGAAGGCCGCGGCGCTCCTGGGCTCCTCGCCCCACGCGCGCGTGCGGGCCGCCGCGGCGCAAGTCCTCGGCGAGGCGGGTGCGGACGCCCGCGCGGCCGCGCCGCTCCTCCGCAAGGCGAGCGAGGACGAGGACGCGCGCGTGCGGGCCGCGGCAGCGCGGGCGCTCCAGCTCACCGGCGAGGGAAGGTGAGCGGAGGCGCGTAGGGGCGGCGGGGCCTTCGCTTTCCATGGGTAGCGTTCGCGCCTCGATGTCGTACATGAGGTGCGAGAGCTCAAGCCTCATGGGCGGGCGAGCCGGCCGCGCGCGCCTGTACGGCGACCGTTTCACCGTGCATCAGATCACCGT
Organism: Planctomycetota bacterium; assembly: GCA_016209535.1. Classification (GTDB taxonomy): domain Bacteria; phylum Planctomycetota; class UBA8108; order UBA8108; family SXIK01; genus JACQVW01. The sequence continues at coordinate 12,961 of JACQVW010000872.1, read as the reverse complement.
CTACGTGAGCGACACCAACAACGGCCCGGAGGAGGGCACGGCCACGGCGGAGACGCGGATCCCGGACTTCGGGCCGCGGTGAATGGTCGTGGAATCCTTGCCGCCCTGACGTAGTACTGGAGAGCGCCGCCAGGATGGGATACGTTAGGGCGGTCATGGGCCTCCCCGAGCTTCCGCTGCCGCCGCCCGGCGAGCAGGCGTCGCGCTTCGCCGCCACCGACTGGAGCCTGGTCCTGGCTGCGGGCGGCACGAACGCAGATAGCGTGCGGCCGGCGATGGCCCGACTCCTGGAGACCTACTGGTACCCGCTCTACGCGTTCGTCCGCCGCAAGGGGCGCAACCCCGACGACGCATCCGACCTCACGCAGGAATTCCTCGCCCGCCTCGTCGAGCGGAACTATTTGAGCCTGGCGGATCCGGCGAAGGGGAAATTCCGGACGTTTCTCTTGACCGCGCTGGAGCGATTCTTGGTCGATGAGCACCGGCGTGCGACGCGGGAGAAGCGAGGCGGGGGTCGGGCGGTTCTGTCGCTCTCGATGCTCGGTGCCGAGGACCGCTACCGTCTCGAGCCTGCTGACACCCTCACCGCCGAGCACCTTTTCGAGCGCCGTTGGACGATCACCTTGCTGGAGGAGGCTCTGAAGCGCCTGGAGCAGGAATCCGTGGCTGCTGGGCGGGGCCCCCTCTTCGCAGCGTTGAAACCGGTCCTTGCAGGGGAGCAGGCCGACGCTTCCTACTCCGAGATCGCCCGCGGGCTCGCCATGAAGGAAGGCGCCTTGAAGACCGCCGTACACCGCCTGCGCCGCAGGTTTGCGGCCATCCTGCGCTCGAAGATCGCAGAGACGGTTGCCGGTCCGGAGGAGGTCGAGGAGGAAGTACAGCACCTTTTTCAGAGCCTCGCGTAACCTTGCCGGCGAATTGTCGAACAGGTCCGTAACCTCAGATTATGGGACAAGACCCTGTTCTGACCCCTCCTCACAGAAGCTGCCTCGGCTGCGGCAAGCCGCTGCCGCCTGACGCCCCCGGCGGCAACTGCCCAGCCTGTCTGTGGAAGATTGCCGCCGCACCCTTGGAGGATTCTGCCGTCGCCGAGGAAGGCCGGCGCCGCTTCGGCGACTACGAGCTCATCAGCGAGATCGCACACGGCGGCATGGGGGTTGTCTGGCGTGCGCGCCAGGACGGACTGGATCGCGACGTTGCGCTCAAGATGATCCTCGCCGGGCAACTGGCCGACTCGACCCAGGTCATTCGCTTCTACACCGAGGCTCGGGCCGCGGCTCGGCTCGACCATCCCAACATCGTTCCGCTCTACGAGATCGGCGATGAGGACGGCCGGCACTTCTACACCATGCGGTTGATGGAGGGCGGCAGCCTCGCCGGGGCGTTGAAAGCCTCCCGTCGGATGCCACCCGAAAGATCGGCGCGGTTGGTGGCCACCGTGGCGAACGCCGTCCACTTCGCTCATCAGCGCGGCGTACTCCATCGCGACTTGAAGCCGTCGAATATCCTCCTCGACGCCGAAGGCAATCCGCACGTCGCCGATTTCGGGCTGGCGCGGCTCCTGGACTCTGCCTCCGAGGTCAGCGCGTCCGGCATGGCGGTGGGCACCCCCGCCTACATGGCGCCCGAGCAGGCGAGTGGGGCCGCGAGCGAAGTGACCAGCGCCGCCGACGTCTATGCCCTGGGTGCCGTCCTCTATGAAGTCCTCACCGGCGCGCCGCCGTTTCTGGCGGAGACGCCGCTCAAGACCCTGCGCCTCGTGACGGAAGCAGAACCGGTCCTGCCGCGAGCCCGCGACCCGTCGATCCCCCGTGACCTGGAAGTCATCTGCCTCAAGTGCTTGCAGAAGAGCTCCGACAAGCGCTACGCCTCTGCGGCCGAGCTTGCCCGGGACCTCGAGCGCTGGCTCGCTCACGAGCCCATCCTCGCTCGTCCGGCCTCTGCCGGCGAGCGCCTCGTATCGTGGGCGCAGCGTAAGCCGGAGCTGGCGATGGCATTCGCGGCTCTGTTCGTCCTCCTCGCCGTCGCATTGGCGATCACCTTGCCATTGCTGGTGAAAGTCCGGCGGGAGAGCGATGCCCGGGCCACGGCGCTGCGCCTTGAGGAAAGCCAGCGGTTGGCGTTGCAGTCCCTCGCCGTCGTCCGGGAGAACCCGGGACAGGCGCTCCTCCTGGCCCTCGAGGCCGCGGCCAGGGCTCCGTCCCTGAGCGCGAACAATGCGATGTTTACAGCCTTGGAGGCCAACCGCGAGCGGCGCCGGCTCCTCGGACATTCCAAGATGGTCCGCTTCGCCTCGTTCAGTCCGGACGGCCGGCACGTGGCCACCGCGTCCCACGACATGACCGCTCGCATCTGGAGCGTCGAAACGGGAGCGGCATCCGTGATCCTCCGCGGCCATCAAGGCACGGTGAAGACCGCCGGATTCAGCCCCGATGGCACGCGAGTGCTTACATCGAGCGACGATGCCACCGCCCGGATCTGGGACTCGGGAAGCGGCGTGGAGATCCTCAAGCTCGCGGGCCACGAGCACCCTCTGAGGAGCGCGTCATTCAGCCCGGATGGGACGCGCGTGTTGACCGTGGGGCAGCAGACGGCGCGTTTGTGGGATGCCCGCTCGGGCGCGTCGATGTTCGTGATCGCCCAGCACGTCGATGGAGTATCCTGCGCGAAGTTCAGCCCGGATGGCCGGCGGTTCGTCACCGGGGGGCGGGACGGCATCGCCAAGGTGTGGGATACCGAGACCGGCTCGCTCCTGGCGTCGCTGCCCGGACACACGGAGCGCGTCATCGACGTCGCCTTCAGCGCGGACGGCCTGCTCCTGGCGACGGCGTCCGATTCCGAGGCCCGGGTCTGGGATGCGTCCACCTACGAGGAGCTCAGCGTTGCGCGTGGCCACGCCCACGGCATCTACGCCGTGGCCCTGACCTCCGATGGCGGGACGCTGGCCACCGGCTCCGAGGACTTCACCGCTCGCGTCTGGGACGCCCGGACGGGGCGCCAGATTCACGTCCTGCCGCACGAGCACAAGGTCGTGTCGGTCGAGATCTCGCGCGACGATGAGCTCCTCCTCACGGCCTCGTACGACAACAGCGCGAGAGTGTGGGACCTGGAAAGCGGCAAGCTCGTCGCGGAGATGAGGGGGCATGCGGCGCCGCTATATCACGCGGCCTTCTCCCCGGACTGCCGCCATGCGGTGACGTCTTCGGTCGACTTCACGGCGAGGCTGTGGACGGTCCGGCCGTCGCTGCCGATCGCGCTCGGGCCGTGGGGGACGGCGAGCACGTACGACGCAGATGTCGCCGCGGACGAAAAGCGTGTTGTCGAGGCTTACCTGGGCCTCGCGGTCGCCAGGGTTCTGGAGCTTGAATCCCGCCGGGAGATCGCCCGGCTGGAAGGGCACACGAAGCGCATCCGGACGGTTCGCTTCAACTTCGCCGGGGACAAGATCGCCAGCGGCTCGGAAGACACGACGGCGCGCCTCTGGGACGCGCGGAACGGGAAGGCGCTTCACACGATGATCGGACATGAGGCCGCAGTTACTCTGGTCAGCTTCAGCCCCGACGGACGCCACGTGTTGACGGTGTCCCACGACCACAGCGCGCGGCTCTGGAGCGTCGAGGATGGGGTACAGGCCGCGGTCTACCAGACCAAGCAGCAATTCCGATCTGCCACCTTCGCGCCCGACTCCGACCGCATCGCCCTCGCGGATACCAGCGGCTGGCTGCGGATCGGCCGGATCTCCTCAGGAGAGCTCTCCGTATTCGAAGTGGACGATCCCATCGTCTGCGCGGACTTCGGTCCGCACGAAGGGCACATCGCCGTCACCCTGGGCACGACCAGAGCTCAGATCCGGAGGCTCGACGACCGCAGTGTCGTTGCGGAGCTGATCCTCCCGGCCCGCGCCGCCTTCTTGATCAGCAGCCCGGACCGGCGCTGGCTCGCAACCCTGGCGGAAGACGCCACGCTGAGGCTCTGGGAGACCGCCACGCGCGAGGAGCACGTCGAGATCAAGCGCGTGGGCGGGCGGGCTGGCTGGGTCCACTTCCCTGCAAATGGACGTCACATCGTGGTGAAGTGGGTAGCGAAGGGCGTCCGCGACGAGGACGCGACCTACGAAGTGATGATCTATCCACTGGAGATCCTCGGCGCTGCCCGAGGCGCAAAGTTCGGCGATCTGACCCCCGACGAGCGCGATCATTTTCAAGTGGGCAGCGCAGAGGAGCGGCGTGCGCACCGGGAGGGTTGGACAGGGGGGCACATCTTCGGCAAGGGTGCGGAGGTGGCGCGGTGAAATCGCCGTAACCTCCAGGGATTGGCGACGTACAGGGAGGCAACAGCGTACGGGTCACGCGCCGTCGTCCGAACCCAGCTCAGGAGCCCCCATGATCCGAGTGCATCGCATTCAGTTGCTCTCCTTCTCCGTTCTCTTCGCCAGCCAGCTCGCCGCCACCGAGATCGAGGTCGTCTTCGAGGGCGAGGTGACCCGATCCCTGCTGCCCGGGATCGCCCGGGGCCAGCCTGTGAGCGGGCGGCTCGTCTACGACAACACCGCCGTGGGCGCGCCCGTGCCCGAAGCCGGCGTCGTCACGTATGGCGCAGTACGCCTCTTTGAGGTCAAGGCCGGCTGCGCGGAGTACGTCCTGACCGATGCTCCGGGCGAGCTGGTTCTATTCGCATTGGACCCATCGAGCCCGCTTCCGATTGGAATGGTATGCAACACGAGCCCAGGCGGGATCCTGGGGCCGGCGCAGGGAGGATTCATTCCGATGTCCTTTGGGCTTCAACTCGTCCCCCAGGCGCCGTCATTCTTCCCGTCGAACGCGCTCAGCTCGATCCCGCTCGAGTACAGCTTGTCGGACTTCGCGGACGAGCCGCTCGCCGAGGACATGGGAATCCAGTTTGTATCTGCCGGCGGCGGCGACACCGAGACCGTGTTGGTCCTCTTCAGCAAGCTGGAGGCGCGACCGCTGATCCCCACGGCAAGGACCCCTGTTCACTTCATCCAGCTCGAGGACATCGTCGCCGGCGGCGACGGCTCGGGCACGGCGCCGCCGGGCAATACCGGCATCGATCCTCGCACCGGCGCGTTCACCACCGGCTACTTCGATGGCCGCATCTTTGAAACCGACGGCGTGAACCCGCAGCCGGTGCCGGCGTCCCCCTTCATTGACTCAGTATTCTTGCTCAAGGGCAAGGTGCCGACCGCGGTGGACGGCTGCAACGGTTGCTTTGTCCAGTACACCACGCAGAGCGGCGTCCAACTCTGGCTCTCTGACGCCGAGGAGACCGGGAGAGGTTGGAACTACATCATCAAGAAACGCACCGAGACCGAGGGCTTCTGCGGACGCAATAGCGCCACGGGCATCGGCCTCAATCCCTCCGCGGGGATCACCTTCGACCTCGACGAGCTTCGAGCGCGCCACGGCGATGCGGCCGTCGGCTGCTTCAGCGCTGCCGATTGGGGCAAGGATATCACCTGCGACTTCGGGCTCGTGAGGCTCATGGCGATGGTCTCCAATGACGCCCAGGGGGTCATCGACATCCGGCAAGCCGTGTTCGACTCCTTTTCTTCGAGGGGGCAGTTGAGTATGCCGATTCCGCGAACCGCTCAATACTTGACCCTCGCCAGCGCATCCGTCGATGGCAACGACAACGGCGACTACGCCATCTTCGTCCGGCCGATCATCACGCCGGATCCCTGCCCGCCGCACACTACCGGCGGCTGGATTTGGAGAATCACGCCTTCGCGCGTGGCGCCGGGGGGAGAGCCCGTCATCGTCGAGGGCGAGGGGCTCTCGCTCATCGATGACTTTTTCGGCTTCCGCTACAGTATCCGCGTCGGCGGCGTGGACCTTCTCCAGCTGACGCATTTGAGCCAACAATACACTAGCGGGGTGACGCCGTCCTTGGCTCCCGGCTTCTACGACGTCGAGCTCGTGTGGCGTGGCTTCCAGGAAGAGGTACATCAGCGCCTGCCGGGGGCCATCGAGGTTGCGCCGCCGCCCACCATCACGGCAGTTTCTCCGGTCAATGTCCTCGCTGATCGGCGCACGCTGGCTCGCTTCCAGGGCCAGAACCTGCGGCCCGACATGGTGGTGCTGGTCTTTCCCTCGATCGAGAGTGAAGGTGGGGAGGCGCTCGTCCGCCAGGAATACCACAGGCCGGAGCTCATCGTCGGCCTCGTCCCTCCTCCGCCTCCGATCGGTGGCCTGGCAGGGACGGACGTCTTCATTCTCGACCAGGGTCGCACCCGCGGAACTTCCGTCTCCCTCCTCTACCTCGAGGGCGGCATCGGCAATGTCGCGCCGAACCAGGTCCTGACCACGGGCGGTTCCGTGGTGACCATCTGCGGCCTGCGCTTCGAGCCCGGCATGACGTTCCGCCTCGGCTCGATCCCGCTCCTGGACGTCGAGATCATCGATTCGGGCCATGCTCGCGGCCGCACGCCGCCGCTTGCCGCCGGCGTGCTGCACTCAGCCGAGCTGTTCCACCCGGACGGACAGTTGCTTTACACCCTGCCCAACGCGGTCGAGGCGCTGCCGCCGCCGTCACCGAGCATCGGGGCCGTCGCGCCGCTTGCGGTCTCCACGCGGGGCGGCGACCTCCTGACGGTGTACACCGATACCTGGCACGGGGGCGCCACACCGCGCGTCGGAGGCTTCGCCCTGAGCAATGTCGATGCGACGCTGCCCAACCTCCTTCGCGGCGAGGCCCCGCAGCTTGCGCCGGGATTCCACGATGTCGACCTGGTCGGCGCCGACGGCGCCGTCCTTTCACGGCTCGAAGCGGCCGTGAAGGCCATCGCTCCGGTTGGGATCCGCATCACCGGCGTCTCCCCGTTCGAGGTCGCCGTGAACGGCGGCACCCCCGTCACCTTCATCGGCACCGGGTTCGAGCCGGGCCTCGAGCCGCGGCTCGGCGGTCTGCCGCTCACGCAGGTGGAGCTTGTGGACGGCGTGGACGGCCAGCAACTGCGCGGCTTGAGCCCGCCCCTGGCGGAAGGTTTGCATTTTGCATCGCTGACCGAGGGTGATGTCGAGCGAGCGCGTTTCGAAGACGCTGTCCACGTGCTGCCGATCCATGTGCCATCGCCGATCGTTCTCGGTCGGCCTCCTGCGTGGCGTTTTGCGGCCGGCACGGACCGCATAGGCATCGCCGCGACGGGCGTGCCGTCGGGAGCCGTGCTTCGCGTCGGCGGCATGCCGGTCGTGGCCGTGGCGCCGTCGAGCCCCGGCGGAGGAATCGGCGGCGAGGGCGGCGGCGCCGGCATCACCGGCGATGGGGGGCACGCGGTTTTCGAAGGGCTCGTGCCGGCGCTCCCGCCCGGACGCTATGCCGTGGATTTCTACCTCCCGGGTCAGGGCGTGCTGGCAACGCTCGACGATGCCGTCGAGGTGGTGGGGGAGAATGCTGCCCCTCAAGCCTCGCACGTGGTGTCGGCGGATGTGCTCGCCGACGGATCGACACGGCTCCACATCTTCGGGAGCTGCTTCGCTCCGGCGACGCGTTTCGTGCTGGGCGGCAAGCCCATCGCCGACGCCGTGGTGGTCTCCTCACGCCTCGCGATCGGCCATGCCCCGGCGCTGGGTTCCGGCGAGGAGCTGGGGCCGCGGACTCTCGAGGTCATCGACTCGCGAGGCACGAGCTCGCTCCGGTCCGCCGTGATCTACGTCGAGCCGAAGACCCCTCCCGGCGTTGCCTTCATCCGCGGCGACGCCAACCAGAGCGGGAAGGTCGACATCAGCGACGCCGTCACAATCCTCGGCTACTTGTTCCTCGGCAATCCGCAGCGTTTGGAGTGCCTCGAGTCCGGTGACATCGACGAAGGGGGCGCAGTGGACATTGCGGATCCCATTCAGTTGCTCGGTCACCTCTTCCTTGGCGGCCCGGCTCCGAGATCTCCGTTCCCGGCGTGCGGCGAGGCCGCGACGGCTCTCAAGCTGGGCTGCGACGGCTTCGAGGCGTGCGGCAGCGGCGGCGCCACGGCTCGGGGGCAGGGCGGAGGCTTGGTCGGGGGGCTGCGGCCGAACGTCTTCGTCCTCCCCGAAACGCGGACCACGCCGGGCGAGCCGATCCTGCGCGACGTGAGCCCGGTCTCGCACGAGGTCGTCATCGATGACCCGCCGGGCGGGCTCGATCTGGAGCCCGGCGACATCGTTTCGGGCTTCGTCCCGGTCACCTCGGCGGCCATCCATGAGGGCATCACGTTCCTCACCAAGCTCGAGGGCGAGCGCCCGAGAAGCTGTCTCGCCACGGCCGCGACCGACCGCACCTACCTGGCGCAGCCGGCGGCGCTCGCCGAGGTCTTCAACGACGCCGTCATCGACTTCGAGATGCCCGGTTCTGCCCCCGACCTGCGGTTGTCTTCGGATCTCGTCATGCACACCGGCAACACGCTCTGCGACATCGCCGAGCAAGCCGGCGCCGCGGGAGGCGGCCAGGACGATCCTGCCGAGCAGGGAGGTGGCGGCGTCTTCGCGCCGCTCATCGACGTCGACCTGCCTCCCATGGAGCTCACCACCTGGAACGACGGGCCGAACTATGTGCATGCCGGATTCCACCGACTGCGAGTCCTCTACGCCAATGACGAGGCGAGCCTGGGCGTCGGGATTTCTGGCCTCAAGGTCACCGGCGTCAGTTTCTTCTCGGGGATCCTGCTCGACACGGAGATGATCCTCTACGTCGACGCTCACTACGAGGAGCACATGAACCGCGAGAAGAAGGTTCTGAGCCTTCGCAAGGACCACATCGTGGTCGTCTACGGCATCCCCATCCACTTCGCGGCCACCGGGGACCTGATCGCGGGCGTCGACCTTGACGCCGAGGTGAACCTCCACGCCGTGGCCGGCGCCAAGGCCCACTTCAAGGCGGGGGTGGGCATCCGCTATGACGGCAGCCGGATCGAGAACCTGAGCGGCATCGATCCGCCGACGCTCGCGGAGATCCCGGACGCGACGGAGCTCAATCTGAATGGGGCGCTCGTGGTGAAGGGCTACGTTCGCCCCGAAACGCATCTCTTCGCCGGCATCCTCTTCCGCGGGTTGACGGCGGACATCGGCATGAGAGGCGAGGCATTCGCGCGGTTTCACGCCGCTGGCACGACGCAACCGGTGCCTTGCTTCGACTGGGGGATCGACGCCGGGATGCAACTGACTTTGGTCCCCGAGATTCAATTCTTCGGCAAAGACCTCTTCGATCGGACGATCGGCCTCTTCAACGAGGAGGAGCTCGACTTGGTGGGCAGTCAAGTCGGCTGCAAGACGCCGCCCGTGCCGCGCGTCAGCTACTACGTGGTCCGGCTGCCGGGGGACCGCTACGAGGTCCACCTCGACGCCTCGGCGTCCTACGACCCGGACGACGGCCAGGACAGGCAGCCGCTGCGCTTCCGCTGGGATTTTGATGCCGACGGGCAATGCGATCGAGCGACCCTGGGCGATCCGCGGACGATGGTGGTGCTCGAGAACGCCTGCCTGCCGCTCGCGATCGAGCTCTTCGGGAGCAACCTGTGCCGCCGGAGCATGCGGCTGCGCGTGACCGACAACGAGGATGTCGCCGCGGACTACGATTTCAGGGTGGTCCTGCGCTGAGCGGGGGAGGCCCGCGCGCCACGGGCGGAGCGGCCGTGATCCGTATCACGGTGGGGGCGCAACTCGATGCCATAGCCTCATGCGTCGACCTCGAGGTGAAGCATGACGACCGCCGCTCGCTCCCCGCGCACCCCGCACAAACCACGCTCGACGCGCCTCCTCGTCGCGGCGATCGCTCCCGCCTTGGTCGCGGCGATCGCTCCCGCCTTGGTCGCGATCGCCCTCGCGGGCGGCCGACCGGGCGCCGCGCCCGCCCAGGCGGCGGGCCAGGCGCCGGCGCAAGCATCCGCGAAGGAGCCGGCGCGGACCGTCGTGCCCGCGCAGCCCCTCCTTGCCGGTGAGCCCGCCGGCGAGCCGCCCTACGAGATGGCCCGCGCCGGGAGGAAGCCCGAGCGCGAGCCGCTCGCGGGCTTCGACGCGCTCGAGGGCTGGACCCTCGAGTGCGAGGGCGGCGCCTCGGGCGAGCTGCGCCCCTCGAGACGGCAGCGGCTGTGGGACTCGCCGGTCGCGCGCGTGGCGTATCGCGGCACGTCGGCGGCCAGCGCCGTCACGCTCCGGCCGCCCGCGCCGATCGCGACGCCGCGCGCCGCCTCGGCCGCGACCCTCTGGGCCCACGGCAACACCTGGGCCTGGGCGCCGGAGCCGGGCACGCCCCAGGTGTCGATCGTCCTCCTCCTCGAGGACCGCGGCGGCGCGGTCCAGGACCTCCAGCTCGCCCGCGTGGGCTGGAAGGAGTGGTGGCTCGTCCACAAGGTGATCCCCCGGGCGCTCCGCGAGAAGGGCCCGCTCCGGGTGACGGGGATCCGGATCGCGGGCTGCTCGAACGCCGAGGAGCGCGAGCTTTACCTCGAAGACCTGGCGCTCTTCGAGGAGAAACTCGAGCCCTTGAGCTTCGAGCCGCGGCCCAAGCGCGGCGTCGACCCTTTCCCCGGCCAGTCGCCCGGCGCGAACACGGGCCCGGGCCGCCTGCCCTTCCCGACCCGGGAGGAGACGATCCTGCCCCTGAACCTCGCCGCCGGCTTCACGACGCGGGTCTCGCCCGCCGGGCGCGAGGGCGCCTGGAGGCTCGCGTACGAGGGGCCCGACGGGGCGCTCGAGTACGAGGTCGCGGCGGGCCGGTCCTCCTGGGAGCCCGTCGAGGTGCGGATCGGGGGAAAGACCGTGGCGAGGGCCCTCGCCGGCGGCGGCCCCGTGTTCCCGGGAGAGGTTCAGGACGCCCGCTGCGAGAAGGCGGAGCTCGCGGGCGGCGTGCTCCGCGCGACGTGGCGAGGGCGCGTGGGCGGGAGCGAGGTCTCCGTCGAGTCGAGCGTGCGCCTCTGGCAGAAGTCCCTCGTCGTCGACTACGCTTGCCGGGGCGGGCTCGCGACGGAGCTCTCCTACGGCCGCATCGCCGGCGTCGAGGCGCCCGAGTTGCTACGCATCCCGTACCTCAACTACGGCGGCCACCACCTGTGCGTGCTCGTCTCGCGCGGCGCCGCTCCGTTCTTCGCCTCGGTCTGGATGGACTGGTACCGATCGAACGCGTCGGCGCCCTACGCCTCCGACGCGATCGAGGCGGACGGCGTCCGCCTGAACGGCGGCGTGCGTTACGCGCCGAGGACCGACGGCGTGCGGAACGACCTCTTCGAGCGCGTCTTCGTCACGTTCTCGCAGGCCTTCGAGGAGACGCTGCCCTCGATCCCGAACCCGCCGGCGAAGCGCGGGAAGGAGGCGGGCTCGCGGCTGTGGCAGGAGAGCTGGGGTCCCGAGGACTACGCCCGCGAGCACGAGCGGTCGCGGCGCCTGCGCGCGTACGGGATCGAGCGGCTCACCCAGTGCAACCACGAGATCACCTGGCGCGACGGCGGGGAGAGCTTCACCTTCCGGACCTCGGCCGCGCCGCGGAAGGGCGGCGACGAGGCTCTCCGGCGCTACGTCGAGGCGCAGCGTTCGCTCGGCTGGCGCTCGGGCCTCTACACGAACTACTGCGACTTCGCGCCCGTGAACGAGCATTGGGGCCTGGACCACGTGATGCGCGACTCCGCGGGAGACCTCGTGAGGGCCTGGCCTCGGTGCTACTCGCCCAAGGCCCTCTACGCGGTCGAGAGGGACCGCGTGCTCGCGCCCGCGATCCAGAGGAAGTTCGGGTCGGACGCCGCGTACACCGACGTCCACACGGCGGTCGCGCCCTGGGAGCGGACCGACTTCGACGCGCGCGTCCCCGGGGCCGGGACCTTCGCGGCCACCTTCTACGCCTACGGCGAGCTCCTCCTCCACGACCAGGACGTCTACGACGGCCACTGCTGGTCCGAGGGGCACCACCAGTGGCCCTACGCGGGGCTCGCGACGGGCAACTACGGGCTCACCTACGGCGGGCTCAAGCTCTGGGAGTATCCCTACCTGCCGCACTTCGACCTCCTCGCCATGCACCCGCTCTCGGTCGATATCGGCATGCCCTGGACGGGCCAGTTCTTCCAGGGGAAGGACGGGTGGGAGCGGCCCGAGAACATCGCCGCCAGCATCGACGAGCTCATCGCCGCGACGATCGCCTACGGCCACATCGGCTGGCTCGTCGAGGAGGGGCACGGGATGCGCCAGACCTGCCGCTCCTACTACATGCTCCAGCAGCTCCAGAGCCGCTACGCCCTCGAGCGGGTCGCCTCGATCCGCTACGGCGCGGGCCCGGATACGGGGGCGGGTGTGCGTGCGGGCGCGGCGACCCTGAGCAGCTCCGAGGCCCTGCTCTCCGGCGCCTGGAAGGAGTCGCGCCTCCACGTGCGGTACTCAAACGGCCTCGAGGTCTGGGTGAACGGGAATCGCCGCGAGCCGTGGAGCGTCGCGCGGGCCGGCACCGAGCACGCGCTCCCGCCGCACGGCTGGCTCGCCGCGGGGCCCGACGACTTCACCGAGTCCTCGGAGCTCGTCGAGGGCGGGCGCTGCGACCGCCTGAGCTCGCCGGACTACGTCTTCGTCGACGGACGCGGCGCCCTGCGGTCCGTGGACGGCGTCGCGACCTCGGGGAGCGCCGCGGTCCGGCGGGGGAAGGGCGAGGCGGGGCTCTCGATCATCGCCGTCGAGGGCGTGGGGGAGCTCCTCCTCACGGCGCCCGGGCGGCCCTTCGCGGCCTCCGACGTGCGCTCGAGGATTGCGCGCCTCGCCTCGGCGGAGCGCATCGCCGCCGAGGCCTTCGCCGCCGACGAGAAGGCCCTCGGCGCGGCCCCGGCAGCGAGGGTCGAGGGCGGCTGGCGCCTCGGGGCCGTCGAGGGGGCGGTGCGGTACGAGGTGGGGCCGGCGGGTGGGGGAGGCTGACCGGCGGCCGGAGAGCGGGAGGCTGTTGGTCCGATGACTCAGACCCGACCAGGGTCCCGGCAAAGTCGTCCCAAGCCGTTGTTTCT
>JACQVW010000883.1 GCA_016209535.1 Planctomycetota bacterium | reverse complement strand
GGCCTCGCGACCGACTCCGGGGCGCGCTTCGAGGCGCTCGCGCGGCTGCGGGCGGCCATGGAGGAGGAGGGCGTCCTGCCCGCGGGGCTCGCGGCTCGCATCGCCGTACGGGTGGCCGAGGTCTTCGGGACCACGGGGGGCATGGTGCGGCTGCGCTCGTCCTCGAACGCCGAGGACCTGCTCGAGTTCAACGGCGCGGGGCTCTATGCCTCGGCCTCGGCCTGCGCCGCCGACGACCTGGACGGCGACCGGAGCGGCCCGTCGCGCTGCGACGGCCGGGACGAGGACGAGCGCTCGATCGCGGGGGCGCTGGTGCGGGTCTGGGCGAGCCTGTGGAACTTCCGGGCGTACGAGGAGCGCGCGTACTACGGGATCCCCCAGGACCGGGTGGCCATGGGGGTCCTCGTCACGCGCGCCTTCCGGGGCGAGCGCGCGAGCGGAGTGGCCTTCACGGGGAACCCCGCGAACCCCGCCGACCGGCGCTACGTGGTGGTGGCGCAGCCGGGGGAGGCGAGCGTGGTGAGCCCAGAGCCGGGGACGGTGCCCGAGAAGGACATCCTGGAGATATCGGAGGGGAAGGTGGCGCGGATCGTGCGCGCCCAGGCCTCGAGCCTCATGCCGCCGGGAGGGCGGGTGCTCTCGGACGCGACGCTCGAGGAGCTCGGGGCGCTCCTCGCGTACATGGACCGGAGCTTCCCGATCGAGCTGGGGGCGCACCGGCGCGAGGAGGTCCTCCTCGACGTCGAGCTCAAGGTCGAGAGCGACGGGAGCCTCGCGGTGAAGCAGGTGCGGCCGTTCCTCGCCTCGGGCCCGGCCGAGCCGGCTCCCGTCTTCGAGCTCGAGGTGCCCGAGGGCACGATGGCCTGCAGCGTCTTCGTCGAGGGGCGCGCGCCGCGGGCGAGCTACGAGCTGAAGAGCACGGCGCGCTTCCGCCCGGGCCGCTGGCTCCTCCCCGCTCGGGAGGAGAGCTTCGAGGCGGAGCTCCTGGAGGAGGTGCTCGTGGGGCCGGGCCGGGAGGCCGCGACGCCCCAGGGGCCCGGGCTCTTCACGGTGAGCTCGAGCGCCCAGGGAGATCGCCGGACCTACCGCTTCCGCTACGAGCAGCGGCTCCTGCTCCCCGGGGACAGGCCCTACCTGCTGCGGATCGACGGGCTCAGCTTCGAGGCGCGGGGTGCGCTGCCCCTCGAGCGCCTGAAGGTTCTCGACGAGGAGGCTCTGGAGCAGGGGATCGCCCTCCAGGGCGAGCTGGACCTGCCCGTGCGGTACGGGGGCTGCGCGCAGGAGCGCCTGCCGGCCTGGGAGGTGACGGCCGAGCTCGAGGACGGCTCGCGCCTCCGGCTCCTCGAGCGGCACGAGCCGCCGCCGAACCTGGTCGAGACGGGCCCCGCGAGCCTCGTGCGGGCGGAGCTGGACTTGCGGGGCGAGCGGCGCGAGGTCGATGACTACTGGCGGCTCGTCTACGCGGCGCGGCGGCACAACCGGGCGGTGCAGTACTGGATCGTCCTGGAGCCTCCGGCGGCGCTCCCGAGGCTCGAGCGGCCCGTGCGGGCCGTCGAGGTCGCCGCCCCCGAGCCCGTCTTCGCGGTGTCGGCGGCGGCGCGCTACCTCGACGACCGCTTCCTGGAGATCGCGGCGCCGCGCGTGGTGTCCTTCGAGCGGCGGAGGCTCGAGGGGCCCGGCGAGGCGCGCTTCCTGCGCGGGGACGCCGCGGCCGACGGGAAGCTCGACCTCGCCGACGCGGTGGCGGTCCTCGGGTACCTCTTCCGGCGCGGGGAGGCGCCGGGCTGCCTCGACGCGGCCGACGCGAACGACGACGGCAGGCTCAACGTCACCGACGCGGTGCGGCTCCTCCTCCACCTCTTCGCAGGGGGCGCGCCGCCGCGCGAGCCCTCGGCTGCCTGCGGGGCCGACCCGACGGCCGACGGGCTAGCGTGCGACGTGCATCCGCCGTGCGGGTGAGCGGGTCACGGCAGCAGCTCGGCCCCGGGGATCGCGCCGAGCTCCTTCTGAGCCAGCGCGAGCGGCACGGTGTCCTGCCGGGCGAAGGTCCGGTGCGTCCTGTACGCCGGGGCTGGGCCCGGCCCTGAAGGGTCCGTGTACACCTCCACGGCGTCGTCCACGAGGTTCACGATCCAGTAGACGGGTATGCGGGCACGCGCGTAGATCGAGCCTTTGAACTCTCGATCGCTCGCCAGGGAGGAGTCGGCGACCTCGATCACGAGGAGCGTCTCACCGGGACGGGGGTGGTGCTTCAGGTACCTCGTCGCCTCTCCGACGACGAGGGCGAGGTCCGGCTCGGGCTCGCTTGTCTCCGTCGTGATCACGGACTGGACCCGGATGTGCGATCCCACGGGCAGGAATCGCTCGAGGACCTTGCTCAAGTGGGCGATCGTCGCATCGTGCCTTGGGTTGTGAACCATCTTGGGTACGATCCAGCCTTCGAGAAGCTCCACCCGATCGTCTTCAGACAGGACTCCGGCTTGCCCCATCCGCTGGTACTCTTCGACCGTGAACCGGCGGACGGGTAGAGGGGGCAACTGCGGGGCGATCGGAGGGAGGAGGTTGGTGGTCGACGGCGGTGCCATGCGCTCTTGCATTCAAGGCTGACGCAAGGCCCAGGGATTGTCAAGGGCGGCCGACCGGCTGGCTGGGGAGGCCAAGAGCGCTCCCCCACGGGCACCTCTCCGCACCCTTGCCCCCTTGCCCCCTTGCCTTGCGGGCCGGGGCGCCGAAGAATGTGCGCATGGCAACGGACCCGAGCGGCGAGCCTGCCTCCACTCCCCCGCAGAGCCGGCCCTCGGGGACGGCAGGCGAGCCCGCGCCGCGCCCTCGCAGGCTGCGCCGGCGGCTCCTCCTCCTGGCTGCCTCAGCGCTCGCCGTCCTCCTCGCGGCGCTCGTGGGACTCGCGCCCTGGCTCCTCTCGACGCCGCCCGGCAGGCGGCTCGTCCTGTCCGTCGCGAGCGGCTCGCTCGCGGCGCCGCTCGGCGCCGAGGGCCTCTCGCTCTCCTGGACCGGCGAGCAGCGCGTCGAGGGCCTGCGGATCGGCGCGCCGCCGGGCTTCCCGCCCGAGGAGGACGTCCTGCGGGCGCGCAGCGTGGTGGTGAAGGCCGGGCTCCTCGGCCTCCTCCTCTCCCGCCGCGACGCCCTCGAGCTCGAAGTGGCGCTCGAGGAGCCCGTCCTCGCCGTCCACCGCGACCGCGAGGGGCGGATCAATCTCGAGGGGCTGCTGCGGGGCGGCGCCGAGTGCCCCGGCGGCCCGAGGGGAGAGCCCGGCGAGGCGCCGCAAGGCCCCGGCGAGGAGAAGGAGCAGGAGAAGCGGTGGCCGCCCGGCGTGCGCGGCCTGCCCGTGAAGCTCACGGCCGCCGTCCGGGCCGGGAAGGTCCTCTGCCGCGACGACGTCCTCGGCACGTCCTCCGAGGTGCGCGACATCGAGGCGTCGCTCTCGGGCGGTCCGAGCCGGATCGACCTCAAGGCCTCGGCGGCCGTCGCGGCGCCGGGCGGCGGGGCCGGCGGCGCGCTGCGCCTGGAGGCCTCGCTCCGGACCGCCGGCGAGGCCGGAGCCGGGGGCGGTGAGAGCGAGGGTCCCGTGCTCGCGGCCGAGGGGAGCGCCGAGCAGCTCGACCTCGGGCCCTTCCGCGGGATCCTCGAGGCGCTCCTGGGCCTCACGCCGCCCGAGGAGCCCGTCACGGCGCGGTTCTCGGCGTCGTCGTCGAAGGCGGGCGTGAGCCTCTCGGGGTCCATCGACGCGGGCCTCCTGCGGCTCGCGGGCCCGGAAGCCTCGGCGCCGGCGGACCCACGCCGGCTCCTCGCGCTCCCGCCGGGGGCGAGGGCGGCGGCGGCGCTGCGCGGCACGATCACGCTGACCGCGCCGGGGTCCGTCCTCGACGCGGGGGCGAGCGGCCTGCGTTGGCTCGAGGGCTCGCGCGGCGAGCTCCGGCTCGAGGCGAGGGGCGTGGACGGCGCCGTGCCCTTCGGGGACCGGACCGCGACCCTCGCCCGGGAGGCCTTGAGCCTCGACGCGCGCATCGAGCCGGCGCCGGAGCGCGCCGCGGTGAAGCTGGAGGCAGACCTCTCCGGCGAAGGCCTTCGAGCGCGCCTCGCCTCGACGCTGCGCACAAGCGAGCCCGCCGTGCCCTGGGAGGCGACGATCCACGCCGAAGCGCCGCTCCTCCTCCTCGCGGCCGCACTGGGCCTCGCGCTCCCCGAGAGCCTCGAGGTGGACCCCGCGAGCCTCGCCCGCGTGCGCGACCTGCGGCTCGAGGGCCTCGCGCGCGGCGAGGAGCCCCTCCTCGAGTCGCTGCGCGGCACGGGACGCCTCGAGGCGACGGGGCCCTTGAAGCTGCGCGGCTGGTCGGCGGAGAAGCTCACGGCCGCGCTGCGCGCCGAGGGCGGCGTCTTCACGGCGGAGGGCGTCGAGGCGTCGGTGAACGGCGGCCGGGCGGTAGCGCCGGAGCTGACCCTCGACCTCCGCGGGCCCGCGCCCGCCTACCGGGGCGAGGTGCGGCTCGAGGGCGTCGCCGCGAACTGGGAGATGACGCCGCTCCTCGCCTACGCGGCGCCGTTCCTGTCGCTCGAGGACCGCGAGGCGGAGCTCCAGGGCAGGCTCGACGGCCGCCTCGAGATCGCGGGGCAGGGCCTCGACCGGGAGAGCCTCGAGCGGAACCTCCGCGGGAAAGGCAGCCTGCGCATCGCCGAGGGCAATCTCCTCGGCTCGCGCGTGCTCGGCGAGGCGGCGCGCCTCCTCGGCGCGGGCTTCGGCGAGGTCCTCTTCGCGGAGCTCGGGAGCGACTTCGAGATCGGCTCGGGCAAGGTCGAGACGAGCCGAGCGTTCCTGCGCGCGCGGGAGGGCGGCAAGCTCCGCAACCTGGGCCTCGCGGGTCACGTGCGGCTCGACCGCCGCGTGGACTTCGGCGTCGACCTCGGCGCCCTCGAGGAGACCGTGGGCGACAAGAGGCTGAAGCGCATCCTGGGAGCCGCGGCGAAGGTGCTCGGCGAGAAGGGCTTCCCGCTGAGGCTCAAGGGCACGCTCTCGGCCCCGGAGCTGGCGCTCGAGCCGTCCCTCGGGGGCCTCGACCTGCAGGGCCTCGAGGGCCTCGAGGAGATCCTGAAGCCGGGAGCCTCCAAGGCCGGCGATGGCGGCGTCCCCCTGGACGACATCCTCGACCTCTTCAAGAGGAAGAAGGACCGGAGGGAGCGCAAGGAGCGGCGGAAGAAGGAGGGCGAGGAGAAGTGAGAGCGATGGCGGCCGGGAGGAAGGGCGCGGGGCTCTGGCTCTCGGTCCTCGCCGTCGCCGGCCTCGCGCTCTGGCTCGGGCCGCGGCCCATCTGGGAGCCGTGGGTCACCGAGGAGGTGGCGGCCTCGGGGCCGCGCGCCGAGGGCCTCGGGCTCCAGGCGCTCTTCGCGCCGCAGGCGGGGCCGGCGCGCGTGCAGCTCTTCGACGCCGACGGCGACGGCGACCAGGACCGCTTCGAGCTCGGCCCAGGCGGGGACTCGGGCCCGCCCGCGCCCTTCTCCCTTCAGCTCGACGAGGGCGGCGGCCTCCGCGAGGCGGGAAGGCTCCTCGGCCCGGCCTTCGCCGAGCCCCGGCGCGCCAAAGCATCCGCTTGCGCCGACCTCGACCGGGACGGCAGGATGGACCTCGCCGTGCTCCTCGAGGACGGGTCGTTCCTCGTCCTTTGGAACCGGCTCGAGCAGAAGAAGGATCGACGATAGGGAGGACGCATGGGTCCCGAGAATCTCACCGAGCACTCTCTCTTCAGCCGCCGCGAGTGGCTCAAGTACGGCGCCCTCCTGGGCGCGGCCCTGCCCGGGCTCGCCGGCCCGGCCGAGGCGAGCCCTGCGGCCGCCGGCGCGCCGGAAGGAGGCGCTGGGGCGCCGGGTCCGGCCTCCGAGCTCGCGCGCTCGCCCCGGCGCTACGGCATGTTGAAGTCGATCAACCTCTGGGCCTTCCCCTACCCCCAGAAGATGACCCTCCGGGAGTGCCTCGAGCTCGCGGCGCGCTCCGGCTTCGACGCGGTCGAGGTGAACTACAACCTCGAGGGCGACCTCTCACCCGCGGCCGGCGAGAAGGAGCTGGCCGCGATCCGGAGCATGGCCGAGAAGGCCGGCATCGCGATCAGCGGCGTCTGCTCCTTCCTCTTCTGGCCCTACCCGCTCACGGCGAACAGCGAGGCGACTCGGAAGCGCGCCCTCGAGATCGCTCGGCTCATGACCCAGGCCGCTCACCACCTCGGGACCTCGAACGTCCTCGTGGTCCCCGGCGCCGTGTACATCCCGTGGCTCAAGGACTCCGAGGAGGTGCCTTACAAGCTCTGCGACGAGCGGGCGCGCGCCGCCGTGCGCGAGCTCATCCCCCTCGCCGAGAAGCTCGGCGTCCACCTCAACATCGAGAACATCTTCTTCAACGGCTGGCTCCTGAGCCCGCCGGAGATGGTCCAGTTCGTCGACAGCTTCAAGAGCCCTTTCGTCAAGGTCCACTTCGACACGGGGAACATCATGCCCTTCCAGTTCCCCGAGC
>JACQVW010000882.1 GCA_016209535.1 Planctomycetota bacterium | reverse complement strand
GTCGCCGGCGCCGGGGCCGCTCGCGATCACGAAGGGCTCTCCTGCTGGTCTTCCTTCGGCCAGAGGCACCGCATAAGCGGTACTGTCGAAGAACGACGTTTCCACCCAGACGGCGTAGAGCTCCGAGATGGCCGGGTAGGTCAGGATGAGGTCGTCGCTTTCTGCGAGGACCATGGGGCCTTCGCGCGAGTCGAGGTCGAAGAGGTAGATCCCGTTTGGAGAAGTACCGCCACTATTCCTCTCCTTGGGCCCCTCGAAGATGAGGAGACTGCCGTGCACAGCCACGCAGACGGCCCACGCCCCCCCGCGCTTACTGTCGATGACAACCAGCTCGGCGTCCTGAGAGAAAAGCTCATCGGTGCGCTTCGCGTGGATCTTCCAGGTATCGCGTTCGACTTCCGGGTCGCGGTCCTGCCAGACGAGATACCGATCCGAGGCGGCTTGAAGCCTCCCCCCTAGGGCCTCTGCTGCGAGTTTCGTGACCAGGCGCGGTTCTGGCACGACGGGTCCTGAGAGAGCGTCGACCGGGACGGCAACGATTGAGCCCGGGTCGGGACCCGCCTCGTAAGAAGCGACGTTGATGAAGAGGAACTCGCTGTTGACTGCGACCGGCCAGCCATAGTTGCTGATCAAGATGTCCGGTTCGGAGGCGGTGGCGTTGAGATCGTGAATCGGCCGGGCCATGACGGGATTGCCGTCCCGCAATCCTGCTCCAGCACCGCGAAAGAGGTAGTTGGGAGAAAGCTCTAGCCCGGAGTTGCCGACGGGGTACGGAGCGAGATCCACGACGGGGTTGTCAAGGTGGGAGATGTCCGTACCCTCGATCCTATTGGTCGAGCGCTTCCAAACCACAACCTGACCTGCGATCCGCGGCCGCTTTCCGAATCCAGGAGGCCCCACCGCCACGGGGAACAGCTCGATCACCTGGCCTTCGAGTGCCTCGACTGGCAACGCGCCTGCGACGACCACCAGGCAGAGGACGGAAACGATTCGAGGAGCCAGCGGCCAATGCCGCTGGCTCGTCTTGCGCCGGTCTGGGGGGTTCATGGCTACTCCCTGCCGTCGATAGGCCCGCGGACGAGCCAGACGCGAGCTGGCTCGTGATCTAGATTCATCGGGCCAGCCGACTTCTGGTTCTTGAAGCGCACGTTGTGGATGACGCCGAGATCGAAGTTGGCCTTGAAGGCGTAGTCGGCGGCCCCGAGGTCGGTCGTCGAAGACCAGAAGATCCTGCCGGATCCAGCGGCCACCGTGAAGGCGCCCCGTGGGAAGAACTGCGGCGGGTTCACCTCGTTGGCCTCCGCCCCGTGGACCAGCAGCGTGGCCATCTCGGCGACGTTCGGAAGCCTCCAGTCGTCATTCGGCGCGCCTAGCGTGTTCTCATTCTTCGCCCTGGCCAAGGCACCCTTCCAGTCAAACATTTCCTCAGTCCCCGCAGGGGGCGCCTGGGCCCACATGAGCCCGGTGACCCAATCGGTCACGGTGCCGTTCCCGTTGTTCTTGAAGCGCTGGAAGCTGGCGGGGAGGCCCGATGGGCTCATCGGCAGGAAGACATTGCAGGGCTCCAGCCCGCTCCCCAGGAAGAGCCAAGCGAGGATGTAGACCGCGTCGCTGATATCCGCCGCGCCATCCCCGTTGGCATCTCCGTAGGTGAAGTCCGGCCCGGGGGGATCGGCGGGGTTGTCGTCGTGGAGCGTAGGGTCCTGAAAGCCTGCTGGCCGGCGAACCGCTAGAACGGAATGGGGTAAACCGGAGGAACATCGGTTGTCGGTGTTGAGGTGCGCGGAAAAACTCCCGAAGTTGAAGTAGATAGGCGATTCCGCGTTTGCAGTGAAGAAACTCTGGCTCCACACGCGCTTGTTGTCTGCCTGGATCTCAAAGATGCTCGAGTCGATCGCCTGTTCGTAGTGCCCAATCGAGATGAGCTCAAGCGCCGTCGGAAGTCGCCAGTCATCGAATCCACCCCTGCTGAGATCCTCGGCAGCTTTATTCGCCTGGACCCAGAGCATGCTGTCGGTTCCCTCCGCGGGATAATCGCTGCAGGGCGGCGGCAGATCCAGAGCCGCCCATCCGCCGGCCGGCACGGCTGGGGTCAGGAGACTCTGTCTCGTCCAGACCAAGCCCGTGGCGTTGTCCGTCACAGTGTCGTCACTGATAACCGCGGGCGTCCCGTTCTGGTTGATCGAGTAGCGCTGCCCTGGGCCCGAACCGTACGGAAAGTTCGCTTCGCCGAACTGAAACTGCCCATCCTGCCCGTAGAACGTGTCGCTCTCGACAGCAGGACAGGTGGGGAAGCCCTGGGCGTCTGTGTACACGCCGTCGTCCGTATAGCAAGTGTCCTGCATGGTCTTCGTCACGCTTCGGACCGGGAATTCGCCGAAGGGCGAAGCGCAGCCCTGAAACAGAAAGCAGAGGAGTCGAACGGCGTCGGAGAGATCGACAGTCCCGTCGCCGTTCGTCTCGCCGCAGGAGAAGGGCGGAAAGGACGCTGGGACTGCGCCGCCCCCTCCTCCGCCGAGCCCGCAGCTTCCCGGCGCGCCGCCGTCGCCTGACACAATCCAGGTGCCCCCGATGTTGCAGCTCGAGGAGGTCGTGCTGCCGCTCGTTCTCGAGACGACGTTCAGGGTGAGCTTCCTCACGCACGGCACGATCGGGATCCCGCCCTGAACCAGAATGGTCTTCACCGGCGGCTCGCCGATCTGGTCGGAGAGCTCGATATCGACCGGGTTCGTCACCGGGTACGACCCACTCGTGGGGAACGTCACCCGGTAACAGGCCCCCGCGACCACCACGTTCGCCTTCGGCGCGAGCTTGTGAGCCGTGGACCCGAAGTCGATCGCCACCGCCTGCGTGAAGCCCTCGAACCCCTCGCGGATCTCCGTCGCGTCGAAGTCGGGTGGGCCACCATTCTGGATCGTCACGACGTGCGTCCCGGTGGTCGTCACGTTGAGGACCTCCAGCACGCTGGCGTTATCGTGCGTCAGCCCGAACGACCAGCCCTGCGTGTCGCCGCAGTCGACGCTCAGGACCGTCCTCACCGCGATGTCCCTGGTGGTGTTGGGGTTGCCGTAGATCCACATCGAGTCCGCATACCAGGTCGTGCCGCCGTTGATGCTCACCTGGACCTTGAGCTCGTACTCCTGGCCGCAGCAGACATGGGTGCAGGTCGCATGAGCTGGAGACCCTCCTCCCAGCCCCGCGAGGTGCGCCGCCGCGCAGAGAAGCGCGAGAACCCAGGCGCGCCTCGTCGTGTTCATCCCCATTGTACCCCGCACCCACGGCCTCGAAAGCAGCGTTTTCATGACCAGATCCCCTGCATCAAGAACCCTCAGTCAACGGAGATCGATCCCGGCTCAAGCGCGGACGCGCTCCTACCCCGAGCCCTGCTCCGCCCGGTAGCCGGCGTAGCGCTGGAGGACGTCGCGGTAGCCGAAGAACTCGACCTCCGAGGGCGGCGCGTTCCGCCGCAGGTCCTGCGCCAGGGGTTCCATGTCCGCCACCGGCCGCCCGAGGTCGATCCAGATCTCGATGAGCTGCGAGCGCGCCGCGCGCTTCCACTTCTCGGGCGGGCTCGCCGCGATCATCGCGAGGAACGTCGCCTCGGCCGCCTGGAGTTCCCCGTCGCGCCGCTGGATGTGCCCGAGGCTCCAGCGCGAGTTGTTCGCTGCCTCTTCGGCCGGGTCGTACTGGGCCACGACCGCCCCGGCAAGCTCCCGCGCCCGCTGCCAGTCCGCCCCCTGGAAACACGCCACGACGTGCATGTCCATGAGGTGGAGGCGGTAGCGCGCGGGCAGGGCCGCGCCGCGGCCCGTGCTCGAGGTGAAGCCCTCCTCGGCGAGGAAGTCCATGACTTCGCGGAGTCCCTTCCGATCCTTCTGTGGTCCGCGCTCAAGGGCGTAGGCGATCGTCATGAGCTTCCGCGCGGTGTACTCGGGGCGATCCGCGTTCCGCGCCACGAAGTCTTCCATGGCGGCGTGGGCCTCGGCGCCGCCTGAGCCGCCGAGGAGCCGTGCCGCGGCCTGGTAAAGGGGCAAGTTCCGCCGCTCGTTCTGAAGAAGCGGGTCCGTCGACCCGGCGAGTCTCTCCTCGAGCGCTGCGAGCGCGCCCGCGGCCTCGGTGCCCTTGCCGTCGACGATCGCGAGAACCGCCGCCGCAATCTCGCGCAGGGCCGCCCGCCCGGGCGCCACATCGAGCTGCGGCAGGATGTCCTCCGCCGCAGAGAACGCGGCCCTCTGCCGGCGGAGCGGCCAGAGCCGGTCGACGCCCAGGAGGACGAGGCAGTCGCCGCGCCGCGTGTAGGTCTCGCCCGTCGGGTCTGCCAGCGCGTGCTTGAAGACCTCGACCGCGTAGCGCGGCGGGTCGTTCTCCCAAAGCGAGTCCTTGTAGGCCCAGAAGCCGTTCTCGCGGTCGAGAGGCTTCCAGCCCTGCGCGATCCCCTGCGCGAAGAGGGCCTCGGCCTGCGCTTTCTCGCCCTTCCTGTGGAGGAGGCGCGCGCGGCCGTAGAAGGCGTCTTGGTGTCCGGGAGATCCCGCGGGCGTCTTCGCGAGGTAGACGTCTACCGCGTCGAGAGCCTCCTGGTGCTTCCCCAGCTCCTTCGAGGCCGCAAGCACGTCGCGGAGTGCCTTCGCGGTCACGTCGCCGGCCGTGGCCGAAGTGAGCGCTTCCGTCGCGTGGGTGAACCGCTCCGCGTAGGGAAGCGCCGCCTGCGCCGCTTCGTACTCCGCCCGCGTGAGGTCGCCGGCGAACGTTCCTGTCGGAACCGCGAGCGCCATCGAAACCCAAAGGACGATGCTTCCCCCGACCGCATCGAATCGCATGACAGCCTCGTTCCTCAGCGCCCGCGTCGAAGACCCCGCATCACGCGGCTTTCCGTCGGGCCGTGTGCTGCCCCTTCCGGCGCCACCCGCGGCGGCAGGTTAACCAACGCCGGATTCGTGGCGAGCAGTCTATCCCCCCCCCCCCCAGCGAAGTCAAGCTGGAACTCGGGAGATGCGGGCGCCCATGCACACCCAGCGGGATAGAAGACCGGTGAGGTCCTCGATCCCAACCAGAACGGCGGCCAGCCTCCTGGGCGGCGATCCTCGAGGCGGTCCTGCGGTTCTACGCTCCAGGCGGGAAGGCGCCGGGCTTCATCTTCGGGGACAAGACGCCCTCGTACTTGAGCCACCTCCGCCTCCTCAAGGAGGTCTTCCCGCCGGCGCGCG
>JACQVW010000881.1 GCA_016209535.1 Planctomycetota bacterium | reverse complement strand
TTCCTACCCCCCTTGGGGGTACGCGCCATGCCGCAAGCTTGCCGCAGACGCGCCCGCGACGCCAGAGAATTCTCTCCGGCCCGCCAAGCTCAAGGACTTAGACCACTTTGCCGGGACCCTGCGCCTTGGGGTAGGTTCGTTTCCTTGTGGTAGGCTGTAGCACATGATGTGCAGTAGGCTGAGCCTGCGCGTCGCCCCCGGCGAACGTGAAGCGCTCGCCCGCCGGGCGGCCCGGACCGGGCTGACGCTTTCCGAGCTGGTTCGACAGATCCTGCGCCGGGGGCTGGGGGAGCGTTCGGTGAGCGCCAAGGCCGCTCACCTCGGAGGCCGCTTGCGGATCAAGGGTCCCGGCCGGGGCTCGTGGTGACGCGAGATCCGAGAACGCAACTGGCGACGATCTCCTCGTCCTCCTGGCGCCAGTACGGCGCGCCGAGGGCGGCGAGCACGTCCGCCTCCCTCGCGCCCGCTGGCAGGGACAGCTCGGCCCCGCCGAGCCTGCACGTCCCGGCGAAGGGCTTGTACCCTTCGCCGAGGTCGTCGATCCAGACGAGGCTGAAGGAGTCGATCGTCCCCTCCTCGGCGCCCACCTCGAGCCCCCGCGAGAGGTAGCGCAGGGACCCGTGCCGCGCCGCGCGCCGGTCCTCGGCGGGGCCGAGGGCGCGCAGCCGGTCGAGGGGGTCCCCGAGCTTCGCGCCGCAGAGGGAGGGCGCGTCGCAGTCGACGGTCAGCGCGAGGCTGGTCGATGCGGTCCAGCCGCGGGTCGGATCGGGGCTGCCGAAGAGGCGTCGGATGTGCCGGATCGGCGTGGTTCAAATCAGGCCCTCTGTCGGTGACAGGAGAGAATCCGGCAGGGGCAGTTTGGTAGGGGCAGTATCGTGGGAATGAACGCGTGGTTCATAGCCGGGTGTAACCCGGCGTTGAACCACGCCGCCGGATCGGTCGGGCGAAGTCCACGGCGTTGCCTCCTGGTTTCGGAGCCTGGGGCGAGGGAACCTCCCGCCCGCGGCGTCCCGCGCGAGCTCCCCCGGCGAGGATGGCTCCCAGGACCCCCGCGAGCGGCGGTACCATGACGGCATGTCATTCGACCACGCGGCCGGCCTTCTCGCCACGCTTGGCGTGGCGGCGTGCGCGGCCTCCTGCGGCGCGCGGGAGGACCCGCGGGCCCTCCTCGCCGAGGGGAAGCGGCTCATGGACGCGAAGGAGTACGCCGCGTCCATCGCCCCCCTCGACCGCGCCTTCGCGCTCGAGCCGGGCCTCGTGCCCGCGGGGATCAGTCTCGCCGAGGTCCTGATCCAGGAGGAGCGGCACGAGAAGGCCCTCGAGGCGCTGCGGAGGCTCGAGCCCGCGCTCGAGGCGGCTGCGGCGAAGGGCGGGGGCGCCGAGGCCGTCCGGCAGCGCGCCAAGGCGGCGTTCCTGGCGGGGCGCGCCGCGAAGGAGCTGGGGCGGCTCGGCGAGGCAGAGGCGGCCCTGAGGCGCTCCCTGGCGGTCCTGCCCTCGAACGCCGCGACGCACGCCCTCCTCGGGAACGTGCTCGCCCTGCAGGGGAGGCACGGGGAGGCCGCGCCGCACCTCGAGGAGTCGCTCCGCGCGATGGAGGCCCTGAAGGTCGAGGCCGGGAAGGAGCAGCTTCACTACCAGCTCGCGACGTGCCTCGCGGCGCTGGGGCGGACGGCGGAGGCGGACGCGCACTTCCGGGCGCACCAGGACCTGAAGTCGAGGAGCGACCGGGCCTACCGGCGCGAGCGCGAGGAGGCCTACGCGCGGCTCGCCAGCGAGGCGGCGTCGGGGCCCGCCGCGGGACGAGACGGCGCCGCGGACCGCGAGGCGGCGGGGAGGCCGCCCTTGGCCACGCCGGCGGCGCAGCCGGTGGAGGGGACGCGCACGCGCGCCCCGGGGCCCTCCTCGGGCCCGACCTTCGTCGAGTGCGCTCGCGAGTCGGGGATCGACTTCCGCCACTCGAGCGGCGCGCGCGGCCGGCTCCTCGCCTTCGAGACCGTGGGGGGCGGCGCGGCCTGGATCGACCACGACCAGGACGGCGACCCGGACCTCTACCTCGTCGCCTGCCAGCCCCCGGGCGATGACGGATCGTTCGCGGCCGAGGGGAGGAACCGGCTCTACCGGAACGACGGCGGGCGCTTCGCGGACGTCACGGCGCCGGCGGGCGTCGCGGGGCGAGGCTGCGCCCTCGGGGCCGCCGTGGGGGACATCGACGACGATGGCTTCCCCGACCTCTACGTCCTCTGCTTCGGGCCCAACCTCCTCTACCGGAACCGCGGCGACGGGACCTTCGAGGAGGTCCGGGGCTCGGGGGCCGAGGGCTCGGACCCCTTCAGCGGCGGCGCCGCCTTCGCGGACTTCGACTCCGACGGCCGCCTCGACCTCTTCGTGACGACGTACCTGAGGTTCGATCTCCAGAGGCCGCCGCGGTGCTACGAGCGAAGCCGGTCGGGCGAGCGGATCGAGATCTACTGCGGCCCCGTGTCCTTCGAGGGGGGTCCGGACAAGCTCTACCGCAACCTCGGCGGCGGCAGGTTCGAGGACGCGAGCGCCCGGTCCGGGATCGGGACGGGCGCCGACGCGCGTTCCGAGAGCCTCGGCGTCCTGGCGGCCGACCTCGACGAGGACGGCGACGTGGACGTCTTCGTCGCCTGCGACACGACCCCGAACCTCCTCTACGTGAACCGGAGCGACGGCACCTTCGAGGAGCGCGGGCTCGCCGCCGGCGTGGCCGTGAGCGACGCGGGGCTCTACGAGGGCAGCATGGGCATCGCCCTCGGCGACTCGGACGGCGACCTCCACGCGGACCTCCTGGTCACCAACTTCGCCGAGGAGCCGAACCGGCTCTACCTCGGCCTCGGGAACGGGCTCTTCCTCGACGGCACGGCGAGGACGGGGATCGCCGCGGGCTCGCGGCCGCTCGTGGGCTGGGGCACGGCGTTCTTCGACGCCGGCTGCGATGGGAGGCTCGACCTCTTCGTCGCGAACGGCCACATCTACCACAACGCCGAGGAGTGGCTCCCGGGCAGGACGTACAGGCAGCGGAGCCTGCTCTACGTGCGGGAGGGGGAGCGGTGGCGGGAGCGGGGGGCCGAGGCGGGGAAGGCCTTCGAGCGTCAGGAGTCCTGCCGCGGCGCGGCCCTCGCCGACCATGACCTTGACGGCGACGTGGACATCCTCGTCGTCGCGGTGGACGCGGCGCCTCTCCTCCTGCGCGCCGAGGGGCCCAGGGGCCGCTTCCTCGAGGTGGACCTCGCCGGCTCAGGCCCCGGGGGGCGCGACGCCGTGGGGGCTCGCGTGGAGATCGAGACGCGGTCCGGCCGCCAGGTGCGCTGGCGCGCCGGGGGCGGGAGCTACCTCTCGGCGAGCGATGGGCGGCTCCACTTCGGGCTCGGCCCCGACGAGCGGGTCGAGCGCCTCACCGTGACCTGGCCCGGGGGCGGGAGGACCGAGCTCCGGGACGTGCCCGCGGACCGGCGCATCGTGGTGCGGAAGGACGCGCGGTGAGGTCCTGGACGCGATGACGGCCGGGCTGGAGAGGAAGCGGACGCTCGCGGGGCTCCTTGCGGGGCTGCTCTCCGCGTGGGCCGTGGCCGCGGAGGCGCCGGAGGAGGAGGGCGACGAGCTCAAGGCCCGCATCCTCGAGGCCGGCAACGCCGCGAGCGATGAGCGCCGGCTCGCGCTCCTCCGGGAGATCGAGGGGAGCCCCCCGGTGTCCGCCTCCCTTGCGGCGTGATAGAATCCTGTGTCCACGATGCGCCTCCAGCCCACGCACGCCTGGGTCCTGGTCCTCGCCTCCCTGGCCCCCTCTGCCCCCGGGCAGGGGGCTCCCGGGCGGCACTGGGCCTTCTTGCCGCCGGAGCGCCCGCCGGCGCCGGAGGTCCGCGATCCCCGGACGCGCGACGGTCGCCCCTTCGAGGTGCGGAGCCCCATCGACGCCTTCGTCGCGGCGCGCCTCGTGGCGGAAGGCCTCAGGCCATCGGGCGAGGCGGCGCCCGAGGTCCTCTGCCGCCGGCTCCACCTGGACCTGATCGGCCTGCCGCCGTCGCCGGGCGAGCTCGACGACTTCGTGCGCGCGTACGAGCAGGCGGGCGAGGCGGCGTACCACGCCCTCGTGGAGCGGCTCCTCGGGTCGCCCCACTTCGGCGAGCGGTGGGCCCGCTGGTGGCTCGACGCCGCCCGCTACGCAGACTCCGACGGCTACGAGAAGGACATGCCGCGCAGGCAGTGGACCTGGCGCGATTGGGTGATCGGCGCCTTCAACCGGGACCTGCCCTACGACCAGTTCATCGTCGAGCAGGTCGCGGGGGACCTCCTCCCGGGGGCGACGCAGGCCCAGCGCGTGGCCACGGGCTTCCTCAGGAACAGCATGGTGAACGAGGAGGGCGCCATCGTGGCCGAGCAGTTCCGCATGGAGGCGATGTTCGACCGCATGGACTGCCTCGGGAAGGCCGTCCTGGGCCTGACCCTCCAGTGCGGGCAGTGCCACTCGCACAAGTACGACCCCCTGACCCAGGAGGAGTACTACCGCATGCTCGCCTTCCTCAACGACACGCACGAGGCGACGTCGTGGGTCTACGGGCCGGAGCAGCTCCGCCAGGTCGAGCGCGTCCGGAAGGCGATCGCCGAGGAGGAGGCGAGGCTCCTCGCCTGGCTCGGCGGGCGAGAAGGGGAGTGGCGCGAGCGCGTAGCGGCCTGGGGCGAGATCGTCCGGCGCTCCGTGGTCCCCTGGGAGGTCCTCGAGCCGAAGGAGCACGAGTGGATCGGCGGCCTCGCGCACCCCGAGAGGCTCAAGGACGGCTCGGTCTTGACGCTCGGCTTCCGGCCGACCCACGGCGAGCTGTACGTCGTCGCCGAGACCAGGCGCGCGGGCCTCACGGGGCTCAGGCTCGAGGCCCTCACCCACGGCGACCTGCCCTTCGGAGGGCCGGGCCGGAGCTCGAAGGGCACCTTCGCCGTGAGCGAGGTCGAGCTCGAGGCGCGCCCGCTCGGCTCGAGCGGCGCCTGGACCAAGGTCCCCCTCGCGAACGCGACGGCCGACTTCGCCCAGCCCGAGGGGCCCATCGATCCCTTCTTCCGGAAGGGCGCGGACGACAAGCGCGTCGTGGGGCCTGCGAGCTTCCTCGTCGACGGCAAGGAGGAGACAGCCTGGGGCTCCGACAGGGGCCCGGGGCGGCGCCACCGGGACCTCCACGCGGTGCTCCAGATCGCGGCCAAGGAGCCCCTGGGCTGGCCCGAGGGCACGGAGCTCAAGGTCTGGCTCAAGTTCCGCCACGGGGGCGAGGACATCCACGGCCGGCACTCGAGCTTCCTCGGCCGGCTCCGCCTGGCGGTGACGGCGGCGCCGCACCCCGCGGCCGATCTGGCGCCGCGCGGCGTCCTCGAGGCGCTGCGGAAGGAGCGGGGCGCGCGGTCCGCCGCCGACGAGCAGGCCGTCCTCGCCGCCTGGAGGGCTTCCCTCGGCGCTGTCGAGCCCAGGAGCTCCGCTCCCGATGCCTCGATCCCCGAGGCGGTGCGCGCCTCGAACGCGCGGATCGAGGAGCTGTGGCGAGAGCATCCCGAAGGCGACGTGGTGTTGAACCTTGTGGAGCGGCCCCCGGACCTCGCGCGGGAGACGTTCGTCCTCGAGCGCGGGAGCTGGCAGAGGCCGGTGCGGAACGTCGAGCCGGGGGTGCCCGCGTTCCTGCACGCGCTGCCCTCGGGAGCGCCGCCGGCGACGCGGCTCGCCTTCGCGCGGTGGCTCGCCGACCGCCGGTCGCCCACGACGGCGCGGGTCGCCGTGAACCGCCTGTGGCAGGCGCTCTTCGGCCAGGGCCTCGTCGAGACGCCCGAGGACTTCGGGCTGCGCGCGGCCGAGCCTTCCCACCCCGAGATCCTCGACTGGCTCGCGGTGGACCTCATGGAACCGGGCGCGGGCGGCGGCCGTCCCTGGTCGCTGAAGGGCCTCCTGCGGCGGGTCGTCGAGTCGTCGACGTACCGCCAGGCCTCGCGGGCGACGAGCGACCTGCTCGAGCGCGACCCGCGGAACCGGCTCCTCGGCCGCGGGCCCCGGTTCCGCGCCGAGGCGGAGGTGGTGCGCGACATCGCCTTGAGTGCCTCGGGCCTGATCGCGCACGGCCTCGGCGGCCCAAGCGTCTTCCCACCGGTGCCCGAGAGCGTCCTCGCCTTGAGCTTCCTCAAGGTGGACTTCTGGCAGACCGCGACGGGGCCCGAGCGGTACCGCCGGTCGCTCTACGTGTTCCGCCGCCGATCCCTCCCGGACCCCATGCTCTCGAGCTTCGACGCGCCCAACGGCGAGCTCGCCTGCGTGCGGCGCGTTCGGTCCAACACGCCGCTCGCGGCGCTGGCCACCTTGAACGAGCCGGTCTTCGTCGAGGCGGCGCGGGCCCTGGCCCTGCGCATCCTCCGCGAGAGCGGCTCGGCCGACCCCGATCGCGCGGCCTACGGCTTCCGGCTCTGCACGGGCCGCAGGCCCCGGGCCGAGGAGGTGGCGGAGGTGCTGGGGCTCCTCGAGGCGAGCCGGAAGCGGATCGCGGACGGCTGGATCGCGCCGAAGGAGATCGCCTTCGAAGACCCGGGGAACCTGCCCGAGCTGCCCCGGGACGTGACGCCGGCCCAGGCCGCGGCCTGGACGATCGCGGCGCGCGTCCTCCTGAACCTTGACGAGACGGTGACGAAGAGCTGACATCCGATCGGAGACCGAGAATCCCATGAACTGCCAGATGCGCTTCTACCGCGGACAGGATCCCCGGCTCGTGGCGCGCCGCTGGTTCCTGGGCCGGTGCGGCGTCGGGCTCGGGACGATGGCCCTGGCGTCGCTCCTCGGCCGGGACGCGGCGCGGGCCGCCGCCGGGACCGCCGGGAAGGGGGAGGCGCCGGACCCGCTCGCGCCGAGACCTCAGCACCATGCGCCCCGCGCGACGCGCGTGATCTACCTCTTCATGGCGGGCGCGCCGAGCCACCTCGACCTCTTTGACCACAAGCCGACCCTGGCCCAGTGGAGCGGGAAGCTGCCTCCCGCCGAGCTCCTGAAGGACTACCGGGCCGCGTTCATCAACCCGCGCTCGGCGCTCCTGGGCCCCCGGTTCCAGTTCGCGCGGCACGGGGCGTCGGGCGCCGACGTCTCGGAGCTCCTGCCGCACATCGCCTCGATCGCCGACGACCTCTGTTTCGTGAGGAGCATGCACACCGACGCCGTGAACCACGCGCCGGCCCAGATCCTCATGCTCACGGGCTCGACCCAGTTCGGCCGGCCGAGCCTGGGCGCCTGGACCCTGTACGGCCTCGGGAGCGAGTCGGACCAGCTCCCGGGCTTCACAGTCTTGAGCTCGGCGAACGGCACGAGCGGCGGCGCGAGCAACTGGGGGAGCGGGTTCCTGCCGACGCTCTACGCCGGGACCCCCTTCCGGTCCACGGGCGACCCGATCCTCTACCTCTCGAACCCCCGCGGCTTCGACGGCGCGACCCAGCGGGCCTCGCTGGACGCCCTCCGGCGCTTGAACGAGATGGCCATCGCCGACGCCGGGGACCCGGAGATCGCGGCGCGGATCCAGTCTTTCGAGATGGCCTACCGGCTCCAGTCGAGCGCGCCGGAGCTCATGGACCTCTCGCCGGAGCCGAAGCACGTGCTGGACCTCTACGGGGTCGATCCGGCCAAGCCGGGCTTCGCCCGGAATTGCCTCCTCGCGCGCCGCCTCATCGAGCGCGGGGTGCGGTTCGTGCAGCTCTTCCACGAGGCCTGGGACCAGCACGGGGACCTGAAGAACGGCCTCAAGCGGAACTGCCGCGACACGGACCAGGCGAGCGCGGCGCTGGTCAAGGACCTGAAGGCCCGCGGCCTCCTCGACGACACGCTGGTGGTCTGGGGCGGCGAGTTCGGCAGGACGCCCATGGTGCAGGGGACCGACGACGGCCGCGACCACCACAACCGCTCCTACACGGTCTGGCTCGCCGGCGGGGGAGTGAAGCGCGGCGTCACCCACGGCGAGACGGACGAGTTCGGCTTCAACGTGGCCCGCGACCCGGTGCACGTGCACGACCTGAACGCGACCATCCTGCACCTCCTCGGCTTCGACCACACCCGCCTCACGTACCGGTTCCAGGGCCGCGACTTCCGCCTCACGGACGTGCACGGCGAGGTGGTGAAGGGGATCCTCGCATGAGCACGCCGCCGCACGGGCTCACGGACAGACGCCTGGGCGTCGCGCTGCTCATCGCGGCGGCTCCGTTCGCCGCCGTGGCGACCTTCCTCCACCTGCGCGGCCCCGTGCACCTCGCCGGCGAGGGGGTCACGTGGACCCACGGGATCGCGGCGGCCATCGCGAACCTCCTCGGCCCCTGGGCGGCGCCGCTCGTGCGCCTCGTGGACTTCCCCAACGCGGGGCTCCGGAGCTTCAGCCTCCCCGGGGCGCTCGGGCTCACGGCACTCCTCGCCGCGCTCCTCGTCACGGCGTTCCGGGTCCGCCGCGGCGCCGTCCGGTGGCTGTGCGTAGCGCTCTCCGTGCCGCTCGCTGCGGCCTGGTTTTTCGCGGGGTTCCTGGGGATCGCCGACGGGCTGCTGTAGGGCCTTCCAGGAGAAGGCCCGCAGGCGGGCCTTGCACCCAGTCGGTCCTTGGCCGCTGACCTTTGCTTCTCAGTTGCTCGGTTCCTCCCGAATGCCGCGAATGCCCGCCGAGAGACCCAGACTGCGACAAGAAGCCCGGGGAGCCGGAGCCCGACGCCGACCAGCAGGATCCCCAGGACGACGGCCTATCCTCGGAGATCCGGCCCCGCGATGCCAACGAGAAACACGGGCCCAGCGGCTGGGGCGAGGCTCGCGTTGTCGCGGTCGGCGAGGAGCTCGCGTACACGGTCTACTTCGAGAAAGGGACGGCCTGGCGCGTCGACCGCGCCCCGTGCCAGACCGGCCCGACGGGGGCCTACGGCACCACCTGGACCGTCCCGAACTGACGGAAGTGATGGTCGAACGCGAAGGCCTTCTTGATTCCCAGGCGTTTCATGACGACATAGGAGGTGCAGTCAACGAAGCTCCACGCCTTGTCACCAAAGCGCTTGAACACATCGAACGCCTCGCGCACGTCATCGGCGGTGACGCGCTCTAGACTGGCAATGTCCCCCGAGAGGATTTGCTCCCCGAGGCGGACCGCGCGCATGTTCTCGCCTTTGGCGCGAAGGAGCGTGAGGAGCTCCGTGAGGACGTAATCTGTGGTGAGGAGCTGCTCGCGATTCTGCCGGCGCCACTCGCGCGCCGCCTTGTGGTCCGCGTCTTGCGGGACGAAGGCCGCGTACCAGGCGCCTGTGTCGACGAAGATCACTTCTTCCAGCCGTAGAGGACCTCGTCGTGATCGCGGCCGGAGAAGCCCTTCGCCTTCTCGCTGACCGGGAGGGCGTCAAGCTCCACGGTGAGGTCGTCCCAAGCCCTCTGCTGGCGTGTGGCTTCGCCCGCTTCGTCAGCAGGACCCGAGCCGTTCCTCTTCCGATCGGCAATCGCCTCGTGGAGGAGCTCGCGCAGCAATTGCTCCGGAGCCCTGCCGTTGGCTCGGGCGAGGGCCTCGAGGTCCTTCTGGTCTCGGGGGTCGAGCGTAATTTCCATCGCTTTCGCCTCAGAGGGTTAGGATACCATGCGCTGCGGCAGAGCGGGAAGCGGCTACTGGCTGTACGCACACGCTTGTCGGCGGCGGAAGTAGCCCAGCGGGCCCAGAAACCCCTGTGCCCCGGGCCGCCCCCGCGGGTACACTCTCCGCGGAAAGGAAGCCGGCCCTCGGCGGCCGGAGGTGGTGCCTGGTGGCCTTCTACGCGGACCTGCACGTGCATTCGCGCTTCTCCCGTGCCACGAGCCGGGACAGCGACCTCGAGCACATGGCGCTCTGGGCCCGGCGGAAGGGCGTCCACGTGCTCGGCACGGGGGACTTCACCCACCCCGGGTGGCTCCGGGAGATCGAGGAGAAGCTCGTCCCGGCCGAGCCCGGTCTCTTCCGGCTGCGGCCGGACCTCGAGGCGGCCGTGGACAGGTGGCCGGGGGGCGCGGGAGGCGAGCCGGTGCGATTCCTCCTCGAGGTCGAGGTCTCCACGATCTACAAGGCGGGCGACCGGACGCGCAAGGTGCATCACTTGATCTACGCTCCGGACCTCGGGGCGGCGGGGAGGCTCAACGCGAGCCTCGCGAAGATCGGCAACCTCGCCTCCGACGGCCGTCCCATCCTGGGCCTCGACTCGCGGCACCTCCTCGAGATCGCCCGCGGGTCGGGCGAAGGCTGCTACCTCGTCCCGGCGCACATCTGGACTCCCTGGTTCGCGGCCCTCGGGTCGAAGTCGGGCTTCGACTCCATCGAGGAGTGCTACGGGGACCTGGCGGGGGAGATCTTCGCCGTCGAGACGGGGCTCTCGTCGGACCCGCCCATGAACTGGCGCCTCTCGAGGCTCGACCGCTTCACCCTCGTGTCCAACTCGGACGCGCACTCGCCCCAGAAGATCGGGCGCGAGGCGTGCGCCTTCGAGTGCGCCCTGGACTACTTCGCGATCCGGGAGGCCCTGCGCACGGGCTCGGGCTACGGGGGCACCGTCGAATTCTTTCCCGAGGAGGGCAAGTACCACCTCGACGGGCACCGCGCCTGCGGCGTCCGCACCGAGCCCGAGGAGACGCGCCGGGAGGGCGGCGCCTGCCGGGTCTGCGGCAAGCCCCTCACCCTCGGCGTCCTCCACCGCGTGAGCGAGCTCGCGGACCGGGACGAGGGCGCGGCGCCGCCGCGGCCGGCGGGCTACCGGAGCCTCGTCCCCCTGGAGGAGGTCCTCGCCGAGATCCGGGGGGTCGGGCCCGGGTCGAAGGCTGTGCAGGAGGAGTACGGGAGGCTCCTGGGACGGCTCGGGCCCGAGCTCTTCGTCCTGGAGCGGGCGCCGCTCGAGGAGGTCGCGCGCGCCGGCTCGTCCCTCCTGGCCGAGGGCCTCGGGCGCATGCGCGAGGGGCGCGTGCAGCGAGACGCAGGCTTCGACGGCGAGTACGGCACGATCCGCCTCTTCGAGCCGGGGGAGCTCGCGCGGCGCGACGGGCTGATCCTCGACTTGGGTGATGCGGCGCGGCTCCCGGCGGGCCCCGGCAGCGGCGAGCGCCCCAGGTCCTCAGGGCCTGCCGCGCGGGCTCCGGAGCCTGGGGAGCCGGTTCTT
This sequence comes from Planctomycetota bacterium, assembly GCA_016209535.1. Classification (GTDB taxonomy): domain Bacteria; phylum Planctomycetota; class UBA8108; order UBA8108; family SXIK01; genus JACQVW01. Next base: position 3,766 of record JACQVW010000881.1, on the reverse strand, counting down.
TCGCCGATCCGCGGCGTCGAGGCCGAGGCGGGGGCCGATCACGAGGAGCCGCGAAGCGAGGCGATGCGGACCGAAGCTCCGCCCGCCGGCACCCCGCGGGGCATCCTCGACGCCCTCGACCCCGACCAGCGCCGCGCCGCCGAGATGGTCCGCGGGCCGCTCGTCATCGTGGCGGGCCCGGGGACGGGGAAGACGCGCGTCCTCACGCACCGGATCGCCCATCTCGTGGCGGACCTGGGCGTCCCGCCCGACCAGTGCCTCGCGATCACCTTCACGCGGCGCGCGGCGGGGGAGATGGCCGAGCGGCTCGAGGCGCTGCTCCCCGGGGCCGGCCGCCGCGTGCCGGTCCTCACGTTCCATGCCCTGGGCCTCTCCATCCTGCGGGAGCACGCCGCGCGCCTCGGCTTCGCAGGGCCTCCCCGCATCGCGGGCGAGGCCGAGCGCCTGGAGGTCGTCGCGGCCATCGCCGCCATGGCGACCACCACGGGCGCCCCCGGAGCCTCGGGGCGCAACGCGGAGCGGCTCCTCGAGGCCATCTCGCGGTGGAAGCGCCGCGACCCCGCGGCTCCGGCCGGCGCCGAGCTCGAGCCGGGGGAGCTGGCCGCCTACGACGCGCGCTTGCGCGAGCGGGACGCGGTGGACCTCGACGACCTCATCGCGCTCCCCGTGCGCCTCCTCGAGTCGAGCCCCGAGGTCCTCGCGGCGTGCCGGTCGCGGTGGCGGTGGGTCTCGGTGGACGAGATCCAGGACGCCGACCGGCTCCAGTACAAGCTGGTGCGCCTCCTCGCGCCGCAGGACGGCAACCTCTGCGTGATCGGGGACCCGGACCAGGCGATCTACGGGTTCCGGGGGGCCGACGTGGGGTGCTTCGCGGACTTCCCGAGGGATTACCCATCGGCGCGCACGGTCCGCCTCGAGCGGAGCTATCGCTCGGCGAACGCCATAGTCGAGGCCTCCCTCGAGGTGGTCGCACCGGTGAGCCTCGTCGCCGGCCGCAGGCTCGAGGCGCGCGGCGAGGGCCCGGACCGGATCGATGTCCACGAGTGCTCGAGCGAGCGCGCCGAGGCGGACCTCGTAGTCCGGACGATCCAGGCCCTGGTCGGCGGAGCTACCTTTTTCGAGCTCGACTCGGGCCGCGTCGAGGGCAGCGCGGCGGGGACCCACTCCTTCGCGGACTTCGCCGTCCTCTTCCGCACCGACTCTCTGGCGGACCCGGTCGCCGAGGCCCTCGCCCGGGCCGGGATCCCCTTCCAGCGAAGGTCCCACGAGCGTCTCGGGGACCGCCCCTGCGTGCGCGCCCTCCTCGAGGTCCTGCGAAGCACGGGCGACCTGACGGGGCGCGGGGCCGCGGCGCGTCCCGTGCTCGAGGCGGTCGAGGGCGCGGCAGCCGAGGTCCGGAAGACCGCCCCCGAGGTCGAGGCCTGCCTCCCTGCCCTGCGCCTCCTCGGCGAGGACTGCGGGGCGGACCTGACGCGGTTCCTCTCGGAGCTCGCCCTCGGCGTCGACGCGGACCTCTGGGACCCGCGCGCCGAGCGCGTCTCGCTCCTGACCCTCCACGCATCGAAGGGCCTCGAGTTCCCCGTGGTCTTCATCGCGGGCTGCGAGGACGGGGTCATCCCCCTGCGGTGGGGATCCGCGGACCGCGACGACGCGAACCACCTCGCCGAGGAGCGCCGCCTCCTCTTCGTGGGCATGACGCGGGCCCGGCGCCAGCTCGTCTTGACCCACGCCCGCCGCCGCCCGTGGCGGGGCGAGGTCCGCGGGATGGCCCCGTCGATCTTCCTCCGCGAGGTCCGCGCGGAGCTCCTCGCCCGCGAGCGCCACGAGGCCCGGAGCGCCGCGCCGCGCTCGCCGTACAAGCAACTCACGCTGTTTGGGGAGGGGGTCGATTCGGCGGGTCCATGATTGACGGCAAGTTCTTTCGCGCATAGAATGACCGTCCATGTCCAGGCGAAAGGCTCCTCCAGCGAGGGCCTCTCCAGCGAAACGGCGGAGGCCCGTGAGCCGTGACCCCCTCGCCCTCGCGGTCTCACGGGGCTTCTGGCAGGCCCTCGACACGCAAGCGTACGACAGGGCCTACGACGAGATCGCGGACGACCCGGACGTGCAGAGAGCGGTCGACGACCTCCTCGACGCTCTGCTCGCCGCGTTCCGGAGGCGCAAGGGGGGGCGCCGGGCGCGGGCGTCAGCGGGCTTCCGTTGAGCCGCCGCCCCCGGGGGCCGCGGCCTTGGCTTCTCGGATGCACCAGAGGTGCTTGTAGGTCCGGATGAAGAGCTCCCCGTCGGAGACGGCGATCGACGCTCGGGTGCGCTCGCCCAGCGGGCTCCTCGCGACGACCTCGAAGCGCGGCGCGGCCCGGAACACGTGGCAGTCGCCCTCCTGGTCGGGGACGTAGAGGAGCCCGTCGGAGAGCACCGCCGAGCTCCAGCAGGCCGCCCCGAGCCGCTCGCGCCAGACGGTCTTCCCGGTCTGGAGCTCGATGCACTCGGCGACGCCCGGGTCGTTCACGATGTACACGTGCCCGCCCGCGATCACGCCCGAGCCGATCCGCTGCTGGGCCTTCTCGTGGCGCCAGAGGCGCCGCTCCGCCGTCACGTCGCCCTTCCCGCCCGCCCTGACGGCCACGGCGGGGCCCATGAAGCCCGACATGGCCACGACGGAGCCCTCGCCGGCCAGCGGAGACGTGTAGACGAGCTTCCCGAGCCCGTCGCAGCTCCAGAGCTCCGCGCCCGTGCGCGGGTCGAAGGCCCGCACGCGGTGGGGGAACGAGGCGATGATCTCCTCCCGGTCGCCCCAGCGGGCGATGAGCGGCGTGCTCCAGGAGCCCGTCCACGTGCTCGACTCGCCGCCCAGGGCCCCTCCCGGGATGTCGACCTGCCAGACGGTCTTCCCCGTGCGCACCTCGAGCGCGGCCAGGTAGGTCCGCTCCCCGGGCCCGCAGTTCACGAGGCACAGGTCGCCGTGGAGGACGGGCGACGCGGCGTTCCCCCAGATGTGGTGGAGCTTCCCCAGGTCGCGGCGCCACAGCTCCTTGCCGTCGAGGTCGTAGCAGAGGAGCCCCGCCGACCCGTGGAAGGCGACCACGCGCTCCCCGTCGGTGACCGGCGAGGCCGAGCAGTACGGGTTGTCCCCGTGGGTGGGCTCCTCCTCGGCGTGCTCCACCGCCCGGCGCCAGAGCTCGCGGCCATCGCGGTCGAGGCAGAGGAGCATGCGCTCCTTCCCGCGCTTCACGGCCTGCGTGACGAAGACCTTCCCGCCCCAGACGGCGGGCGTCGAGTTCCCCGCATCGGGGAGGGCGACCTTCCACTTGACGTTCTCCGTCGCGCTCCAGCGCAGGGGCAGCCCCTTCTCGGCGCAGAGGCCCTGGCCCGTGGGCCCGCGCCAGGCAGGCCAGTTGTCGGCGTGGGCGGGGCCGGGCCCCAGGAGGACGAGGGCGGCGAGCAGGGCGGCGAAAGCCGCGCAGGGCAGGAGGCACGGGGTGTGGTGCTTGAGGGTACGCATGGCGGTCGACTCCCGGAGCGAGGGTACGCGGGGGAGGGCGGCGGGGCAAGCGGGAAGGGACCTGGCGGTCCCGGTGTGGCCAGTGCAGGGCAGCGCAAAGAGGAAGCCCCTGCGCAGATCGAACTCTCGCGCAGCCCTGGTGAACCCTGCCGTAGGGCGAAGATAGAAATGCTAAAAGTCATGCAGACTATCGTTGGCCCAGCGAAGCAAGCTGTTTGCGGGCATTCGCCAGGGTCGGTCGCTTCACCCGATAGGTGAAAAGCC
>JACQVW010000906.1 GCA_016209535.1 Planctomycetota bacterium | reverse complement strand
GACGATCGCGTACAGCGGAGCGTACGCTGAGGAGCTGCGACGCAGCATCGCGGCCGTGCAGCCGGCCGAAGCCAGGGGGGATTCTTGCTCAGGCTCTGAGTCCCGGCTGCGGCCTTCCCCTCGGCCGGGTCCGGCTCTACACTCTGAGCCATGGAGCCGACGCCGCCTGCGGGGGGACCTCTGCCGTGATGCGCGCCTGTGCCCGGGCGCCGGTGCGCGTGGACCCGGCCGGCGGAGGGACCGACGCGCCGCCCTTCTCGGTGGAGCACGGCGGCATGGTCGTCAACATGGCCGTCGAGCGGCACGTCTACGCCTCCGCGGACCGGCTCCCGCGAGGCGGCGGCATCGTCATCTGGTCGGAGGACCTGTCCGAGGGCGTGACGGCGCCGTCCTCGGAGGCGCTCCCGGGCGGTCGCCTCGAGCTCCTCCAGGGCTTCGTGCGCCGGCTCGTGCCGCCGGGCGAGTCGGTCCTCCTGGTCACCGAGTCCGACGTGCCCGCCGGCGCGGGCCTCGGGGGGAGCGGAGCCCTCGGCGTCGCGGTGGTGGCGGCCCTGGACAGGGCCTTCGGGCGCGCGCGTCCGGCGGCCGAGACGGCGGCGCTGGCGAACGAGGTCGAGCGGAAGGACCTGGGCTACCCCGGCGGGAGCCAGGACTCCTACGCCGCGGCCCTCGGGGGAGTCCACCGGCTCGAGTACGTGAAGGGCGGAGGGACGATCGCGCACCGGCTGCGCCTCCGCGACGAGGTGCGCCTGGCGCTCGAGCGGAGCTCGGTCCTCGTGTACACGAGCGAGGCCCACGTCTCGGGGGACATCCACCGCGACATCAAGGCTTGGTACGGGCTGCCCGACTCGTCCACGGTCGACGCCATGACGAGGCTCCGGGAGGAGGCGCGGAAGATGGCCCAGGCCCTCGAGGGCGGGGACCTGGAGGGCTACGCGAGCGCCCTCAACGAGTCCTGCCGCAACCTCTACCGCCTCCACCCGAGCTGCGACAGCGAGGCTCACCGGCGGTGCTTCCGCGCGCTCGAGGGCCTGATCGTCGGCGGGAAGACCTGCGGCGCAGGCGGCGGCGGGTTCCTGCTCATCCTCGCCCGGCCGGGCCGGAGGAGGGAGTGCATCGGGGCCGCCGAGCGTCTTGGGGCCACGGTCTGGCCCTTCCGGATCGCCGACGAGGGCGTGCGGAGCTGGCTCGAGGCGCCGGCCTCGCGGGAGGACGTGGAGCGCTGGCGGCGCCTCGCAGCCGGGGGGAGCCGGGGCGCCCCGGCCTGACGGGGGACGGAGCGAGCCCAGGAACGCGGCCATGGGACTCACGTCGAGGGAGCGAACGGCACGCGCCATGGCGACGGGGAGCGACCCCGCGGCGCCCCTCCCGGACCGCGTCCCGGTCTTCTGCCAGCTCTCGCTCGGCCACTACTTCCTCAACTCGGGGCTTGGGCCCTTCGACGTCTGGTACCGCTCGGAGGGCTTCGCCGAGGCGTTGCTCCGCCTCGCCCGGCGCTACCGTTTCGACGGCGTCCTCGTGAACCTCCCGGGGCGGCCGCCGGACCTCGAGCGGCACATCGCGCGGGTCGAGAGGGGGGAGGGCCAGGACGTGATCCGCTGGAGGAGCGGGGGCTTCTCCGTCCTGCCCCACGACGACAACGCCCACTACTTCACCGCCGAGGGCCGCCGGTACTTCCCGCGGTTCGAGGAGGTCGACCCGGAGCGCCTCCACTACGTCGAGCCCTGGGACGTGAGCGACATCACGTACCCGTTCACCTGGAGCTTCGAGGAGGCGCCGCGGTCCTCCTCGGACTTCTTCCCCGAGCACCACCTGGACGCGTTGAGGCTCGTCCTCGAGCGGACGCGGGGGGATCTGTCGGTGCACTCCGAGGTCTTCTCGCCCTTCTCCCAGCTCCTCGAGCTCCTCAACTACGAGGCGGCCCTCGTGGCGCTCCTCGACGACCCCGCGAAGGTCCACGCCTGCCTCGAGGCCCTCGCGCTGGGCGCGGTCGACCTCGCCTGCCGCCAGGCGGCCTGCGGCGTCGATGCCGTCTTGATCTCGAGCGCCTTCGCGGGTGGAGGGCTCATCTCGCGCGAGCACTACGCCGAGTTCGTCCTCCCCTACGAGCGGCGCGTCGTCGAGGGGGTGCGCGCCCGGTGGCCTCGAGTCGTCGTCTACACGCACACCTGCGGCGCGATCGGCGACCGCCTCGACCTCCTGCTCGAGACACGCACGTCGGGCGTCGACACCCTCGACCCGCCGCCCCTCGGCACCGTGGAGATCGCCGAGGCGAAGGCCCTCCTCGCGGGGAAGGCGTTCATCAAGGGGAACCTGGACCCTGTCAACACGATCCTGCGCGGGACGCGCGAGGACGTGCGCCGCGCCGCCCGCGGCCGCCTCGAGGCGGCCAGGACCGGAGGCGGTTACATCCTCTCGAGCGCCTGCTCCGTGGCGCCCCGGACCCCGCCGGAGAACCTCGAGGCGCTCGCCGAGGCGGCGGAGGAGTGGGGGAGGTACTGAGTCTCTCGGTAGCAGGCCCGCGGGCCCAGGGCTCTGCGGACTGTCGCCGGCGCGAGCGGCCCGGTACAATCCAGGTCGCGTGAGGTGCAAGACCCCCCGCAGGAGACCCGGAGCCATGAAAAGTAAAGAGAGCCTGACCCTGGCCCACACGGCGTCGAGCGCGTCGGAGGCCGAGCTGATCCGCTCGATCCTCGATGGTCAGGGCGTCTACGCGCTCATCCCCGACAAGAACGTGCCCTTCCCGGGCCTCGACCTGACGCCCCTGGACGGGGAGTACAAGCCGTCGGGCTGCGAGGTCCTCGTCCGTGCGGAGGACGCGGCCCGGGCCAGGGAGGTCATCGAGGAGGCGCGCCAGGCCGGCCAGCTCGACTTCGAGGAAGACGAGGAGCCCGAGGACCTCGAGGAGGACGACGGCGACGACGACGGGGAGGAGTAGGCGAGGAGCGGCGCCTTCAGGCGCTCCGGGCCCCGAGCCTGCGGCGCGGGTCTACGGCGCCGGCGGAGGAGGCCCGTCCCCTCCGCGCAGGAGGGCCTCCATGATGTAGCCCTCCGCCGTCTTGCGCGGCCCGGGGGCGCCCGAGATCGCCCGGTAGTCCGCCCGCAGGCGCCTCCGCCAGTACGAGTTGTACATTTGCTCGGGGCTCGCCTCCCCGAAGGCCGGAGGGAGGACGCGGCGGGCGAGGAGCGACCGGACCTGGTCGGGGGAGATCACCTTGAGGCCGTGCTCCTCCATGTACCTCCGGACGAGCTCCAGCTCCTCGTAGGAGAGCCCGAAGAGGAACTCGCGGAACGCCTCGCGCTCGTCGTTCGTGACGTGGTCCCGCGAGAAGTAGTTGACGAACTGCGCCTCGCACTCGCCCTGGATCAGGGAGAAGACCTCGCTCGCGCCGATGAGGGTGCCGTAGGTGGCCCGCACCTTGCCGCGGGCCCGCCACGCCGAGAGGAGGGCCGTCGGGAACTCGCCCACGGGGAGCCGGAGGCGGTCGCTCCACATGCCCACGAGCTTCTGGGCCGCGGCCCGCTTGAGGTCCAGGGGGTTGTGGGGGTTCGAGATTGCGCCCGTCAGGAGCTCCTCGGCGAGCTTCGAGAAGATGGTGTCGCCGATGATCTCCCGGACCTGCGCCGCCGCGGCGCGGGCTCGCTCGCCCGCGAGCTCGAGGAGGAAACCGAGGGCCTTGAGGAAGTTGAGCTTGGCGAGCACGAAGGCCCGGCCCAGGACCGCTCCGGTGGGCATCACGAACTCGAGGGTCCCGTCCTCGCTCTGGCAAAGGGCGTCGATGAGGCTCTCGGCGCTCCGCTCCCGGCCGCCCAGCTTCTGGCTCTGGAGGACGCTCGGGCAGGCCAGCACGGCGGCCGCCACGGGGGGGAGGCTCCTCAGGGCCTGCTGGAACACGTCCAGCACATCGGCGGCCTGCCGGGGTTCCAGGCCGTCGAGGAGCGTCAGGACCTCGCGCAGCCGGCCGGCCTCGGCTTGCGGCAGGCACCTCCACAGCGGGTCGAATGCATCCAGGGCGACCTGGGGGCTCGAGCTCATGTCCTTGCGATCCGCGCGACGTTGATCCGAGGGTAAAAAAGCTATTTTCGGGCCTCTCCCCGGGGCGGCCAAAGGGTTTTTAGGGCCAGGAGGCCCCAGCCCAGGAGGAACGCGGCCCCGCCGAACGGCGCGACGCGTCCCCAATCCCGGGAGCCCGTGAGGGCGAGGGCGTAGAGGCTCCCGGAGAAGAGGCCGATGCCGGCCGCGAAGGCCCAGCCGCACGGGGCCAGGCTGCCGGAAGACCGCCCGGCGAGGAGGCCGACCAGGACGAGGGCGAGGGCATGGTACATCTGATATCGGACGGCCACCTCGAAGACCTGGAGGGCCTCGGGCTCGAGCCTGCCGCGCAGCCCGTGCGCCCCGAAGG
>JACQVW010000879.1 GCA_016209535.1 Planctomycetota bacterium | reverse complement strand
GAGCCTCCCCCTCGGGCCGACCGTCACGCTCGAGTCGGCGTTGCCGCGCACGAAGTAGGCGGGCAGGAAGCTCAGGACGCCCGGCGACCGGCCGGGCGTCGCGGCCCCGTTCCCATCGGAGGACTCGCCCGAGTCCGGATCGGCGCCGTCGACCCCGTCCCCGCCGTCTCCGGCGCCCTCGTCGGGGAAGGCGCCATCGAGGAGGATCCTCGGCTCGACGAGGAGGACGTCCTCGGGCGGGACCTCGCCGGTGTAGCGGCACCTCAGGTCGGCCACGTGGAGGCGGCAGAAGGTGTCGGGCACGTCGGCGGCGACCTGGATCCGGAAGACCGCGCGCCCGCGGCTCGGGTCGTCCGCGACGGGGATCTGCTCCTCGGTCGAGGGTGGGCTCCGGCCCTCGACGCCCACGAGGCCGAGGAAGATCTCGTCGTAGTCGACGCCGATCGTGGCCGTCCGGCTGGCGTCCATCGCCCCCTGGGGCACGCCCAGGTGCGAGAGGTAGAGGGGCAGCGTGAGCTCCTGCTCCCGGCGCGTCACGGCGCCGCTGCCCACCTCGACGCCGTCCCGGTAGTAGATCGAGACGGAGCCGTCCCTCACAACCGTCTTGACGGGCTGATAGGGGTCGTTCTCTCGGGAGCTCAGGCGGAAGAAATAGGTGTCGAGCCCGTAGCCCTCGTCCACGGCGCCCACCGAGAGGACCGTGCGGACCTTGAACTCGCGCGGCAGCTCCGAGCGCTGCTGGAGGTAGAAGACCGCGTAGAGCGCCGTGCTCTCCGGGCCATCCTCGTCGGGGTCGGCGACCGGCGCGTCGGGGTTGCGCCTCAGGACGAGGGTGATGCGGCGAGGCCCGTAGGGAGAGACGCGCTCGACGCGCCAGACGAAACCGGCGGGCCGGTACCAGGCGTATCCCAGGAGGCCTGCATCGTAGTCGATCGAGATGCGGAGGCCATCGGTCCGGTGATCGTTCTTGACGATGATCGGCACCTCGACGGTGCCCGAAGGGTGCGTGACGTACTCGTCCCCGAGCCGCATCGCCGGGACGGGCCCGTCGGCCCCCGCAGCCTGGGCGCGATCGGCCAGCGCGAGGGACGCAAGGGAGACGATCGAAAGGAGGGAGAGGACCGCGACCCCGGAACACAGCGAACGGAGGAAGAGATCCCTCACGCACCTGGAGAGCATGAGAGGCCGGAACTTCTTCCCGAAGCGCAAGCTCACTCCCTGAAACTCCTCAGACACTCCGTGCCGGCGGCTCGTACCCGGCGGTGACGTTCCGCCCGGCAGGGCTCGTCGAGCTACGTAAGTTTCGTTCGGAGGCGAAAATGGATGAACTGAGTCGATTGTACGGGGGTGCATTGTGGAGTCAATCAGCTTCTGACGCCGGGGGGAGGGCCTGGATGGGGAGCAGCCGGTGCGCCGTTCTCGGGCGGCTTTGCTCTCACGTTGACACGCCCTGCCGGCCCTCTACAATGCGGCGGGAATGCTGGACATAGCGCAACTCCTGGGCCGGCACGCTCGTAGGATCGAGGCGCTCCTGGAGAGGGAGGTCCCGCGGGGCGGGCTGCCCTTCATCGCCGAGGGGGTCTGGTACCAGTTCGCGAGCGGGGGCAAGCGCCTCCGCCCGGCCCTGTGCCTCCTCACCTGCGAGGCCCTCGGGGGTGACCCGGAGAGAGCCTTGCCCTTTGCCCTCGCCACGGAGATCCTCCACAACTTCCTCCTGATCCACGACGACATCGAGGACGGGGACACTATGCGGCGGGACCAGGAGACCTTGTGGAAGCGGCTCGGGGTCCCGAACGCGATCAACGTGGGGGACTTCCTCATCGCCAAGGCCTACCAGCTCATCCTGGGGGCACCGCTGCCGACCGAGGTCAACCTGAAGCTCGCACGGATCTTCTCGAACGCCCTCGAGCGCACGGTGGAGGGGCAGGCCCTGGACATCAACCTGCGCGGGAGCCCAGAGGTCACGCTCGAGACCTACCACCGGGTCGTCCAGCTCAAGACGGCCTACTACCTCGCCTTGACCTGGGTGGGCGGGGCGGTCGCGGCCGGCGTGCGGGATGAGGCCCTCGAGCCCCTCTGGGAGCTCGGCCGCTGCCTCGGGCCCGCCTTCCAGATCCGCGACGACATCATCGACATGACCGAGGGCAAGGGGCGCGGCGGGGAGGTCGGCTGCGACCTGCGCGAGGGGAAGCCGAGCATCTGCTTCGCCTACGTGCTGGACCGGGCGGCGGGCACCGAGGCGGAGCGCTCGAGGCTCGTCGAGATCGTGAGGAGGCCCCGGGAGGAGACGACGGCGGCCGACGTCGCCTGGGCCATCGGCTTCTACCGCAGCGCGGGGGCCATGGACTTCGCCCAGGAGACCGCGCGGTCGCTCATCGACCGGGCTTGCGGGGTCATCGAGACCCTGCCGCTCGACCCCGAAGGCAAGGAGACGTTCCGGGCGATCAGCCGCTACATCATCGACCGGAGCTCCTGAGGAAGAGCAGGAAGAGACAAGCAGGAAGGAGTGAAGAGGACGATGGAGGACACGACGGGGGACACAGCCCGCGTCGCCGTGATCATGGGCGGCCAGAGCGCCGAGCGGGACGTCTCGCTCCGCACGGGGGCCACGGTCGTCCGCGAGCTCGAGGGCCTCTACTTGCTCAAGCCGGTGGAGATCCTCGCCGACGGACGGTGGCGCGTCGCGAGGAGCTTCGTCGGCGAGGGGCTCGCCGGGGACCCGGCCCGCTGGTTCGCGGGGGAGGGCCTGCCCGTCGTCGAGGCCCTAGGCCAGGTCCTCTCGGCGGGCGTGGATGCGGTCTTCAACGCCCTCCATGGCCCCATGGGGGAGGACGGCACCGTGCAGGGCCTCTTCCGCGTGCTGGGGCTGCCCTTCACCGGGCCCGACGTGATCCCGGCGGCCGTCGCCATGGACAAGCGACTCACCAAGCAGGTGCTCCTCTCGGCCGGGATCCCCACGCCGCGCTTCTTCACGATCCCCGCGGCGGCGCTCCGTGGCATCCGCGTGGGGACGCCCGAGGGGACCGGCGACGGAGCGGTCGACTGGGCGGCGGTCCTCGACGCGCAGGCGGGCCGCGTGCCCCTGCCGTGGGTGCTCAAGCCGAACCGCCTGGGCTCGAGCGTGGGGGTGGCGATCCTGCGGGACGCGGCCCAGGTCCTGCAGGAGGCTCAGGACGTGGTGGGCGGGTGGCCGAGCGCGGGCTCGGAGGACGACCTCCTGGTCGAGGAGGCGGTCCGGGGTCGAGAGCTCACGTGCGGGGTGCTCGAGACGGACGGCCCGCCGAGGGCGCTCCTCCCCATCGAGATCCGGCCCCGCTCGAGCGCTTTCTTCGACTACCACGCGAAGTACACGCCCGGGGCGAGCGAGGAAATCTGCCCGGCGCCCCTCACGCCCCCGGAGACGGCCCTCGTCCAGAGGACGGCGGTCGCGGTCCACTCCATCATCGGCTGCGCCCCCCTCTCGCGCACGGACATGTTCCTCACGCCCTCGGGTGGCATCCAGGTCCTCGAGGTGAACACCCTTCCCGGGATGACCGGGACCTCCCTCATCCCGCTGGCCGCATCGAAGGAGGGGATCCCGCTCCGCGACCTGCTCGCCTCGCTCGTCGAGCACGGCCTGGCCCGCGCGGCGAAGGAGATCGCGAGGAGCTACAATCGCTGATCCTTCCGGCGCCCGGGCGGTCCGGCGCGCCGCCGCGGAAGCCCCCGGCGAGCCAGAGGAGCGATGAGGACCATCCGGATCCGAGGCGCCTCGGAGCACAACCTGAAGAACGTGTGCCTCGAGATCCCCCGCGAGAGGCTCACGGTCTTCACGGGGGTGAGCGGGTCCGGGAAGTCGAGCCTCGTCTTCGACACGATCTACAAGGAAGGGCAGCGGCGCTTCCT
>JACQVW010000894.1 GCA_016209535.1 Planctomycetota bacterium | reverse complement strand
GGGTACGCCAGGTACGCAGGGTGCGCAGGGTGCGCAGGGCACGCAGGGCACGCAGGGCACGCAGGGCACGCCAGGTACGCAGGGTGCGCAGGGCACGCAGGGTACTCAGGGCAGGCAAGGTGCGCAGGGTACGCAGGGTGCGGACGGCGGCGCACGCGGGGGCGACGAACGCGGGGGCGGCGACGCCGCGAGGGAGCGCCGGCTCCTCTACTCACTCCTGGGCGACCTCCCCGACCGGTACGGGAGCATTGCGTGCAGGACCGTGAGCGTCGAGGAGCGGCCCCACTACTGGCTCGAGCGCCTCGTCCTCGACCTGAACGGCCTCGAGGAGGTTCCGGCGTGCCTCGTCAGGCCGCTCCGGAAGGCCGCGCGCTGCCCGGCGGTGCTCTACAGCCACGCTCACGGGGACGACTACGTCCTCGGGAAGGAAGAGCTCCTCCGCGGGCGGCCGGAGCTGCAAGGGCCGCCGTACGCCGAGGCCCTGGCGTCGCGCGGCTACGCGGTCCTGGCCATCGACCAGTGGAACTTCGGCGAGCGGCGCGGGAGGACCGAGTCGGAGCTCTTCAAGGAGATGCTCTGGAAGGGCCGCGTGCTCTTCGGGCACATGGTCTACGACTGCCTCCGGGCCCTCGACTACCTCTGCTCGCGGCCGGACGTCGATCCCCGGCGCATCGGGGCCGCCGGCATGTCCATGGGGAGCACGCTCTCCTGGTGGACGGCCGCCCTCGACGAGCGCGTGGCCGCCATCGCGGACCTCTGCTGCATGACGGACTTCCACGCGCTCCTCGAGCGCCGCGGCCTGGACGGCCACGGGATCTACTACTACGTTCCCGGCCTGCTGAAGCACTTCACCACGGCGCGGATCCAGGCCCTGATCTGCCCGAGGCCCCACCTGAGCCTCGCCGGGAACCTCGATCCCCTGACCCCGCCCGAGGGGCTCGACAGAATCGACCGGCAGATGAAGCAGCTCTACGGGCAGGCCGGCGCCTCGCAGGCCTGGCGGCTCATCCGGTACGACGTCGGCCACCTCGAGACGGCCGCCATGCGCGCCGAGGTCCTCGCGTTCCTCCACGGAGTCCTGGGAGGGGCCGCGTAAGAGCACGGGCTGGTAAGGTGCGCCGAGGTCCAGTTGGCCCGGCGGAAGGGGCCATCGGATGCTTCTCGTAGTGAGGCGCGGCAGCTCTGTAGTGGCTGCCCACCCAGCGCGAGGATCGCATGTCGACGGCCATCTCGAGAGAGCCGAAGAGCTCGGATGAAGAGACCGCTCCCGGGGAAGCTCTGCCCGAGCCCGCCCTTGTGGCCGAGGTGAAGGACTTCGTCCGGAGCCTCGTCGTGGTGGACAAGCACATCCTCCTCTACCCGAAGGAGGGGAGGGTGGTCCAGGGCTCGCTGGGCGCCCTCTTCTCCGCCTTCCAGAAGTTCCGCGCCGCTGCCGGCGGTCCCCTGAGGCTCGAGGTGAGGCAGCTCGAGCTGGTCTACGAGGATGCGGTCGTGTACCAGGAGGCGCGGGCCGAGGTGAGCCTCGCGAGCCGCCTCCACAAAGACTTCGTCAAGGAGGTCGTCTTCCAGGAGGACCTCACCCTGGAGGAGCTGATGGAGTTCCTGGTCTGCCTCAAGGAGTCCCGGGCCATGGACCGGGTCGAGGACGACCTCTGCACCCTCTTCTGGGAGAAGGACTTCACCCACGTCCAGGTCAAGTTCCTCGACGACATGGCTACGGACCTCGGCCCCTCGAGCGCGCCGGCGGCCGGCGCGCGCCCGGAGCGCATGGACCTCGTGCGCTTCTCCATCGACGAGGAGGAGCACGAGCGCCTCCAGCGGCTCGTCGCGGAGAGGACCGAGCGGCTCTCCGACGGCGACCCGGCCCTGGAGCTGACCGAGGTGGACCTGAAGGCCATCACCCAGCTCGCGGACGCCGAGGAGGCGTACTTCCCCCTCTACGACTTCCTGAGCATCCTGGTCCAGATACGGTCCCAGGGCGAGGACTTCCAGTCCTTCCAGGACGCGATGAGCCTGGTCCGCTCGGTGCTGGTGGCGCTCTTCACGCGCTTCGAGTTCGCCCATGCTGAAGGGATGATCCGGAAGCTGAAGGACGAGCACCGGTGGAGCCTCACGGACGCGCAGCGCCAGGCGTTGAAGGAGATGCTCAGGAGCCTCTGCGACAAGGCGACGCTGCGGTTCGTGGGCATCTTCCTCAGGCAAGCGCAGGACCTCCCGGCGGAGCACGACGTCTTCAAGCTCATGGCGGCCCTGGAGCCCGAGGCTGCCCCGTACTTCTGCGAGCTCCTGAGCCACCGCCAGCATGCTCCCGCGATCCGGGAGGTCCTGCGCGGGTTCGGAGGCGGCCTGAGCGACGTGTACGCGCCGTACCTCTTGAGCCCGGACCCTGACATGGCTTGCGCCGTCATGGACCTGCTCCTCGTGACGGACAAGAACGCCGGGGACCGCATAGCGGCCGGCCTGCGGCACGAGGACGAGCGGGTCAGGATCGCGGCGGCGAAGAGCCTCGTCGAGCTGGGCGACCCCAGGTGCGGCCCCAGCATGGCGCCGCTCCTGCGCGAGCGTTCCGTGGAGCTCGCGTCGCTGGCCATCCAGTTCTTCGCGAAGACGACCTGTCCCGCCGCCTTCCGCGACCTCGCGGCGTTCACGAGGACGGGCAGGTTCCTGGACCTCGACCACCCGACAAAGGAGCAGTGCTTCAAAGGGCTGCTCGATGCCGACCCCGAGCAGGGAATCCGGCTCATCGCGGACGACCTGCTCCGCTGGTCGATCTTCGAGGGCAAGAGGTCGGTCCAGCGGAAACGGGCCTCCCTGTGGGCCCTCCGCCACCACCCGCGGCCGGAGTGCCTGACCCTCCTGAGGAGGCTCGCGAAGAGGAAACACGGCCAGCTTGGCGCCGCCGCGCGGTGCGTCCTCGGCATCGTCGAGAGCGCGGCGCGGAGGCGGGACCTTGCATCGAAGGGAGTCCGCGATGGATAGGGGGCACGAGAGGCCCGGACAATCTGTGCAGCCGAACCGGGCCGCGCTCCGGAAGCACGGCCAGGCCCTCGTGTGCCACTTCGCCGTCGCGCTGAGGCTCGGGCGGCTCTACTCGCACAAGCACCAGAACTTCGCCGCCGCGGCCGCGAGCCTGGAGGAGTGCATCCGGAGCGTGCTGAGCCTCGAAGGGGCTTGCAGCTTCGCGCGCGTGGGAGAGTGCCTGTTCTTGAACAAGACGCGGATCAAGACGGACTTCAGGAGCCACCAGAGCTTCCGTTTCGTCCTGGAGGTCCTCAAGGCGCGGGACCTCGGCGAGATGCGGTTCGACTCGGAGCTCACGAGGGAGGAGATCGAAGGGCTCGTGACGCTCTTGAATCGGCAAGTCCCCTCGCGCGAGGACCCCTGGCACGAGCTCGAGGCCGCCGCAGCGGTCCTGGGCCTCGACCGCGTCCATCTCTCCAGGCACGGGGAGTCGAGCGACCTCAACGTGCAGGACGGGGAAGGGGGAGTGCCGGCCACGGAGATCTACTTCAAGGCCATCACGGCGCTGGAGGCGGCGCTCGAGGCCGTGAAGGGAGGGCGGGGAGTCGACTGGAACCTGCTGAAGCGCAGGGTCCAGACGATCGTCGACATCGCCCTGGGCGGCGGGAGCCAGCTCCTCGCCCTGACGAACGTCAAGGACTGGGGGAGCCCCCTCGCCAACCACGGAGTCAACGTGGCGATCCTCTCGGTGATGCTCGGCGCCAAGGTCGGCCTCACGAAGAAGCTCATCGCGGACCTCGGTCTGGCCGCGTTGCTGCACGACGTAGGCAAGGTGTCGCTCCCGGAGGAACTGCGGTCCTGCTGCCGGGAGGCGCTCTCCGGAGCTGACTCGAGGTGCTACGAGGCGCACGTGTCGAGCGGCGTCGAGAAGTTGCTCCAGCAGAAGGTGACCGACGGCGTCGCCAAGGCAGCCATCGTCGCCTTCCTGCACCACCTGCGCTTCGACGGCACGGGCTACCCGAGGCTGAGGGTCTCGCAGCGGCAGAACCTCTACACGAGGATCGTGGCCGTGGCGGACTTCTACGACAACGCGACGGCCCCCGGGCGCCTGGCGCGCGCTGCGCTGCAGGGCGAGGAGGTGGTCCGGGCCATGTTGGACCGGTCGGGGACGGAGCTTGACCCCGTCGTCGTCAAGGCCTTCGTCAACCTGGTGGGCCTCTACGCCGTGGGATGCCTGGTGCGACTCGACACGGGCGAGGTCGCGACGGTCGTCGAGCCTCCGGCGAACCCGAGGTTCCTGGACCGGCCCGCGGTCAAGGTGATCCTCGAGCCGGACGGCAGCCCTGCGGACAGGCTCGTCGACCTCCTCGAGAAGGACGAGGCGGGCGGGTTCCGGAGGTCGATACTGAAGCTCTACGAGAAGGAGGCGGTGCGTCTCAGCTTGAACGAGTACCTCGCCGTCTTGTGACGGCGGGGAGGGTCGAGCCTCTGGGAATTCACTCGAGAGACATGGCGGCACCAGACAAGGGATCGCTGAGGACCGAGGACGGGACGATCAACGGGAGGTACCGCGTCGTCCGGGAGCTCGGGCGGGGAGGCATGGGGCGGGTCTTCCTCGTGGAGGATGCGAGCGCCGGAGGCCGGCGCGTGGCCCTCAAGGCCATCTGGGGGCACAAGGCGAGCGCCGAGTTCATGGAGCGGTTCCGGGACGAGTTCTCGATCCTGGTGAAGGTCCAGCACGAGAACATCGCGTCGGCCTTCGACTTCGGCCAGGTCCGGGGGACGGGGGAGCTCTTCTTCACGACCGCCTTCATCGACGGGCAGGACGCCCTCGCGGCGACGGAGCACGCGACGGCGGACCAGCTCGTCGACATCTTCAAGCAGGTGCTGCGGGGGCTCGATTTCCTCCACTCCCACGGGCTGCTCCACAACGACCTGAAGCCATCGAACGTCCTCCTGGAGGCCGCGCCCTGCGGCGCGGAAGGGGACGGCGAGGCCGACGTGGCGAGGCTCGAGGCCAAGGTGTTCGGGAGCGCCGGGAAGGTGAAGATCATCGACTTCGGTCTCTTGAGCCGCGAGGGAGTGGCCTGGCAGAAGGTGATGGGCACGCCGCGGTACCTTTCCCCGGAGCGGATCCGGAAGCAGCCGGCGGACAGGCGGAGCGATCTGTACTCGGCGGGGGCCTTCTTCTACCACGTCTGCGCGAGGGTGCCTCCCTTCGAGGCCAAGGACTCGCGGTCCCTCCTGAGGATGCACCTGGAAGCGGAGCCGGTGCCGCTGACCCGGCTGAGGCGGGACCTGCCGGAGAGCGTGGCCCGGCTCGTGGGCCGCCTGTTGAGGAAGAGGCCCGAGGACAGGTTCGACAGCGCCCGCTCGGCGCTGGAGGTCCTCTGCGAGGACCTCGGGCAGGGAGGCGCGCCCGAGGCGAGATCGAGGGTCCCCGAGGTGAGGGCAGGGAGGCTGGTCGGGAGGGAGCGGGAGCTGGGGCTTCTCGAGGAGCGCTTCCGCCGCGTCTTGGGACCGGAGCCGGAGAGCGCCTGCGTCGTCCTCGAGGGGCCGGCCGGCGTGGGGAAGACCCGGCTCGTCCAGGAGCTCAGGGCCCTCGTCCAGGTCAGCGGCGGCGCCTTCGTCAGCCTCGATGGGGCGTCGGTGTCGGGGCACCTGGGGCCCGTGCTGGAAGCGATCGTGGCGGCCCTCGAGACGAGGGGAGTGGGCACGTGCGCAAGGTTGAGTGCCGGCGCTGGGGCGGGCGCCGCAGCGGGCGGCGGGGAGGAGATGTCGAGCCGCATCGAGGGGCTCGTGCTCGAGACGGCCAAGGAGGTCCCGGTCCTCCTGCACGTGGACGACTTCCACCGCGCGTCGAGGATCGTGAGGCGGTTCGCCCTGGAGCTCGTGAGTGCCGCCCTCGAGCGCGGCGATGCGTCGCGACGCGCGCGGCGTCTCATGGTCGTCATCTCGAGGCGGGACGAGCTGCGGGGCGATGAGCTGCACGTGAGCGGCGTCGAGAGCGTGCGGCTCGGGGCCTTCGCGGCGGAGACCTCCCGGGATCTCGTCCGCGAAGCTTTCGGGCAGGAGGACGTCCCGAGCGCCATCCTGGAGACGTTGGTCCGCGTCTCGGCGGGGAACCCTGGGCTCCTCCTGGAGCTCGCGAGGGAGCTCGTAGCGGCGGAGCGCGTCAAGTACTCCGGCTCGGCGTGGGTCTTCCCTGCATCCCTGGCCGATCTCCCCTTGCCGGGGAGCCTCGGGGCGGTGATGCGGAGGAGGGTGGACGCCCTCGACGCGGTCTCGAGGGACGCCCTGGACTGGCTGGCGGTGTGCAGGGCGCCGGCCTCGATCGCGCTCCTCGCCCGATGCCTGCGCAAGGACGAGGCTCCGGTGAGGGAGACGCTGGAGCGCCTCGCGAGGCTGGGCCTCGTGGCCGCCGGCGAATCTCCCGGGGGATTGCGAGCGTACAACGTGCTGCACGAGGTCACTCGCTCCATCGCGCTCGAAGGTCAAGAGCCCGGCCGCCTGAAGGCCCTGCACCTGGGCCTCGCGCAGGCCATCGAGGACGCGGCCGGCGGCTCCGGGGGCTCGGAGGCCTGGAGCGACGTCCTCGCCTACCATTGGCTCGAGTCGGGCAACGAGCCCGGTTTCCGCCGCTACGCGCCGGCGGCGGTGAGGCGGCTCCAGGCTTGCGGGGACCTGAAGGGGGCCATCGAGCACCAGCGCCGCATGCTCGACGCCCTGCCGCCGGATGCCACGGGGAAGAGGGTCGAGAGCCTGGCCCGCCTCTCGGAGCTCCACGAGTGCGCCTGGGACCTCGAGGCGACGCAGAAGGACCTGGAGGCGCTGCTCGAGGCGGGCGGGAGCCTGCTCGCGAGGGAGGACCGCGCCGCCGTGCTCCGGCGCATGGCCCTCCTCGAGATCGCGCGGAACCAGTGCTCGGCCGCCCTCGGGGCGATCGAGGAGGCGCGGCGGTGCCTCGGGAGCGCCTCGGACCCGCTGGTCCGGCTCAGCCTCGACGCGCCCGAAGCGTGGGCGGCCTGGCTCGCCGGCCAGGACGAGCGCTCCAGGGGCG
>JACQVW010000876.1 GCA_016209535.1 Planctomycetota bacterium | reverse complement strand
GTCGAGCACCGCGTGACCGGGGCGGGGCTCTACCGGCAGGGGGGCGAGGTCGCGCTCCTCCAGCAGATGGACCTCCTCGTGAAGATCGACGCCACGCCGGGGATCGACATGGCAAGCGGTCTCGTGCCCGTCGAGGTCAAGCCCCCGAGGATCTCGATCGACCTGCGCCAGGAGAACGCGGCATCGCCCGCGAGCGTCTGGAGCCTGCGCATCGTCGCCCGGCCCCTCGAGGGCGACGGGCCCCCGGGGCCCCTGGACGAGGTCCCCTTCGTCCGCGGCGACTCCACCGCCGACGGCGAGATCGAGATCGCCGATGCGATAGGGGCCCTCATGTACCTGTTCCTGGGGGGCATCGACCTCCCGTGCCTCGAGGCCGCCGACTCGAACGACTCGGGCGAGCTGGACAT
The DNA here is from genome assembly GCA_016209535.1 of Planctomycetota bacterium. Taxonomy (GTDB): domain Bacteria; phylum Planctomycetota; class UBA8108; order UBA8108; family SXIK01; genus JACQVW01. Next base: position 30,010 of record JACQVW010000876.1, on the reverse strand, counting down.
CGCCGACGCGGTCTTCACGCTCACCTACCTTCTCCTCGGCGGCAGCGCCCCTCCCGCGCCCTTCCCGGACTGCGGCCTCGACCCGACGAAGGACCCGCTGGGCTGCGAGTCCTTCCCGCCCTGCGAGGGGGACAAGCCGGCGCCGTACCGGTACCTGGTCTGCATGACCGTCTTCCAGGACGCCCTCCGCTTCCCCTCCGGGCCCAGCGAGGTCGTGGCGGAGCGCGTCTCGATCGTGCTCGCGAACGCCTTCGGGCGCTTCGAGACGGCGGGGTATGGCGAGTGGGTGGCCTTCACCACGAGGCCCCAGGTCTGGTTCGACCCCGACGGTACGCGGTACGAGACGACGGGGTTCCGGATCGCGTACTCCTTCACCTGGCTCAACGCCCACGGGACCCACTGGGGCGGCCGGCACCGGGTGCGGGACCAGGGTCAGAGCACCCTCTACGACTTCTTCATCCCGGCCATCCCGATCTGGGGTGGCAGCGTGACGCGCGAGGAGTCGCCCGCGAGCAAGCTGAAGCCCGCGCGCACCTACGAGATGAGCGTGGGCGTGGACCTGATCGTGGGCGGCGGGTAGCCGAGTCGGTCCCGCGCGGTCCTCGGGCATCCCCGGGGACCGCGGCCGGGGCCGCGATCGACACCAGCGCGCCCCGAGGCCTGTCTACTTCGCCGTCGGGCCACCCACGTCCTCTTTCAAGTTCGCGGGCAGCGCCGCGAACGCTCCCTGGTACATTACTTTCTAGGAAACGCGAAAAAGGTAACTTTAGATGAGAGTCACTCCAATGCGAATCTGGGCAAGGCTACTGAGGGGGATGAAGTGTTTCGCGAAGTACTCGGGGCGAAAAGCGGAGAGGGTGCCTCGGCCGGCAGGGACCTCCTCCTCGCCGGGGCGATCCTCCTTCAAGACGACGGCTCCGGCGGGCTCCAGAGGATCCCCTTCGCGGCGACGAGCGGCTCCGTCACAGCCGCTCCTCCGGGTGGTGGCGGACATCCGCGAGGTCGCGCCCTTCGGCGAGCACTCGGGCATCCTCTCGCCGTCGTCGCAGTCGCCCGCCCTGCCCGCGGTCCCGGGCAGGCTCCAGAGCGAGCTGACGATCGCCGGCATCGCGGCCCGCCCGGGGATCGCGGGCGAGCCCCGGCGCGTCGCGATCGACCCTGGGGAGTTCCTCTTCCTGCGGGCCGACCTGGACCCAAGCTCACCGACGTGGTCCAGTTGCTCGAATTCCTTTTCCGCGGCGCCGCAGGCCCGGGCTGCCTCGACGCCGCCGACATGAACGACGACGGCGAGGTGGACGTCTCTCGGACCCGATCTACCTCCTACGGCACCTCTTCGCCGGCGGGAGCCCTCCCCCCGAGCCCTTCCAGTCGCTCGGCGGGCAGCCTTGCGGGCTCGACGCGACGCCCGGCGATGGGCTCCTCTGCGACACCGCCGGCCTATTGCCGGTAGCGGGCGGCCCGGACGGCTCCTCAAGGAGCAGCCAGGAGCTGGCCGGCGCTCGGGCGGGACTCATCCCGGCGTGCGTTGACTTCCACTTACTGTAACCCAGAGACGGACGTTATGTGCGTCCACACTTAGCTCGTCGCCGCGCTGTTGTCCGCGGGCTCAAGACGCAGCTCAGTTTTTCCAAGCCGGATGTTCGCCCCGAGCTGGAGATCCTTGGCTTGCTTGGCTTGGAGCTTGGCGCCGTTGACGTAGGTGCCGTTCTTCGAGCCCTTGTCAGTCAGTTTGAAGGCCACCTTGTCGCCGGCCCGCGAACACACGAGGACGGCATGGACCTCGGAGACGTAGCCGTCGTCGATGACGATGTCGTTTCCTGATCCTTTGCCGAGGAAGTTCTTGCCCTCGTAAACTGGGTAGGCAGCGTCCTGGGCCTCTCCTGCCTTCAACAATGCCGCCACGAGGACACGCGGCCCATCCTCTACGCCGAGGGTCATGGTGGCGTTGGGTCTTCCCCCCTTGTCAGCGGGCGGCAGGGTCATGGTGTTCCCGGGCGAGGCCTTGGCGGGTGCACCAGGCGGTGCGGCCTTGAGGAGCCGGAGCGCGTAGGCCTCCTCCTCATCGTCGTGCTCGCCGGTCGCGTTGAACCACGAAGTCATACGCGTCTCGGCGTCCCCGGGGGCCTCGTCCGACGGCTCCTCCACAGCATCCTCCTCGGTCGGCGCCGCTCGTTCCTCCTCTTCGGCCGCGGTTCTCCCGGAAGGCACCTGGCCATCTTCGCCGTGCGAGGCTGACAGATGGGGCGATTCGATGTTCCAGTACTCGGACGGCGCGTTGCAGTATGGGCAGTCGGGCCGCCGGCCGATCTCCTTGCCGCACTGGGTGCAGTAGAGCTTGGTGGCCATGCTAGCCGCCGCGGGGGGGCGCGGCCGCCGGACTTGGCCGCAGGATCGTGAAGGTCGATCTGGATCCATCGTCTAGGGTCAGCTCGAGACGCAGGGTTGGTTTGGCATCGAATCTCGCCATCGGTATCCGGTAGACATTGGGGAAACGGTTCGCGAGGTTGGCTAGGTCGAGCTTGCTCACGCGGGTCCGAGCCTTCTCGTCGGGTCCGGCGAGCCTGTCAAGGTATGTCCTCAACTCGACCAGGTCTTCGCTCGCGTTTGGGGACCTCTGCGCCGCGAAGAACGCCAGGATGTTTTGGCCTGCCGCCAGCGCGGGCGGCCGGCCATTCCCTTTCATGTCGACGACAGGCTGGGGCAAGAAGACGAGCACCGTCCCTTCCCCTGGATCGCGCGCTTTCTTCGCCAGCACGAAAGGCTCGCTGGCCTCGATCTGCAGAAACGCCACGTTCCGCTTGCTGAACCGGGCCGCATGGACTTCGATCTCCTCGAGCGACGACAAGATCAAGCTCCGTCGAGCGCGCTGCTCGTTAGACGGCAGGCCGACGGGCGGCCATACGAGCTGCGCCACGTACTGGAGCCACGAGGCACGCTCGAAGAAGTTCAGCGACTGCGGGCCGCAAGGGAGCCGTTCACCGGTCGGCGGGTTGGGCGCATCCGGCCGCCTAGCTCTCATGCGCACTTCGAGGGGGAGGTTTTCGAAAGTGCAATCCGGTACAAACCAGCCAGGGAACCCTGCAGCGAGCCACAAGAGGCTGCTGCCTACTGCCAGCCCGACGCTTCGAACCTTGCTCGGCGGCGCCCCAGCCTCCTTGAGGAGCCCCGCCTCGGCAGTGAGCACCAGATCGGAATCAGGTGGTGCGGCCGGTAAGTTGCCAGCAGTGATAACTTGCCATTCTGAAAATGCGTTGGCTTCCTTGCAGGCGTCTTCCAGGCTCTTCGCTACCAAGGATGCGAGCTCCTCCCTCTCTTCTTCGAGGACCCCCGGGGTTCGGGGCACCTCCACCACCACGACAGCGTGGTAAGGAAGCGGGTCCACAGCCTTGAGCGCCTTGACGTCGGCGTCCTCAACGAGCATTCGACCTCCGCAGCCGGCCGCGAGGATCAGACCGAGTACGGCAACGACCTGGGGGACATGAGCGCGGAGCGCCTTACCGTGGTTTCGCGTTAACCGATCTTTTTGCATTCACATACTCCGTGTAGAAACCCTTGTTCACCGCCATGTCCGCATCGACGACAAATCGAAAGCCCGTCCGCTTCAGGCGCGCCTTCTTCTTGACGGGCGTCCAATCGTCATCAACCTCTTCAGGCCGCCCTAATCTGGGCTTATCTCGAAGCATGACGAAACCGCAGGGCGTCGCCTGGGGGTTGCGATTCAGCACGAACTGGTACACGTAGCTGCAGCCAAAGAGGTACCTCCTGGCACGACCGCCTGCAGCGACGCCGGGATTAGACGCCTCGAGCACCAGCTCCGAGCAATTGCCCAGGAACTGCTTGAGACCGAACTGCTCGAGACCGAACTGCTTGAGACTTCGGAATGCCGGATTGCCTTCGTTTCCACGTGGGTAATCCACGTCGGCTACGACCTGACCCTGGCCTCTGGCCTCCAGGAGCTCCGGGGTTTGAGGCGAGTTGGCAAAGTTCTCCAGGCCAAGCAGATTCCTGAGGATCTGGTCGGGGCCGCCGACCAGCCCGCCTTCGGCCTGCACCAGGATCGCGTCGATCTCCTCGTAGCTCGGCAGCCGTATTCTCGCCTGCTCCGCTAGTGCCTGCGCGTGTTCCCAGCAGACTCCCTCGATGGGCTTCGCTCGGGCGCCCTGTGCCTTCTGAATGATCTCGTCGGGGGGATAAGCGCATTCGGTCAGGTCGTGAATCTCCTGCTTCTTCAGGATCGCCTCCCAAGACCCCTCGGGCAGCAGCTTGTCCAGTTGCTCGGCAGAGACCTCGGTTTGGAGCATGTACGTGGGCTTGTCTCGAGGGATCAGGAGCCAGCGCAGGTTCTGCCAGGGCACGAAGTCCGGCTCCTGCGGGGGGTTGGGGTTTATGATGCGTGCCCTGACCGTACTGGACCTGCCCGCGAGGTCCGTGACCGTGACCTCAATGCGTACCCCTGTCGAATAATCGATCCGGTCAGTGTGCTTTGTGAAATCCAAAGGCTCGCTCACGCGTGGCGGCTCCGTGCCGGCACAGTTCCAGAAGAGAGGCCGCTCCGGCCTGTCCTCAGTAGCTTCCTTGACCTTCACGGACTGGATTCCGTGACGGCTCCAGATGTACAGGCGACACGGGTGGGGCCGGCTGACGCACGGCTCCTCCTTGGCCGGGTTGCCTACCTCGTCCGTAAGCAGGATGCCCGGTCCAGCCGCGAGGCTTGGCGCGAGAACCAGTATGTGTTTGCGCGTCTCCGTGTTCCCGTACACGTCGGTGTAGGTGACCGCGAACCGCAGCAGGCCCTCAAAATCCCTGTCCTTCTGCAACGCCTGCGGGAAGTCGCCGGGGGGTCGGTAAAGCGCCTTCTTGACGTCCTCCGGACTCAGCTTGACCTGCCAGGACTCCTGCCCGATGCCGCGCTCCTTCAAATACCCCTTTCCGGGTGGGCCATCGAGGAGCTTCACTTCGACCTTGCTGAGCTTAAGGCCCCACTCGCCCTCCAGCAACAGGGTCGGGGATCCAGGCCCGACCTGGAGATTGCCCGAGCACACCTGGCGATCAAGCTTGGGCTTGCTCCCCTCAAGTCCCTCCACCCGTGCCGTCACCTCCTGCTTTTCCGGCAGCGACGGATCGTACTCCCACTGGACGTCGATCACGAAGCCGGAGTCCCGCGCGGTGCTGAAGGCGAAGGGCAGGCGCCCCTTGTCCTGCTTCTGCTCCTCGGCGCTCAGCTCGTACTGCCAGCATACGCCGCTCTCTGGCTTGGCGGCAACCTTCCAGGGCGCTCCAGCAGCGATCAATACCTGGTACTCCTTGGGTTGGTGAGAAATCCGGACCATCTGCGGCCGGATCCGCGTCCGGAGCAAGGCAATGGCCTTCTTAGGATCCTGGCGAGCATTCTCGAACACGCTCCGTCGCTCCGGCGCCTGCGGTCCCTGGCCGCAGAATGAAGAGATCACGAAGTCCTGCTCGAGAGCCGGCGCGACGTCCGGGCCGACCTCGAAGGGGTACTCGACACCGTCCGCCTTCGCCGCGGCGTCCTTCTTCCCTCCGCCGTTCACTGCTCGGTCGTCCACGCTCACGCTGATTTTCTGGGCCACCGTCTTCACGAGGTCCAGGCTCAGCTCGTACACGCCGGACTCGTCCCTGCGCTTGAACTGGATCTCCTCGGCTGAGCATTTCTTTTTCACTACCCCGTTAACTTCAATTTCCACCCCAAACCAGCCCGGCTCTGGCTTGGGCTCCTGGAGAAGGCCCTTTTCGTCCCTGGTCTCAAAGGTGAGGTAGACGCGATTACCTCTGTACTCTGGCTTCCTCCATCTCACGTAAGTCGGCCAAAGGTCGGGCAGGAACTCCACACCGCGCTCGCTGAGCTTGGCGACATTGCCTGCCTTGTCTTTGGCCTCGATCTCCAGTGGGCCGTAGGCCGATGGGTACGCAAGCACCTGGCCGCGGGCAACATATGCCCCCTCCAGGAACTCCCCTCGGCCGCTGGGATCGATGGCGACGTTCTCCCTTGCAGGGCGTCTGAGGATCACCTTGTTGTTCCTGTCCGCCTTCTCGTACAGCAGAAACGCCGCGGAGCGGTCGCCCGGGTCATCGAACGTGCCCAAGGCGCCGTTGTCGCTCAGCTTGAACTCGAACTGGAGATCTCCCTCAAGCTCGAGGTAGAGCTTCTTCGTCCCATCCCCAGGCTGTGGCAGCAAATCTACCTCTCCGATCTTGGCGCGCTCGAATACCGGGGGCTTATCGTCCGCCTGCAGATAGATCTTGTCCCGGATCCACCACGGGGGACCCCCGCTCAAGTCGATGCTCAGTTGCAGGCAGAGCGGTTCCTCAGGCGCGGCCTCCGGCCGCTTGAGCCACTCTCCAAACACTCTGAAGACGTTATTCACGTCGAAGGTAGCCCCGAAGTCAGCCCCTTCGCCGAGCGTCTTCAGCTCCACCGGCTGGTAAGCTTGCAAAGGGTTGTAGAACACAGCGGAGGTGATCTTCTTGCCGGCCTGCTGGAAGTTCATGCCAAGAGGTACCGCACACACAGGGTTCCCCGGGCCGACGAACGCCATCGCGGTCTCGCTCCGGATGTAGAACGTGTTGCCGACGGCTGGGCTCACGTCCGGCCGCCAGGGTTTGGAAAGCAACCCCGCATCCTGGAGATCGGTGAAGCAGACGCCATAGAACGCGAACGCCGCCACGAGCAGGATAGGCACTACCGCGGCGGCAACCTTGGCGACCTTCCGCCACAGCGGCTCGAGAATCTTCCACCGCACGAACTCTAGCGCCTCCAGCACCTCGCCGGCGTTGGCGTAGCGGTCTTCGGGGCGGTACGCGAGGCACCTCTCGACCACCTTGCGCACGTCCTTGCGAATTCCAGCGCGGACCGAGGACATGCTCTTGGGCGCGCTGAGGTGAAGCCGCCCCCAGGCCTTCAGCGTGGGCTCGGTAGCGTCGTCGTAGGGCCGTTCGCCGGTAAGCAGCTCGAAGGCAGTCACCCCGAGCTGGTAGACGTCCGAACGAGTCGAGTACACCCCCCTGAAAGACTCGGGCGCCATGTAAGGCAGCTTGCCGACGATCTGCTTCCGTTTCTTCGCCTTCTCTTTCTCCGCTTGCGCTTGATCCTCCTCCAACTCGGCCTCGTTGGCTAGTTGAAGCGCAATGCCCCAGTCGATAACGCAGACCCGCTCCTGGAGGGTGTACCCAGGCTCCTGCCGGAGCATGATATTCATCGGGTCGATGTCGCGGTGCAACTTCCTGAGCCGATGGGCCGAGGCGAGACCCCTCGCCACTCCGATCAGGATGTCAAGGCAATTGAGCACAGGAAACAGCGGGCCAACTGGCTCTGCTGCCCGCACCTTCGTCTCCTGATTGATCTCCTGGTCGATCAGCTGACGCAAGCTGGGCCCACGAATGAGCTCCATTCGGATCTGGGGCCAGGGCATTCGCCTGACGTCATAAATCGCCACGACGTTTCCACCTCCGAAACCCTTTGTTTTCGTCGTCTGGCCGATGAAGTCTTCAACCGATTTGGGGCGATAGCAGTAGGGCGGCCTGAGGATTTTGATCGCGCTGAAGAACTCTGGGTTACACTCGCTCACGGCGCGATATACCACGCCGTACGCGCCGCTGCTCAGAGCCCTATCGATCTTGTGCTGATCGACCACGAACCCGATCAAGGACTTGACCCTTGTGCCGTGCCAGGGGCAGTACTTGTCAGAGGCCTGGACCAGGCAGCCGTGATCGGGGCAGATCCGCAGCGGATCTGGGACCTCGCGGTCCTCGAAGCTGGTGGTGAGGAGCAGGCTCACCTGCGCCGCGTCTGAATCCACTCTTGCCTCAGGCCTGCCCATCATTCGGCTGAAGAACCCCGCCACGGTCTGAAGGACCTTCGCTACGATCACCGCTACGACCTGACTCGAGTTACGTTTTCCATACCCGCCTGCGGTGCTCACCCGAAGGCCCAACCGCAGCCGAAAGGAGGCAGGCGCCTGCTCGCGTTGGATGAAGCCTGCCGCACGGTCTGAAAACCCGTAAGAGATGAAGAAGGTAAACCCTCGCTTGGTGGGGTGTCAAGGCCTTTTGCGCTCTCCTTGGTCCACTGGCCTGACCCTCCTTCACCGCCAGTGGAACCGCTCCTGCTTTCCGACGTGGCACCCGCGGCAGGCGGCGGTTTGTCCATCCGCCGGGATCGGCACCGCGTCGATCGTCGTCGCGCCCCTCGTCGTCGCCTCGTCGTGGCACTCGCCGCACCGGCCGGCCTGCGTGAGGGGCAAATGGCCGCGGCTCCAGTGGGTGAACTCTTCGCTTACGGGACGCTCCCACGGCACCGTATTGTTCCCGTACACGACGTCCTCCACCTCGCCGCCCATGACATGGCAGGCCTGGCAATGCCCGCCCGCCACGGCTTCGTGAGCGCTGGTGTGGCACCGGGAGCAGTCCTGGACGTCGGTTTCGGTCCTCGGCGAGGGGAGGGGCACGCCCCGGTCCTCAAGCACATGGCAGCCGAAGCACCTTCGCTCGACCTCGAGGTGCACGTCGTGAGGGAACTCGGCCTGGAGCCTGGGCCGCGGGGCAAGCGCAGACGGGACCGCCTGAGGCACTGGCACCCCGACCCGGTCGGCGTGGCAGACTTCGCCGCAAGCCGCCGCTTCAAAGGGCCGTGCGTTCCCGGCAAGCACCGGCGACCTCGCCACCGCCGCGTGGCAGGCCAGGCACTGGGCGTCCGCCAAGGGGTCGGCCAAGCTCGTCAAGTGCGTGCGGTGCTCGAACTTGACCTTGACCTGAGGCCGGCCGCCCAGGAGCTCAAGGGCCCTGCGGTGGCACTCGCCGCAGTCCTGGTCGGCCTGCTGCGCATGCGAGCGGCTCTCGAAGCTGAAGAGCGTACTCGGAGGCGGCTTAACCCGCGCGACGAGCCGCGGAGCCCCCGTGTAGAGGGTCTCGTGGCACTGGAGACACCGGCTGCCGCCGTCGTCCCTCGCCCCATGCCAATGCGCCGAGAGGTCCGGGCCCGGCTTGGACTTGGGGCCGCGGCCCCGCGGTTCGTGGCACTCCATGCAGCGCTCAAACGTCACGCGGCGGAACTCCGAGTGGGCGAGCACCTCTTCGCCCTGCTCGGCCTTGACGTGGCAGTCGCCGCACTCGAGCTGCACCTTGGCGCCGCTCCGGTAGTGGAGCGCGTGCGAGAACGTCCTGTAGTCAAGCTGCCTCGACACGGTGGTGGCCATCGGCGGCGCCGGGAGAGACGACGGTATCCCCTGACGGTGGCACTCAACGCACGACGCTTGGGTCGAGACGACGGGCGGCTCTATGCTCTCGCGGTGCTCCACATGGCAGGCCCGGCAGGGCATCGTGTCGGCCTGGCGCGGTTTCGCCTTCTCGGCGCAGCCCGCCTCGTGGTCGGCCCAGCGGCCGAAGGGATGCATTTCACCGCAGGCCAGGTCTTCGTGGCATCCCACGACGAGGCAGCCCGCGCTCGCAGGGCGCTCGAAGCTCGAGGCATGGCACGTCTCACACTCTGCGCTCTGAAACAGCTCCGCCGCCACGGCCTCGTGTCGGAGCGACCCGGGTTCGAGGACCTGATCCCTCAGCGCGCCGGGGACGAGGAGGCAAGCCCCCGCGCCGATGAGGACCACGCCGGCTACGTTGGCCCAGAAGAGCGGCCGGAATCGGCCCAGGCCCACCTCGCTCTCCGACCACTGCCGCGGGTCATCGACGTTGTCGAAATGGAAGTCGCCGCGCTTGAGGGTGAGCTTCCGCTGGGCCCAGTCCACCTCGGCCGTGAGCTTCGAGATCCCGAGGACGATCGTGGTGCCGCTCCGGATCGGCATCCGGGCGGAAACGACCTTGCCGTCCTTGCAGGTGATAGGGATTGGCTTCCCGTCCACGTAAGTGCCGGCCCCCGTGCCTAGGTCCTCCACCGCGAAGCCGCCCTCAGCCTCGATGATCAGGCAGTGCTCCGGGGCGAGCACGTAATCCTTGATGCGGACGTCGCAGTCGGCGCTCGACCCCAGGACGAGCTTCGAGCCCTGGTGCTGGCCCTTCTGGCACCGCTTCGACTTGCTGGAGTCCTCAACGACGAAGGTCGCCACTGCGCGCCTCCTCACCAGGTCCTTCGAGTCAAGCCTTCAGGTCGCACCAGCCGCCTCGAACTCCAGCTCCTCCGGGCTCACGCGCCGGATGGCGCTGCATGGGCAGTTGTAAACGCACGCCTCGAAGGGCATCCCGGCGCAAAAGTCGCACTTGATGGCCTTCTTCCTGCGCGTTTCTCCTTCCGTCGTCTTCGCTGCCTCCGCTGACTGCTCCGGAGCGCGCCGGGCGCTGCCGCCGAAGATGCCCCTCAGGATCGGCAGGCTCCGCAGGAGGCGCGACGCGCGCGGCCCGCTCTCGCCCTCGGCTCTGCCTCCGCCGCCCTCCGCGCCTTCCCGGCCTTCTGCGCCGGCCGCTTCGCCCGCCACCCACGCCATGCGGATCACGCCGTACGGGCAGCTCAACTCGCACTGGGTGCACCCCGTGCAGGCGTCGTAGACGAAGTCGATCTCGCCGTTCAGCGACCGCCGGATCGCTCCGAAGTTGCAGCTCACCATGCAGTCGGGCGACTGGCAGTGGTAGCAGGCCGAGGTGAGGACGCTGGTGCGGTCCTCCGTCACCATGCCCCGCTTGCTGAGCCGCGGCACCCGGTCCTCGTGGACGGAGACGCACGCCTCCACGCAGGCGTTGCACCGCGTGCACCTGTGGAGGTCGATGACCAGCACGTCCGCTGCCTTCACCGTGTGCCGCGCCGAGGCGCCGAGGCGGCCTTCTTCGCGGTCGACAAGCACCGTCGCGGTGTCCTCCAGGTTCTTTCGGGTCCGCTCGTTGCCGCCGTAGACCTCCTGGAAAAGCTCCCGCGGCAGCTTGAGGACGTCCACGCGCGTCATGGCGACGTAGGTGGCAGGCCACTTCCCCTCCTGCGTCAAGGCGCGCTCCCCGAAGGAGGACGCCGGACCCAGCGCCGCGTGGAACCGCTGCCGCCCGTCCTTCTCGAGGACGACTTTGACGATGCCGCCTTGGACCACGTACACGCCGTCTGCCGCGACTCCCGCCTGCGCCACGGTCTCGCCTTCCTTGTAGGTCCTGGGCTCTGCCTTCGCCGCCAGGGCTTCGATCTCCTCCTGGTCCAAAGGCTCGAGCACGGGCGCACCGCGCAGGAGCTCCTCCGTGGACCGGCGCCGGAAGCTCTCCTCCGTCAAGGAGCCGAACTTGGGGTTGGCGGCCTCGAGCCCCCTGTCCCTGGAGAGCCGAGTGAACCCCTCGCGATCGATCTGGAGCACGCGGCATGGATCGACGGCCTTGAGCGTGGCGAAGGCGGGCCGGCTCGAGAGGATGGCCACTTCCCCGAACCAGTTCCAGCCATCGCGGCCACGGATCTCCCCCAGCTTGAGCGAGCGGCCCCTTTCCTGGGCGCGAGTCGCGCGGACGACCCCGCGCAGGAGGACGAAGAAGTCCGTCGAGAAGGCGCCTTGCTGGACGAATACGTGGCCGGCCGCGACGTCCTGGACCGACGCCAGCCATTGCTGCGTCGGCGGCTCGGGGTAGGCGCCGGTGCGGATCGCCTTCACCAGGTACTTCATGTACCTGTCGGACAGATTCTCGAGGAGCGGCTGGCGCCTCAAGTCCTTCGCAAGCGGGTCGTTGGCGAGATCGTCGGGCATGACTCAATCCCTCAGTAGATCCAGACCGAGGCCACGTGCACGACCACGGCACCGGCAAGCACGATGGAGGCGGGCACGTGCACGGCGCGCCAGAGGTTCATCCAGAACTTGGTCCGCCGCAGGCGTCGCAGGCTCGTGAGGAAGCGCTGCCGCTGTTCGAGAAGGACCTCGAGGTCCAGGGAATCCTCCTTTTCCTCGCCGCTACCGCCCTCGACCGCAGCAAGGCTCTGCAAGTTCCCCTCGCGGAGCACCCGCTCCACCTCAGGCCCCGTCCTCCTGAGCTTTTCAGCCAAGACCTCGCGGACCTTCCGCTCCAGGTGCTCGCTCAAGGCGAAGCACTGCTCATAGCCGAGGTCCGGCTCCTTGGGAGTGAGCCACACCGGGCCGCGCGCGAAGAGGAGGATGCCGACGATCCCCGTCAGAGCCACGACCGCGGAAGAGACCGTCAGGACCGCGCCGAGGAGCGACGCCATCGAGCCTCCGCCGTGGAGCCAGACGAGGAGCGCGAACGCGACGCCGTAGTACAGGTGCGCGTGCACCCACTTCGCCATGCGTCCGAGGGGCTCCCGAGGGTCGAGACGGACCTCGAGCGGCGGGGAACCAGCACGCTTTCGGACCACGACCCTGACGAGGTCGCCGACCTCATGGCTGTGCACGATCTGCCGCACCCGATCCTTGACGGCGCTCTGGCTCGTGTGAAGGCCTCTCTCCACCTCGTACCGCACCGCCTGGACCCCCTCTGCCGCCTCCTCGAGCGCCGCTTGCCGGTCGCGGAGGGCCAACGAGCGCTCGGTGAGCTTCGCCCGGAGCACGGTAGGCGCCCTCCTCGACTGGAGCCGCGCGCGGAGCTTGTAGAAGTACTTCCGCGGGACATAGAGAAAGCAGGCGACCATGAGAGCGAACGAAGACCACCCCGACGTGAGGACGATGACGCGGTCCGAGCCTTCACGGCTCCCGGGAGAGGCCGCCTCGGCCAGTAGCCAGGCCAGAGCCCCCGCGCAGACCGCGGCCGCGACCGCCGCGTGCAGCTTGGAGGCGAAGAGGCTGAAGTTCATGCGCCCCCCCCCGGGCGGCCCGAGCTTCTCGTGCCGGGGAAGCCTTCGAGCCGCTCCCCAAGCCGCGGCCGCTCGACCTTGGGATCGCATGGGATCCTCTCGTCCACCGGCCGCTCGCTGACGTCGCCCCAGTGGCATGAACAGCAGTCCCGGAGCACACTGCGGTCGGTCTCGGTCTTGTCGACGTGGAACTTCGCGCGCCCGGGTCCGCCGCCCTTCACGAAACCTTGCGCGGTCACGCACGGCTCGGTGTCCGGCCGGGCCCGGTCCGCGCGGGCCCGGAAGTGGCACTCGCAGCAAGAGACGCCGTCCTTGGCATCGGGAGCTGTCGGCGGCACAGGGTGGAACTGGTGTGCCGCTGCCCCAACGATCCGGTCCCGCGCGACAGCGTCCGGCGACCATCCCCGGGGCCGACTCGGGGGCACACCCTTGGTGTGGCACTTCGCGCAGGTCTGCAAGTAGGCCTCGCGAACTCTGCCCGTGATCTGGAACTGGTTCTTGTGGTCATGGCAGGAGGTGCAAGCCTTGGCCTGCGGCTGGATACCGATGCCGGCCACCCCGTCCTCGAGATTCCCCTCGTGGCAGTCGAGGCAAGTGAGCTTGGCCTCCTTCCCGCGGACCAACCGAGCCCGGCCCACGTGCTCCGCGTGGGCAAAGAGCGGCACCCACTCCGGCTTCGGGGCCGCCGGAGGCCTCGCGTCCGGCTCGGGCGCGTCGCCCTTGTGGCACTCCCCGCACGCCGTGGCGTCGTAGAGGGGGACGCCGCCTTCAGTGGCGATCTCCCGCGGCCGCTTGGTCGCGGCGATGCCCTTGTGGCAGGGCTCACAGTACTCCTGCGTCACGCCCGCGGGAGGCAGGTGCGTCGCGTGCTGGAAACTGACGCCCTGGATCCTCGATGCCAGGACCGAGAGCACCGCCCGATGGCACTCGGCCGCGCAGTCGCCGCGGCGGTCGCCCTCGATGATCAGCGGGTGCTCCTGGGACTCCACTGAGAACGTGCCCGGCCGCTCTCGCCTCACCTCAACTTGGGGCCGCGCGCCTTTCATGTCGGTGACCAGGCCGAGCACGTGGCAGCCCTGGCAGCGCGCGGCGTCGATCCGGTCGTGCGCGGGCTCATCGATGCCCAGCGCCACGTTGACCGTGGGGTTGAGCCGCCACTCCGTGTGGCAGCCTGAGGCGATGCACCCGTCGTACCGAGGCTTCACCGTGTAGACGCGGCCGCGCACGTTCCAGACGTGGCACCTGGACTGGAGGCAGCCCTGATCCAGTAGCTCCCGGCTCTTCGCCAGCGCGGGCTCCGCTAGGTGTACCGCGTGCGAGAACGTACCTGCGGATCGGCTCTCGGGTACAAGCTCAGCCAGCATGAAGGGCCGGACCGCGAAGGCACCGTTGGGCAGCCGCTCGTCGGTAACGTGGCACTTCCCGCAGGCTTTTTGCGTCACCTCCACCATGAAGCGCTCGAGGTCGAACTTCCCCCGCGCGTCGAGGCCCTGCTGGCGCGGCATGCTCGCGTGGCACGGCTCGACGCACTCTTTCCAGGCCCCTGCGTCCTTGGGGGAAGGCAAGTCCTGGATGTGGTCCAGGTGCGAGAAGCGGCGGAAGCCCGCCGGGCCCAGCTCAGGGCTCGTGTTGAGGCGGTCGCGCAGCCGGCCGACGGTTTCCTGGGCTAGACGGCGCCTCTCCGGGGACTGTTCCGGAGCCAGGTTGTGGGGGTCGTGGCAAAAGACGCAGAACCCAGAGCCGAGAGGGATCGGCATCCGGGCCGTGATCGCAGCCCCGGGCCAGTGGCATTCCCGGCAGTCGTTGATCCCCCGGTGAGGCTTGCGGAAGTGCTCCGCGTGGCGGAAGACCCCGGTCTCGCCGCGAGGCGGGACCGGACAGCGGTCGGTTGCCGAGAACCCTTCGTTGACATGGCACCTCGTGCACACGGAGTGGCGGGCCACGGGAGGGTCCTCGGCCGCGGATCGGTGCCTGGGATCCAGGGGGTCATGGCAGCCGGCGCAGTCGCGGCGGGTCTCCGGCTGCTTGCGGTCGAGCCACTCGGGCGGCACGTGCGTAACGTGGTTGAGGGCTCCGTCTTGGGTCCACGCCACGGTCGCAAGAGAGAGCAGTATGGACGCGGCGAGCGCAGACTCTTTCCTTGCCGAAACGCTGGCCATCACCCGAGCAGCCATTCCCGGAGCCTCTGTAGCAACCCACGGCGGGGCGGCGGCACGATGACCGCCTTCCTGTACGCGAGCACCCAGTCGGGAAGGGAGATCCAGTCGCAGTCCCTGAGCGCGACCACCCCCGCATGCTTCTCGCGCTCCCTGCGCGCCTTTTTCAAAGCGTCGCGGCGCTGGCGGCTCGTCAGGTCTGCGTCAGCCTCAAGGTACTCGAGCGCCCGCGTGTGCGGCTCGAAGTCGACGGGGTCGCCCTCGTCGCTGTCGACGACGAAGAGCACATGCACCGAACCGAAGCGCAAGTGCGTATCCGCCCGCAGGACCTCCGGCCGCTCCGGGGGCAGCTTGACCGCTTTCCTGGGGATCGAGTAGAACTCGCTCTCCTCCCACCGGGCGCCGATCCAGGTGCCGTTCCGGCTTGTCTTGTCGATGACGTAGAACCGACCGCCCCTGTAGAGGAGGGCGGCGTGCTTCTCGCTCACCGAGTCGTCGTCCACGACGATGCGCTTCTTGCCCCCGCGGTCCGGCTTCCGCCCGAGCATGCATTCGAGCTGGCCCTCCCGCTCCTCGAGGAAGTCCAGCAGGGAGACTATGCGCCGGTCGCTCTCTTCAAGGATGAGGAGCCGCGGCCTCGCCGCGGCAACGCCAAGCGCGTCGTCTTCCTCCACGTCCTCGTACTCCCCAGACAGCTCGATCGTCGAGGTGTACGAGACCGCCTCTTGAGCCTCAGCGGCTGCGTCGGGCGGCGGCCCCGCTGGCGAGGCTACGAGGGCAGGCGCGTCTTCCTGCGCACCTCCGGTAAGCCCTGGCAGGGGTTGGTGCTCTTGGGTGACTCCGCCCCGAGCAGGAGCCGCTCCGGCATCTTCCGGCGCTTCCAGATCCTTGGTCTTCTCCCTCCTGAACATGGACGACGGCGGCTTGACGCCCCTTCCATCCCGCGTCACGCTGCAGCGCACTTCACCGAGCAGGAGGACCAGGCGATCTTGGAGCGGGACGGCACCGTCCTCCTTTAGCGTCCGGGTCTGGCCCGAAGCCAGCTCGATCTGAATCGGGTTGTCTGCGGCAACGTTGTAGAGGATCCACCGGCCGCGCTCCTCCTTGACGACGGCGTGCAGCCTCGAGACCGTGACGTGCGTCAGGCGGCAACGGTTTCCCCGCCGCCGGCCGAGCGTCATCCTGTCCTCGACCTCGACCTTGACGGTCCGGCCCGTGGGCTCGACGCACTCGATGTAGAGGTCTTCCGGCATAGGGGGTCTTCTTGAGGTTAGGGCCTCTCCTCTGGGTGCCGCCCGTGGGCGGCGGGCCGCTTCGGCGTCACGGCGTAGAGCTTCCCGTCCTTGAGGTAAAGGCGGCGCATCTCCTCGAGGTTCAGCGGCCGGCCGCCGATGCGGCCGAAGACGGCCACCTGGTGCCCGGACTCGTCCACCGCACGATCGCGGTCGAGCCCCTTCGACACCGCCAGGGCAGGGGTGCCGGTGGGGAAGGTGGCGATGAGCTTGGGATCGGGCCGGGGCGAGAAGCCGTAGGCGCTCCTCCCCGTCCGCTCGGCGTCCTCGGGCGAAATGAGCTGCACCACCCGCAGGCCGTTCCTGCCGTCCGCGAGGTAAGCGAAGACGGTGTCGTTGGTCATGGCCACCTTCACCTGGCGGAGGTCGTTCACGGCACCGTCGGCGTCCCAGGTCAGGTGCACCTTGGGCTGCCTGGGCCGCTCCAGGTCCAGGACCACGAGCCCCCGCGGCCCGGCGGCCACGTACCCGTACGTGCGCGCCATGTAGATGTCGAGAGCCCCCGGCAGGGAAAGGACAGCGCCCGGCACCGCCGCCATCTTGTCGGGGAACGTCACGTCGAGGACTTTTACGCCTTCCTCATCACATACGAAGGCATACCGGAACTGGATCGCTATCGCCCGCGGCCTCTTCACCGCCGGCTCGCCGACCGCGGCCAGAATGCGGGGAGAAAGCGGGTCGGTGATGTCCACCACGGCCACGCCCCGAGCGCAGCAGACGTAGACCGTGGCGCCGGTGACGGCGAGGTTCTCGGCGCCGGCCAAGGCCCCGCCGGGGTTGAACGTCAGGGCCCGGCGGACGAAGTTGTTCTCGGGGTCGCCGTCGCTCAGGCAGTCGACATCGAAGAAGAGGAGCCCCTCCTCGCGGTCCGTCACGTAGGCGTAGCGGTAAGACTCGTGGAGGTTCTGCACCTTGCCCCGGTACTCGTAAGGCGTCTCGCGATTCTCGGGCCGGTAGACGCGGCTCATGCTGACCGTGTTGTTGGTCGGGAGGGCGACCGCCGTGGCGAAGGCGGTGGGGCAGTGCGTGTCCTGACCCAGGGGCGATACGGGGGAGGTCACGATCTTCTCCGAGAAGCCCTTGTTGGTCACGTTGGCGACGTCGTAGACGCGGAAGCCTCCACGCCCGCACGCCGTGTAGAGGTACTCGCCGCGGAGCTGGAGGCTGCGTACGTCCGTCCCCGAGTGGTGCACGGAATCATTCAGGACGCGCCCGCGCTCTTCGTGCTGCCGGTGCGAGGCGGGATAGGCGAGCCGGTGGAGGAACGAACCGATCACCGCCTGTGGCTCCTCCCACTCGGTCGCCCGCACGGCATGGAAGCCGCCCTCCCCGCAACCGACGTAGGCGTGGTAGCCCACGAAGTTCACGAAGTTGGTCCCGAGGAGGAGCGTCTGCGCCAGCCAGGCGTTGTTGTCGTCCGCTTCCGAGACGTGGCAGTCGTCGCAGTCGCGGGTCTCCGTCTTCCGCACCGTATGGGCGAAGTGAGTGTTGAAAGCCTGGCTGGACATGCCGTTCGCGGCCATGGTCATGATCTGAGCGTAGATCTTCTGGCGCTGTCCGTCCTCCGAGGAGATCATGACCGCCGACGACGACCGCACCGTCGAGACCTTGTTCCCCTGGACCTCGGGGGCGATCCCCAGCATGAAGGCGTCGTCGCGCGCGACCTGCGGGTTGTAGGAGGCGAAGTTCCTGAGGTTCTTGGTCTCGAAGTGCTGCATGGGCGTCCGCATGTTCGCCTTCTGCGGCAGGTGGCAGCCGAAGCACGACGTGATCCAGGCCGTGTGGCAGCTTTGGCAGGTGATGTTCTTGCCCCCGTGGAGGCGGTGGCTCTCGTTGTCGGGGAAGTCCTTCACCTGGGGCACGTCCAGGCAGCGGTCTTCGAGCATGAGGTTCTGCTTGACCTTGCCCTCCTTCCTCTCGAACCGGGCCTTCCCGAAGGGAGTGACGAGGCGCTTGTCGTCGGTGAAGGACGTAATCGGGCCGAGCCCCGGCGCCGCCGTTCCCGCCGCCGGGCCGCTCGGAGCGAGCTTGGCGTACTCCGCGAGCGTGCCGTGGCAGTCCTCGCAGGTGATCTCGATGGCACCCTGGTACTCCGAAAAGAGCTTTTGGTTCCCGTGCACGTCCTGGCGGAAGTGGCAGTCGACGCAGTGCATGCCGCGCTCGAGGTGGATGTCCTTCAGGTGCACGGCCCGCTGCCCGCCCTGGGCGCTCTCGGCGGAGAAGTGCGGATCCTGCGGCGCGGCGTCACGCCCCTCTTCGAGCGTGCGCGGGATCACCCCCTTGAACTTGTCGGGGCTCTGGTAAGGAATCACCTTCCCCTCCGCGTCGAGGAGGTTCCCGTGGCGGTCCATTTTGAAGACCGCGCGGAAGATCCACCCGTGGCCGTGGTAGTCGGCGAACTGCGTGTGCTTCACGCGCGGGTTGAGGTCGGAGACGTCGCGGAGGAACTTGGGGACGCCCCAGAGGCCGCGGGTCGCGGCCTCCTCGGGGTTGCGCTGGAGCCCGTCCACGAGCTGGGCATCGGTCGGATGCTTTGGCTGCTTCGGCCACATCTCATCGCCATCGGTCTCGTAGGACCACATCTGGTAGCCGTAGAACGAGTTCACGAAGGCATTCGGCTGGTGCATGTGGCAGACCATGCACTGGCTCGAGGGGATGGACCGCGTGAACTCGTGGCGGATGGGGTGGCCAGACTGGTCCTTGGGGATCGTCGGGTCGGGATCGAAGGAGCGGCCGCTGTTCCCGTGGGCGGCGTACTTGCCCGAGTGGACGGGCGAGCGATCGTTGGCGTAGACGATGTGGCACGCCGTGCAGCCGCTCGACCGGTAGTCTCCAGGATTGTCGTTCGTGCCGAGGAAGGACAGGAACGGGTCGTTGAGCCGGGTCTTGTGGAGGTTGAGGATCGGCAGGTCGACCCGGTTGAGCGTGCCGAGGCCTCGGTCCGAGAGACGGTTGTTGGGGCGGCCGGGGTCCTCGAGCTTGTCCGGTAGACCCACGAGCGGCGTCGGCGCCCCGTTGAAGCCGAGGGACGGGCCGCCCAAGCGGCTCCCCTTCTCGAAGACGCGGAAAACATTCCCCGGCTGGGTGATTTCCCAGTGGGGGAGCGGCATGACGCTTTCCACGATCCCTCGCTTGAGGTCCGCCTCGCGCTCGGCCGCGTTCGACCACACGGTATGCACGCGCTGGGGGATGCCTTCGGGGCTGTAGGACTCCCCGAAGACAGTGCGCTTCGGGGAGACGATGCCGTTGCAATAGCCCGCGGCCCCCCAGAAGTGGGCCGAGGTGGTCATGAGCGACTTCGAAACCGAGAGCACGATGTCGGCGTGGCAAGGCCCACAGGTGACGTCCGCGACGCGCAGGTCACCGGGGTTCACGAAGCGGACCCACTCCCAGCTCTCGTCGTTGAGGAGGGTGTAGGTCCGCTCGGGGTTCGCAGCGGTGGGCCAGCGATGCGGAAACCGGGGGCGCGGGTGCGCTTCTTCCTTAGACGAGGCCAGCGCGTGCCCGCCGTGGCAGTCGACGCAGGCGATGGCGAACCGCGGGTTGGGGTGCGGGTCCCCGGCTCCCTCATGGCAGCCTGAGCGCGCGCAGCCCTGCTGGTCACGCAAGCGGACGTCCGCGAACGTCTGCCGGTTGAAATCGGTCCGCTCGGGGCCCCGCTCGAGGATGTACTCCTTCGGCCGCCGGTACTCCGTGTACCGCTTGGCGCGGGAGCACTGAGTGGCGCCGAGAAGCGTCAGCAAGGCCACGGTTGACACCGAGAAGGCTCTGGGGAGGCGACCGCGGGTCCGCATGGGCAGCGCTCAGTACGTTCAGTACGTCAAGGTGAGGTCGAAGAATGCCGAGAAGAGAACTTCGCTGGACTGGTAGATCTTACGGAAGCCGGCCCCCGGGAAAAAGGGGGCGAAACCGAGCGTGGCGACGACGTTGTTGGTGAGGAGCGGGCGGTACTGGGTGCCGAAGAAAACCTCGACGCCAATCGACTTGTCAACCTTCTCGACCTCGAGGAACACCTCGAGGGGCTCGGTCTCGAGGAACCGGAGGTAGCTCGAGCCCACCTGGGCGCGCCAGGTGGGCGTGATCTCGACGTCGACCGCCCCGCCGAGGAGGAGCAGGCCCGGGTTGACGAAGTTCGACTGCCCCTCGAACTTGCTCGTGGTCAGGTCCGGCAGGAAGCTGTTGCGATTGACGAGATTGACGCCGAGGAGCTTGATCGCCTGGCGGTTGAAGAACGAGAACTGGCCACCGGCGAAGTTGGGGGAATCGACGATGGCGTCGAAGCCCTCGCCGCTCGAGTCGCGGACGTCGTCGTCCCCCGACGAGTAGAGGCCGAAGCCGCGCAGGCGGAGCCAGTCGATGTCGTAGGACAGCTCCAGGGCCGCCATGTAGGCGTTGATGTCCACGTCGCGCGCCGCAAAAGGGTTGTCCTGGTCTTCGCCGAAGGCGTGGAAGTAGGCGTGGCTCACGTTGATCCGGCCGATGTGCCCCTCGCCCACGAGGCCGGCGTAGTACGCTTCGACCTCGTGCGGCCGCGCGAACCCGACGGGGGCCGGGCGCACCAGGAAGCCGTTGCGGTCGAAGTGCCGCTCGTCGTCGTCGTGGTTGTAGTGGAAGGAGAGGGAGGGCGTGTAGCCGAGGACCGGCCAGTCTTGGCGGAAGCAGTTGACGATGATCACCTCCTGGTCGCGCTCCTCGAGGCGGTTCAGCTCGGAGTTGGTGTCCTTCTCGAGGAGGTGGAACGCGGTGACGTTGTACTGCCACTTGTTCTCGTCGGCGTTGCCGAAGAACCGCGCCCCGAGGTTCGTGTCGTCGAAGATGAAGCCGCGGAAGTCGCTGCGGAAGGGGATGATGCCCGCCTCGAAGGAGAGGAAGTCGTAGCGGGAGCTCACGTCGAGGAGGTGGATTTCCGCGACGGCCTCCTGGAGGGCGAGGTAGTCGCTGTACCGCGTGCGCCCCCTGTCGACGTCGACGTTGACGACGCCGACCTCCTGCACCTCGAGGTAGGTGTTGTTGTAGGCGAGGCTCGCTTTCAGACGCCAGTCGATGGGCTTGAAAGCCTGCTGCCCCTTGAACAGATCCACCGTGGCCACGGCGAAGTTCTGGACCAGGAGCTGCTCGCCGTCCCCGAAGAAGTCGAAGCCGCCTTCGCCGGAGATGCCCGTGGGCGTCGGGACCCGCCGGCCCTCGACGAGGACGCGGTCGGTGAGCGTCAACGCCAGGAACACATCTTCGCCGAGGATGGGGTAATCGCCCTTGAGCAGGCTCTGGCGGTACGGGTCGTACCACTTGTCCCCGGGCTCGTTGATCTCGTAAGACGGGAAGCTCCGGAACCAGCGGGAATCCACGGGCTCGAAGTGCTTGCCGCCGTCGGCCGTTGTGCCGGGAGGAGGCTCGGCTGCCAGCTCCCCGGCGGGCCGGCTCGGCGGCTCCCCACGCGGCTTGTCCTCCGGGGCCTTCGGCGCCGCGGGCGGCGCTGTCTCCTCCCCTCGTCGCCTCCGGTCGATGCGCCTCTCTTCGCTCGACTTTTCCTCCGGCTTGGACTGGGGCGCGGGCTCCTCGGGCTCGAGGCACGCCAGGTCCGCGAGGCGGAGGCGCCCTTCGCCCACGCTCAGCCCCTCGGCGGCCGCAACTCCCGCCGCCAGGACCGGGGCAAGGCTCGCCGCGAGCCACAGCTTGGCCGCCGGCGCCGTCACGGCGTCGTCCTTCTCTATCCTCATGCTTGCGCGCCCTTCAGCTCTCCTTCACGTCTTCTTCACCAGGCGGACTTTCACCGGGCCCCGAATCCCCTTCAAGCAGCACGCCAGCCGGCATCCTGCCGGCACGGAGCCCGCGTTCTCGAGCCCGCTCTCCTCCGTCTCGCCCATCGGGCTCAGGAACTCCTGGCCCTCGACGACCTCGACCGGGTCTGCGCCGCAGGTGCCTTCCTTGCAATCCCAGACGAACGGGACCTTCATGGCGAGCGCGAGGTCGAGGATGGACTGCGCCGGCTTGATGGGGAACGTGCCGAAACCCTCGAACTCGACCGACGGCTGGCCTGCCGCTCGTGCGGCCCCAGCAGGCGGCGGCTTCACCGGACGCTTCTCCGCCAGCGGCGGGGGAGGGGCACGGGAGGGGGCCGGCGTCTTGGCGGCCGGGGCGGGCTTCGCAATCGGCGCGGGCTTGGCGGCGGGAGCGGCGGCCGGGCTCGGCTTGGCAGCGGGAGCTTCCGAGCTATCGCCCTCCTGCCTCGCGGTGCCTGGAACGCGCGCCCTCTCCGCCGCAGGCGGGGGCGCGTACTCCTCGAAGACGAAGGTGAAGTACGATTTCCCCACCACGAACTTCTCACCAGGGTGGAGCGCATGCGGCCCCGATATGCGGACCAGGGTCCCGTTCCGGCTGTGGTCCTCGAGCGCGATGGCGTCTCCCCTGCGGAAGAGGCTCAGGTGCGAAGCGCTGAGGGTCCGGTCTTCCGGGTCCAACGCGACTGGGGCCTCTCGTCCAACCAGCGTCTCACCCTCCTCGAGGGCGTGCTCAGCCCGCTTGACGTCCGCCGGATCGCAATGGATCACTACAGGCGAGCCGTCCTGGGACCTGCCCAGGTGGAGCCGCTGCTTCCCCGCGATCATGAGGGCGCCGGGGCGAAGCGGCAGCCGGCCGCTCTCTCGGCCTTTGAGGAACACGAACGTCCCGTTCTCGCTGCCTTCGTCGCGCAGCTCGTGGACGTTCGCCTTCTCGTCGAAGACAACGCTCGCGTGCCGCTGGCTCACCAGCGGGTCCTGGACGAGGTTGACGTCGCATCCCTCGCGGCCGATGGAGAGCACCGGTCTCCGCATGGAGAAGGTCTCGGGCTCGCCGCTCCCATCAAGCCTCTGCACACAGGCGACCTTCACCGTGGCCGCGGGAGCGGCCGGGGCCGGCGGCGGCTCCTCCACGGGAGGCGGGGCCGGAGCGGCCTTGGCACGCGTTGCGGCTGCTTTAGCGGGCGCCGCGGCGGGCTTCGCGGGCGCGGAAGGCGGCGGCTTCGCCTTGTCTTGCCGGCGCGCGTGTATGACCTCCGCCGCCAGGACGCCGTCGGCAAGGGCCGTCTTGATGTTCCCCTGGTGCTTCACTTTCTCCCAGCTCTCGGGCGGCGCGCTGAAGGAGTCCGTGCGCCAGTAGTAGGGCGCCAGGAGGTCGCCTACGAGGTACACGCATTCGCGCTGGGTCACGAGCTCACGGGTCACCAGCATGCGTTTCTTCCCGTCCGGCCCCTCCCCGAGCTGGATCCCCATCGAGTTGAGCAGGGGCTCAGGCACGTCCTCCCCGATGCAGGCTACCACTTTGGCCTTGGGGAACTCCATGTGGACCGTCTCCGTGGGCCGAGCCGCCATCTCCTTCCGGTCGACCCGGATCGAGAGGTACTCCTGACGGTCGAAGCCGACCACCACCGCCGCTGGCTCGCTCCGGCGCAGGTAGACGACGTTGCCGTTGCCCACGAACGCGTCGAAAAACGCCTTGGAGATCGAGTCCGAGACCTTGGGCATGCTCTCGCCGCGGTAGGACCAGTAGACGAGCGTCGCGTCCTCGGCCTTGACCTTGGCGTTGGAGATCGCGATCACCGCCTCGGCAGCCGAGGTCCCGCCGCCGATCACGCATGCCGGCCCGCCGACGTACTTGTCGGGGTCGTCGAGCCGGAAGGCGATCCCGGTGGTGTCCCCCGGGATGTCGAAGCGCCGCGGGACGCCGCGGCCGATGGCGAGGACCACATGGCGTGCCTTGTACGTGATGGGCTCCTGGGTCCGGCGGTTGAAGCACTTCACGTCCCAGGCGGCGTGCGCGCGCTCTCCGAGGCCCAAGAGCTCGACCCCGATGCGGGCCGGGACGCTCCCACTTCGGTAGTAGCCCTTCCAGGCCAAGACCATCTCGTCCTTGTCGGTGGGGTCGAAGCGGAGCTTCCTTACGAGGTCGTCGCCCTCGGGGAACGGGAGGGTGTCGCCGCCGCCGAAGTTGGGCAGGATCTCCTTCTCCTTGGAGTAGTCGCGGATGCGCTTCATCAGGTCGTCGTAGTCGATGACCAGGGCGCTGAGCCCGAGCTCTTTGGCCCGGAATGCCGCGGCCGTGCCAGCAGGCCCGCCGCCTACAACGAGTACGTCGAGGACTTCGGGAAGGCTCACGGGCTCCGCGAGCTTGAGCGAGCCGCCGAGGGTGAAGTCTTCAGGCTTCGGATTGTCGCCGGAACTCATGCGCCGCTGGCCCTGTCCCCCTCACCGCGCCCCCGGTCCCGTGAGCTGCGGGAACTTGAAGTACGGGAGCTTGACGCCCCCGAACGAGTAGTTGTCCGCGCGGATCGCGGCTGGCGGCTCGAACCCGCGCACGGCGCCGGCGGTCACGAAGTCGTCCTGCTCGACGCCGTCGCCGGAGATGCCGAGGCCCCCCACGAGCGTCCCGGCCTTGTAGAGGGGCGCGCTCCCGGGGAAGAAGATGATCCCGCTCTGGAGCCCGTCGCTGAATGCCGCCTGGCCCATCCGGTTGTACTGGACCGGATCCTGGTTCTCGAGAGCCACATGGAAAAGGGGCCCGGGCCCGGTGTGGTGGATGTTGGGCGGGTAGAAGGGCTGCGACAGGAACCCCAGGGTCCGCGTGGTGATCGCCGTGCCGGCTGGAAGTCCCGGGATGGCATCGCTCGGATCGAGGTCCGGGCCGCTGTAGTAGACGACCGCGCGCGCCTTGGTGACCGCGACGTCGATCGAGAAGATGGGCGCATCGGGCATGCGGAAGAGGGCCAAGACGAGCCCGTCGAGGTTGGTGATGGCGATCACCATCTTGGTGGTCGTCCCCAGGGGGAGTCGGATCGCGGCGCGCGTGCCGTCTGCCGTGTCGATGGCCTGATCGACCATGGTCTCGACCTCGGCCTGCGACAGATTTCCGAGCGGGTCAGCCCGCGGGCCGATCAAGTACCCTTCTGGGTCGACCACGCCGGGGCGGAGCTGAAAGTCGGTGCCGTCTCCCGCCGGTATCTGGACGAGGTCGGCAGCGTCGAACGAGCCAGGCCCGAAGCCGCTGGGCCGGGCGGTCTGCTCGACGTAGGGGAGGAGGACGCCGACGAGCAGGATGGCGCCCTCAGGGCGGATCGGCGCAAACCCCAAGGGTCCGGCGCCTTCGAGGGCCGCGAACTCGCAGGCTTCGGGCGCGGGGCCGAAGCAGCCCACCCCGCCGGCGAGCCGGCCGTCCTTGTAGAGCGGGATGCCGCCGGGCAGGTAGCCGAGGCCGGGCCCCGGCGCGGTGCCGTCGATCCGCGTCGCGCGCGGGATCGCCTGCCCAGCATTGAAGCAGGACTCGGTGCCGCTCGGTGTGCAGCTCGGGAGCTCGCCGCCGCCGAGCGGGCCGCCCCGGTTGGAGGTGAAGATCTGCCACAAGGGCCCTTGGGGCGTGTTGCGCACCCCCGTCGTCTGCCGCTGCGGGGGCAGCGTGGCGGACGGGAGCGGCTCCACGTCGCCGAAGGTGGGTGGGAAGTGGAAGGTGCTGATGAACTCGAGCGTCCGCGACGAGAGCGGCCCCTGGCTGCTTGAGAGGAACGCCGCCGCGCGCGCGATGGCCACGGCCACGTTGAGGTCGTCGTCGCTTGCGGCCGGGTCGCGGCGGTAGGTCCCGAGGACCCGGCCCACGCGGTCGACGACCGCAACGATCAGGCTCGACGCGTCCAGGGACTCGGCGGCCCGCTCCAGGACGGCGCGGACCTCCTCCGTGGTCAGCGGGTCCGCGGGGACCGGGAACTCGGACGGAGTGAGGTCGTCGCCGTCGCCCTCGCGGTGGCAGGAGGCCGGGGCGAGGACGAAGGTACATAGAACGCTCCAACCCGCGAGCCGCAATGCACCGCAATTCCGAAGGCTTCGCGCACGCACCTGAGACCTCCTCCCTCGGTCAATTGGGGTAGAACTTGCGTATCCTGTGGTTCCGGCTGTCGACGATGTAGAGGTTGCCGACGGCGTCCACGCGGATGCTCTTGGGGCTCGAGAAGCGGCCGAACCTGGCCTCCCCGCCGTCGCCGACAGCGCCGGGCGCTTCGACCCCGGCGAGCACCCTCACCTTGCCGGTGTTGACGTTCAGGCGCCAGACCTTGCCGCGGCTCTCCGTCGTGAAGTAGAGGAACCCCCGCTGGAGGTCCATGTCGACGCCGTAAGGGACGATTATCTGCACCGTCTTCCCGTCCTGCTCCGGGTCTCCCGGCTGCAGGATCTCCTCGCGGCCGCCCGTCCCCACCACGGTCTCTACTCCCGTGAACTTCCCTGCCGCCCGGTCGTACCTGGCCCGCCGGATGCGGTTGTACCCCGAGTCCGCGAAGTAAAGGAACTCCTCGTCCTCGTCGAACACCATCTCCGCGGGGTTGAGGAGCCAGGCTTCGGTGGAGGCGACGCCGGTGGCTACGTCGATGTCCGCGCTCGGAGCGTTCTCCTTAGGTTGACCCGAAGCGAGGCTGACGTTGCATTGATAGGAGAGCCCGAACGGCGCTGTCTCGCTCACGCTCGGCATGTCGCGGCCCCTGCCGATCACCCGGCACAGCTCCGTCCCCTGCGAGTTGACGCGGACGATCCGGTTGCGGCAGTCCGAGACCAGGACGGCCCCTCGGGAGTCGACGCAGAGTCCGGTGGGGAAGTTCAGGAAGACGCGCTTCGGCGCGGCGCACTCGCTTGCGAGCCCAACGTTGGGGACGTCGGCCGCCACCGGCCGATTGAAGGTGTCCGCGAACCCATCGCCGCGGTCGGCTAGGCCGCTCCCCACGAGCGTCGAGATCGTGCCGTCGCCGTGGATGGCGCGCACCACGTGGTTACCATTGTCCACCACCAGGATCCTCCGGTCCGGCTCGCACCAGAAGCGGGAGGCCTCGCCCGCCGTCGGGCGCCAGGGGGGCAGGCTCGCCACCGCTGAGATGCGGCGGAGGATGGCATCGAGTGCGTCCGGGTCATCACCTGGAATCGTCTTGTCCCCCCGGAAGCCGATGATCTTCTCGATCTCCTCGCACGTCCGGACTCGGCCCGCAATGGTGGTCACGACGGCAGTGCGGAGGTCGAGGAGGCGCGCGCGCTGGTTCCCGTCGCCGACCACGAGCGTCGTCTCGTCCAGGAAGCCGATCCCGACTGGCTCGTCATACCGGCTCTCAACCGCAGATTCGCCCTCGACCAGCTCTCTCGAGCTGCAGATTTCGGGGATCCCGACCCCGGGCAGCACCCTGACGTCCGTCCGGCTCTCGGGGAGGCTGCGGCCCTCGACTCCGCCACCGACGAAGGTGGACAGTCTGCCGGCGTCGGACAGCTCCTCCCGCGTCGGGACGGGGCACTCGATCGCCAGCACGCAGGTCGCGCGACCGTCCCCGAGCCTCCAGACTCGCTGGTTGAACTGGTCACAGATGTAGACCCGGTCCTGCCTGTCCAGTACGACTGCGGTGGGGTTCCCGAGGCGCACGAGTCCGACCTCTTTGCACTCGAGCGCTTTGTCGTAGTTCGTGGTAGTCGAGTCGCCGCAGACGCAGCGCATGGCCGGGGAGCCGCCCGGGCCGGGCTGCGTGATGCCCGCGACGTACTCGAGCGGCCTCCCCTTGAGGTCGGCGGGGCTCTCGACGCCATCGAGGTCCGCCTCCAGGACAATGCCGCGGGATCTGGAGACGCCCAACTTGACGCCGTCGGAGGCGACGAACAGAGTCTTCCTGCCGCCGCGCTCCTCCACGCGGAGCGTTTTTGGCCGCGAGAGCAGGTTCTCCGGGGGGCAGACGTTGTTCGAGGCCTGGAACACCTCCAGGAAACTGAGCCCGGGGCCGACCAGGTCCTCGCCTTCCTTGCCCAGGTCGGCGGCTCGGACCTTCCCCCGTAGCTTGGTGACGCCGTCATCCTCGAAATCCTCCAGGAACTGCAGCGTCTCGGAGACGAGGAGGAGGCGCTGGCCCAAACGGGTCTTGAGGAGCGCAACGCCGCCCGGAGCCTTGGCGAAGCCCGGCTTGCAGTCCTCCTCGATCGCCGTCGGGGGCCCGCCGAGGAAGTTGACGAAGTTGCAGCCGTGCCGGAAGTCGGGGTATTCCGGGCCATCGGTCGCGGGGTCGTCGGCGCCGATCACCGGGTTGTCGGTGGGAAAGATCTCCTCGAGGTCTCCCAGGACCTTCTTGACCCTGAAGACCTCATCGCACTGGGCCGGGTTGGTGGTCACGTCGTATCGCAGGACTCGGCAGTTGCCCGAGTCGGCCACGTAGAGGTACTTGGAACCCGCGGACGCCTCGTAAGCGATCGCCTGGGGGCGGCGCAGGACCTTGGAGGTCAGGAGGGGAATGACGGAGTCCTTGGTGGGGCTGACCTTGTAGAGGAATCCTTGGCCCTCGAGCAGGTAGACCTCGTCTTGGTCTTCGCCGACGGCGACATCGACGGGGCCGTTCAAGGCAAAGCTCGAGGCCGTGACCTCGTGGCACGGGTCGTCGCTGGCGGGCCGGACGCCGCGTCCTCCTGCGACGCGCTCGACCCCGTCAGCCTCGTCGTCGAAGTCCATCCGCCACAAGGTGCACATGCCCGCGTCCGTGAGGTAGAGAACCGTCCTGGTCGGATCGGCAGCGGCGGACGTGATCTGGGTGAAGGTCGCCTCGGCCTTAGGGGACGTCCGCTCGCCCGGAGCGGTCTGGCCGGGGACGATGCCGCCCACGGTGTGCAAGAGCCGATTGTCCACCGAGAAGTCCGATTTATTGTGCCTCGCCTGGGCCCCGGTGCCGGGGTCTGTCACGGTGACCGTGATTGTCACGCGCCCCGCCCTCGGAGAACTGAGGCCGGCCTTACCATTGCGGAGCAGCCTGTCGATGTCGCCGTCGGAGTTCCAGACGAAGAAGTGCGGTTTGCCGTCCGGCGAGGTCTCGAGGCCCCGCGTCCCCTCGCTGAGCCCGCCCAGCGCCTCGGAGAGCCGGTCGTCGGCGGCACCGGTCTTTGCAGAGGAGAGCTTAAAGCCGCTCGAGAGCTCCACCTCGACCATTACGTCGCACGACTCGCTGCCTGCGTCCTTGACGCGGTAGAGGATGACGACGCTGCCGCATAGATCGGTCCGGGTGCTGGTCACCGTGATGGGGATCGAACTGATCGCGCCGATCTCGACTCTGGGAGAGGAGTTGTTGATGGCGCGCTCGCAGCTCCCTGCTTCCGTCCTCACCTCCTCGGCCCCCTCCTCCGTCTGGCGGACTTCCAATGTGCACAGGACTTTGGCGCTTGCGCCGCCGTAAGTCTGGGTGCTGTCCCAGGAGAGGACGAAGCAGGGCGAGTTGAGGTCTTGACAGGGCTGCGGCGCCTCAATGTCCTGCCAGTCCGTGCATACGACGCGGTCCCGCTGAGGCGCGAGCTCGTAGACGACCATCCGGGCCTGGTGCTTGTCGGCGGTGCCGCGGTATTCATAGCGGGCTTCGACGGTCCCCTGGAGATCGGGACCGCCGGATGAGGGGCTGACGAAGCGGAGGTTGGAGACCCGGTCGGTTGGCGTAGTAACCAGGACCTTGATTGGGATCTCGGCTGCTTCGCCCCGCGACGGGGACACCCGGAGGCGAGCGGTATAGGTCTTGTTTGGCACCAGGCCGTCGAGGGGCAGAGTCCTGTCCGCCTTCGTACCGTCCCCCTGAACCTCCTCCGTCTTGGGGCCGCCCAGGGTCTGACCCGTGTTCGCATCGATGGCCGTGTAGTTCACCTTGATCTTACTCCCGGACCCGAAGGTGACATCGTACTGGAACCGGAGCACGTCGAACCGTGCCGATGGCGTCTCAGCAGCACACGGCCCCGCATCGAGCAGCGGACAGTCCACCATCTCACCTGAGTTCTTCAGGGCACTTATGTTGGCCTTTGGACCGCCGCCCCCGCCTC
>JACQVW010000875.1 GCA_016209535.1 Planctomycetota bacterium | reverse complement strand
GTTCAAGACCGGGTAACACCCAGTCTTGAACCACGCCGAGAATCCTGTCTGACCTCCCGGGCCCCGGTCGTTACTGCTCGGTAAGGCGGAACGATCCCATCCAGCTCTTCAGCGGAGTGAGCCATGAGCAAGGAAAGCGTCCTGAGAGGTCTCTGTGTCCGGCACATCTTCCTCGGCCTGTCCGTCCTCCTCGCCGTGAGCCCCACGGGCGAGGCCCTCCGGGCCCAGGCCGCCGTCCGGGTCCCGGCCGAGAGGCCGTTCCGGCGCGGCGACTCGAACGCCGACGGGAAGCTGGACCTGAGCGACGGAGTCCGCACGCTCGCGTTCCTTTTCCTTGGGGCCAGCCCGCCCCCTTGCAGAAGCGCGGCCGACGCGAACGACAGCGGGTCGATCGAGATGGCCGACGCGATCGTCACCTTCGGCTACCTGTTCCTCGCCGGCTCCGCCCCCCCTGCGCCCGGGCTCGAGTGCGGCATTGACCCGACTCCCGACCCACTGGGCTGCGAAGGCTATTCCCCCTGCGAGCGGATGGAAGGGCTTCCTGCGCCCGCCGCGAGGCTCCGGGCCGGCGGCGCGGCGGACGTGGAGAGCGGCCCGCTCACGGAGATCGGCATCTCCCTGCAGGCGGGCCAAGAGGTCGCGATCGAGACGACGAACCTCTCCCCCGGCGGCGACCCGGTGCTCCACCTCCTGTGGGACGCGCCGGACCCTCGCGACGTGTGCGAGCACTGCGAGACCATCACGGTCAACGGCAAGCCCCGCAGGGAGTGCTTCTCCGTGCCCTGCTCGGGCGGCACGTGGCCGCAGGCGGGCGCCGAGGTCGCGCGCTCGACGGGCTTCGCCGGGAGGCCGGGGGCGCGCTTGACGTTCTCGTCGCCTCAGGGCGGAAGCTACCGCCTCCTGGCGCGCGGCCGGACGCCGTTCAGCGGGGGGACCTGCGACCTGCTCCTCGGCGGGCGGCCGTGGAGGTCGGGGGTGCAATTCGGCGGCGTCATCGCCGTCTTCGAGAGCCTCCGCGCCGGCGAAGAGGTCGAGACGGTGCGCCTGCCGGCCGGTGCGGGGCCGACCCACGTCGCGTACTCGCTCGCGAGCGACGGCGCGGGGATCCGGGCCCGGCATCTCGGCGGTGGCATGGCCGGAGGGGTGAGGTTCATCCCCGCCTCGGGCTCCTTGCAGCTTCTCGTGGGCGCGCTCGCGCCGGGCCAGGGCGGCTACCTGCGCGTCGTGCGCAACGACGCGCGCCTCTCGGGGCACGACCCCGACGGGGACGGGCTCGGCACCGAGCTCGAGGCGGCGATCGGCACCTGCTCCTCGCTGCAGGGATCCGCGACCGGCTCCATCCCCGCCTGGAGGCTCGAGCACCTCGAGTCGAGGGCGATGGAGCGCTGCGACGCGGCGAGCGCCGACCAGGAAGCCTTCGACGAGTGCTTCCAGGACCTCATGGGTTTCTATGAGGCCAACGCGACCCGCGAGTTCGACTGCAGCCAGGCCGTGGACGCCCGCGACACGGACGGCGACGGCATCTCCGACGGGTGGGAGGTCGTGGGGCGCCGCGGAAGCAGCCCCGATCAGCCCTTGCCCCTCTGGGGCGCCGATCCCCGGCACAAGGACCTCTTCGTCGAGGTGGACTTCATGCTGCGGAGTCCTACGGAGACCGCCATGAAGTATCCTCCCCGAATCGCGAGGGAGTTCGCGAGCTACTATGGCGACGAGGTCGAGCTGGCGAGCAAGCTGCGGATGGCGTACCGCGCCGCGATCCTCCGCAACCCCGACGGGCTCCCCGGCATCAGTACGCACCTGGACACGGGAGTCCCGCCCGAGCGGCCCGACGATGCGTCCGTCTACGGCAACTGGGGCGGCTACACGGCGGTCCCCGCGGTCCAGAACGCCGGCGGCGCCTGGCAGGGAGCCGACTTCACGACGGCGTGGAGGACCTACATGAGCCCGGCGCGGCTCGGGATCTTCCGGTACGCGCTGCCGTACGCCTGGGGAGGCGGCTCGGTGCCTTTCAACTCCTTCGCGTTCGCCGGAGGCATCAACGGGAACGCGTGGGTCCTGGCGCACGAGTCGGGCCACGCGATGGGTCTGGGCCACTCGGGTCCGCCGGGTCTCGAGGCCATCGGCGTCAACTGCAAGCCGAACTACCCGAGCATCATGAACTACGCTTACGACGACGGGAGCGTCGGCTTCTCCGACGGCCTGGGCGCGCCGTCCATCAACAACGCGGCGGTCAAGGAGTGGCAGGCGGTGCCGCCCTCGAGGACCGCGTACCTGGACACCCTCGAGGGGAAGTTCCGCTACTGGGTGGACCGGGCGGCCGGGCACGTCGACTGGAACCGCGACGGGGTCATCGCTCCGGGGGGCGCCACGGTGCGCGCCTACGCCAACCTCGATCCGGGCAACTCCTGCGAGTACACTCGCGTGAACGCCTCCAGGGTCCCCAACGCGGCGTCTATCCAGTCGCCCGCGATGGCCCGTCTCGGGAACCGCCTGTACCTCTTCTACTCGGTGCTCGGCATCCTGAGGTACACGTACTCCACCTCGTCCTGGGACTGCCCCGACCCGGCCGCGGCGGAGTGCGGCACCTGGGCGGACTGGAACGACGCGTTCCTGGACGCCCAGGAGGGCTTCGACGTCGAGCGCGTGCTCGTCTCGAGCGGGAGGACGCCTCAACAGGCGCTCTTCGTCGTCGCCATCGACCGCGACGGCGCCCTGTGGGAGGCGAGGCTCACGGTGAACGCGCAGGGGGTCGAGTCGTGGACGACGCCCGTGAGGATCGCCGGGTCGAGCCCCGCGGCGGGCGAGCCGTCCCTCGCCCGCTCGAGCGCCTGCGAGGCGATGCTCGCCTACAAGGGCGCGGACCTGCGGATCCGCTTCCGGCGCTTCACCTGCGCGGCGGGATGGGAAGCGGAGCAGGTCGCCTCCACGCCGTCCGGCAGCGCCATCACGACCTGGGAGCACGCGTCTCCCGCCGTGGCGCGAGCCTACCTCCCGTGGCGTCCCGGCTTCCCGGGGATCTACGGCGCGTTCGCGAGCTCGACCGGCAGCCTCGGGATCTGGTTCTATGACCCTCCGTCCGGACGGTGGGAGGCCACGGACGTGCTCGAGAGCACGCCCCCGCAGAAGGTGGAAGGCCGTCCGGCCATGGCGTGGGTGCCCGCGCAGTCCGGCGCCGAATTCCCCGGCAGGCTCTACCTCGCCTACCCGCAGCACGACGCGGACGCGACGAAGGGGTTCCGGGACCGGTCGCGCGCCGTGATCCTACTCCTCTCCTACACGAGGGTGACCGCCGTCTCGGGTGGCGGCACGGAGAAGAAGGAGGTCGTCGGCCTGCGTTCCTACTTCGACAACGTCTGGAACCACGCCTTCGGCATCGACTTCCTCTACGAGCCGGGGATCGACTCGAACCTCCGGGCGGCGCAGTCGGTTGCGATCGACAAGCCGGAAGCCTGGGCCACGATCCAGTTCCGCCCGAAGGCCGACGGCATCGTGAGCTTCACTTACTCCAACCACGACGACTGGGAGGTCCTGCGCGTGGGCCTCTGCCGGAACGTGGTGAGCCCCGGCGGCCTCATCCCGAACCCGATCGGCTGCCCGGCGCCGACGTGGTGAGGGCGAGGGATCCGCTCGATCCGGCGCTCGTGAGATGGGCGTTACTGCAAGACCCGAGAAACCGGGGGTCGGGCTCGACGGAGCCCGGCCCCCGGCTCCTTCTTCACACGTCGCACGCCGCCACCGCCCCATGAGCCCTCGCACGGGGTCGCGGGTGGGGATGAACTCCTGGCCCACGTAGCCCTTGTAGCCGGCCTCGACGAGCGCCCGCATCACCGCCGGGTAGGCGATCTCCTGGTTCTCGTCGAGCTCGCCCCGGCCCGGGTTCCCCGCCGTGTGGACGTGGCCGATCAGGCCGGCGTGCTGCCGCAGGCGGCGGATCACGTCGCCGTGCATGACCTGGACGTGGTAGATGTCAAAGAGGAGCTTGACCCGCGGCGACCCGACGCGCCGGACGATGTCGGCGCAGTAGTCGATGTCGTCGCCCTGGTAGCCGGGGTGGCCCTTCATGGGGTGGCTCCCGTCGCGGGTGTTGAGCATCTCGAGGCAGACGGTGACGCCCTTCCTCTCCGCGTGAGGGGCGAGCTGCCGGAGCGCCGCGACGCAGCCCTCCGCACCCTCCTCGCGGCCGATCTCGCCGCTCCAGGGATCCTCCGCGACGCGCCACTTGTAGCCGGTGAAGGCGATGACGCACGGGACGCCGTGCTCCGCGCACGCGTCGATCCTCTCCGCCGTGCGGGCGATGACCTCGTCGCGGTACCGAGGGTTGTTGAGGCCCCTCATGAACGGCGCCCCCGGCATGCCGTTGGAGGCGATCGCGCAGGCGAGGCCGTGCCTCTTGAGCACGGGCCAGTCCTTGGGCTCGGCCATCTCGACGCTCGGCACGCCGAGGGCCTTCGCGACCTCGCACGTCCGCTCGATGTCCCACTTCCACTCCGAGGTGCTGAAGCACCAGAAGACGATCGACTGGCGGACGCGGCCGTTCTTGACGGCGCGCTCCGGCCGGGCCGACTGCATGCCGCGTTCGCCCGCAGGGCTGTTGAGGTCCATGATCGCGTCCTCCGTGGTCTCGGTCTCTCGATTCGTTGCTGCTGCGGTCCTGCTTCGTGCAGGTCCCGCCCGAGGCGCCTCCGCCCGGGTCGCTCGGACCGGCGGCCCCGCGGAACGGGAGACAGTATAGCAAGGCAGGCGTCGCTCGGCGTCGTGCCGGGTCGTGCCGGGTCGTGCCGGGTCGTGCCGGGTCGCTCCGCGCCACTCGATGGCCGTGCCGTTGGGCGTGGTTCAAGAACCGCGATTACGCGGTTCAGAACCACGCCTGCCGTTGAATCCCCGCTGGGTGGAGGGGTAGGATCCGGCCTGAGACGGAAGCCGCTCCACGCGCCCGGGAGCCCGGGAGAAGCTCAAGCGATGAGGCTCATGCGATGAAGACCGCCCTGCACACCGTAAGCTACGCCGGCGTCTGGCCGGGCCAGGCCTCGCTCTCCCTCGAGCGGGTCATCGAGAAGGCCGCGGCCCTCGGCTACGACGGGCTCATGCTCATGGCCAAACGGCCGCACGCCTCCGTCCTCGACATGGACTCCGAGGCGCGCCGGCGCATCCGGGGGCACCTCGAGGAGAGGGGCCTGCGCCTGGCCATCGTCGCCGGGTACAACGACTTCTCCGGCGGCGCCGAGACGCCCGACGTGCCGTACCGGGAGATGCAGGTCCACTACATCGGCGAGCTGGCCCGCCTGGCCCGAGACCTCGGCGGCGACAAGGTGCGCGCCTTCACGGGCTTCGAGCGGCCCGGCCTCCCGCTGGAGCTCCAGTGGGGCTGGTGCGTCGCCTGCCTGAAGGAAGCGGCGCGGCGGGCGGCCGATCACGGCGTGACGCTCTGCGTCCAGAACCACCACGACGTCGCCGCCCACCACGAGAGCCTCCTCGATCTCCTCGAGCAGGTGGGCGAGCCGAGCTGCAAGGCGGCCTTCGACGCCTGGTCGCCGGCCCTCCAGGGAGCGGACCTCGCCGCGGCGGTCGCGAGGATGGCTCCCTGGATCGCCCACACGACCGTCGCCGACTACGTCCGCAGGCCGCGGTTCCGCTACGTTCCGCGCCTCGTGAACTACGAGCGAGAGACCGACGCGGTCCGGGCCGTGCCCATGGGGGAGGGCACGATCGACTACGAGAGCTTCTTCGAGGCCCTCAGGGCCGCGCGCTACGACGGCTGGGCGGCCTACGAGATGTGCTCCCCCCTCCGGGGCGGCGGGAGCGAGGAGAACCTCGACCGCTGCGCGCGCCGGTTCATCGAGTGGATGGCGTCGCGGGGGCTGGCGAGAGGGCCGGCGAGGGGTTGACCTCGACGGCGGCGCCGTCTCACCCTCCCGCCGCGCGCAGCACCCTGTCCACAAGGCCGCCGGGCTTCGCGGGGGCGCCGAAGTCGGTGCCCGCGATCGCGGCGGGCATCGACCAGAGCATGAGGTCCTGGTAGTAGTCGCTCCCGTACGTGCGCTCGCCCGTGTCGGCGTCGCCGCGGAAGATGTTGGGCATGTCCCAGGTGTAGCCGTGGCGGCAGACGATGTTCCGCCAGACCTTCCTGGCGAGCTCGAGGCCGAAGTCCCGCTGGCCCTCGTAGAGGAAGTTCATGGCGAGCATGAGCGCCTCGGGAGGGAAGTAAGAGTACGTGCCGTAGCCTCCCACCCGGGCCGGCGTCCCGTCGGCGTGGGCGTAGTTCACCGCGCCGTGCGCCGAGAGGGCGACGTTGGTGCGCCGGACCGTGTCGAGCGCCTTCCTCACGCGGTCCTCGGGCAGCGCGCTCGGGAGGCCGTGGTGGTCCGTGACCCACTCGCCGTCGAGCTGGTAGCAGAAGACGAGGTCCGAGCGGCGCCCGGTCTCGGGCTCGAGGAAGTTGAGGTAGTAGCTCCCCGTCCAGAGCCTCTTCTCCATGCTCTCGGCGCCCGCGGCGATCCAGGCGGAGCACTGCCGGGCGAAGTCGAGGTCGCCCGCCTCCCTCGCCAGCCGCTCCGCGATCCGGAGCTGCGCGAGGTGGAGCCCTCCCACGTGCGCGGTCATGCCCGCCCAGCCGGGCTCGGGCGCCTCGAACCACTCGGTGCCGGCGTTCCCCGTGGGCATGGCGATGACGCGATCGCCGATGGGGTACTCGGGCCGCAGGCCCACCGTGTAGACCGCGTTCGCCTTGACGAGCGGGTAGAGCTCGCGGAGGAAGTCCTCCTTCTCCTTCCCGTCCGCGGCCCGGAGGTACCAGCGGTCCACCATGGCGGCGGCGTCGCGGCGGCGAGGGGCAGGCCCCGGCGGGCGAGGATACCCCCTCCGGCGCCGGGTGTCAGCCGGGCGGGGCCAGGAAGTCGGCCTACACTGAGCCCCGCCGCGCTTTTCTCGAAAGCTCCCGGCCCCCTCGCGTGTAGATGATGAGCGGAGACACGTCGAGAGGCCCCATGACCGACACCCCCGACCCCGCGGCCGCCCCGGCTGCCCCGGCTGCCCCGGCTGCCTCGCCCTCGCCGGGCGCGGCGAGCTTCGAGCGCTTCGCCCGCAGCGAGGCGGGGCCCCTCTACACGCTCCTCGTGCGCGTGACGGGAGACGTCGAGGCGGCGCGCGACCTCCTGCAGGACACGCTCCTCGACGCCTGGAGGAACCTCGCGGCCTACGACCCCTCGCGGCCGCTCCGAAACTGGATCTTCCGCCTGGGCCAGAACCGTCTGCGGAACTTCCTGCGGCGGAAGCGTCTCGAGGGCCGGTGGATGCGGGCCCTCGACGAGGAGCCCGCCAGCGAGGCCGGCTCGCGCGACGCCGAGGCGCGCGAGCGCGGCGAGGTCCTCGAGCGGGCGCTCCTGCGCCTCCGCGCGGAGCAGCGCGTCGTCCTGCTCCTCCGCTACCAGGAGGACCTCTCCTGCGCCGAGATCGCGGACCTCCTCGACACGACGCCCAACGCGGTCTCGATCCAGCTCCACCACGCCCGCAAGCGGCTGCGGGAGATCCTCGAGAAGCACGAGAAGAGCCTGGGAGGCGCGAGCCATGAAGTGTGAAGAGTTCCTGGAGCGTCACGACCTCCTCCGCGACGTCGAGTCGTGGCGCGGGACCCTGCCCTCCGAGGAGCTCGAGGCCTTGCGGCGGCACCGCGGAGAGTGCGACCGCTGCCGCGCCGAGGCCCTCGAGGGCGACGAGGTCGCCGCCATGCTGCGTGCCCTGCCGGCCCTCGAGCCGCCCGCCTTGGACGGCGAGCCGCGGAGGCG
>JACQVW010000874.1 GCA_016209535.1 Planctomycetota bacterium | reverse complement strand
TCTCTGTGCGCTCTGTGTCTCCGTGGTGAATGGGAGTACGCCATGCCCCAGGAACTCGACGCCACCCAGGCGCAATCTCCCGAGAAGGTCGAACGCTTTCGCGCGCCGGAACTCGACGCGGTGCTCGGACAGGCCTTCAAGGTCCTCGACGACGGCTTCGTGCGCGTCGTCGACTACATGGGCTCCGACGCCTCGATCGTGCAGGCCGCGCGCGTCTCCTACGGCTCAGGCACCAAGCGCGTCCACGAGGACCGCGGCCTGATCCGCTACCTCCTCCGCCACCGGCACACGACGCCCTTCGAGATGTGCGAGATCAAGCTCCACGTCCGGGTGCCCATGGACTGCTGGCGCCAGTGGATACGGCACAGGACGGCCTCCGTGAACGAGTACTCCACACGCTACTCCGTCGCCATCGACGCCGCGCAGAGAACCCCGCCCGGCGAGTGGCGCCTCCAGGCCGCGGGGAACCGGCAGGGGAGCGCGGGGTTCATCGACCCTGAGAAGGGCGCGGTCCTCTCCGCGAAGGAGGAGGAGCTGCACCGCCTCACGCGCAGGTACTACGAGGAGCGCCTCCGGGCGGGCGTGGCCCGGGAGCAGGCGCGGAAGGACCTGCCCCTCTCGACCTACACCGAGGCCTACTGGAAGATCGACCTCCACAACCTCCTCCACTTCCTGGCCCTCCGGATGGACGACCACGCGCAGGAGGAGATCCGCGCCTACGCCTGCCTCATCGGGAACGAGATCGTCCGGCGCTGGATGCCCATCGCCTGGGAGGCCTTCCAGGACTACCGCATGCAGGCGCTCGAGCTCTCGCGGCTCGAGGTCGACGTGATCGCCGCCATCGGCAGGGGAGACTCGCGGGCCGCGACGGACCTCGCGCGCGGCTTCGGCTGGCTCGAGGAGGGCCCGAAGGGCCTCAAGCCCAACCGGGAGCGCCAGGAGCTCGAGGAGAAGCTCGATCGCCTGAGCCTGCCCGTGCCCTGGCGCCGTCAGGACTGACTGAGCTCACCGCGCCTCGTCGGCCCCGACGTCCCTGGCCGCCCCGCGGGGCTCGCCGTCGAGGTCCTGGCGGCCCTTGCACCGGCGAACGTCGCAGCCACCTCGAGGTGCGGCTGCTCCGGTGCCGCGGCCGGCAAGAGGAGGCTGCTTCAGTTGACGTTCCCCGCCGTCCCCGGCGCGCCCCGCGACACCGGCGGCCCGCCGCCGGCGCCGGGGATGCCCGCAGGCAGCGCGGG
This sequence comes from Planctomycetota bacterium, assembly GCA_016209535.1. GTDB lineage: Bacteria > Planctomycetota > UBA8108 > UBA8108 > SXIK01 > JACQVW01. The sequence continues at coordinate 3,122 of JACQVW010000874.1, read as the reverse complement.
CCGGGCGAGCGCTGTCCGCCTCAGCGCGCGCAGGCCGGCGGGCAGCCGGCGACCTCGACGCACTCGAGGCCCGAGCGCGGGGGCGGCCCGCCTCGGAAGGCGGGCCCCCGCCGGCGCCCCCGGGCCCGGACGCCTGCGGCCCCGACGCGACCCGGGACCGGCTGGACTGCCTCGCGTACACCCAGGACCTCTGCTCGAGCGAGCCGGTCGTCGATCCCGCGCCCGTCGTGAACGCGGCCGTTCAGCAGGATGGCGACGGCAACCTCGTCGTCACGTGGGAGAACCCACCCGGCGCGCCCGCGGGAGAGCCCATCTCCATCCTCGCCGACTACGTCGAGGTGGGGATCGCGGACGGCGCCGCCACGAGCTTCACGTTCTACCCGACGCTCTTTCCCCCGGGCGCGGTCGACGTCTGCGTCGTCAACTGGAGCGGGTTCCCCGACTGCGCCTTCCACGTGCCCGAGGAGCCGGCGATCGCCGGCTTCCTCCGCGCCGACTCGAACGCCACGGGGGAGGTGGACATCTCGGACGCGGTCTTCACCCTCGCGCGGCTCTTCACGATCGGCGAGCCGTTCCCCTGCGAGGACGCGGCGGACTCGAACGATGACGGCGCGATCGACATCTCGGACCCCATCGCCGTCCTGGCCTACAGCTTCCTCGGGGCCGTGCCGCCGGCGCCCCCGTTCCCGGCCTGTGGCGCCGACCCGAGCGGCGACGGGCTCTCCTGCAGGAAAGGCTCGTGCGTCTCGGCAGACGCGTGCGCCTGCAAAGAGCACAAGCTGCGCAAGGTGTACATCAACACGGTCGGCATGGCCCTGCCCAGGGGCACCATGCACTTCTACACGTGGCTCACGTGCACGTACACGTGGCTCACGTGCACGAAGACGACCGCGAGGGACGAGTGCGAGGGGAGCATCACCGTCACCATCGACGCCGGCAAGGCCGCCACCCAGACACGGAGCGTCCCGTGCGACGGCGAGCGCCACACGGCGTCGTTCAAGGGCTTCAAGCTCGCGTTGACGCCCAACACGACGTACTCCATCAAAGTCACTGTGACCTGCGGAGGGGCCTCTTCGACCTCGAAGATCACCGTCAAGGTGGATGCGAACGGCAACATCGACCCCGCCCAGTCCGACCAGGACGGCGACGGCAAGCTGGACAAGGACGACAAGAACCCTGCGGACCCGGACTGAGCATGCCTCGCGGCGAGAAACGGCGGCCGCGCGCTTCTCGCAACTCGATCACTCTACCGGCCGCAGCCGTCCCGGTGTATCTTGGCTCCATGACCCGGGACGAAGCCTGGCGACTCGTGTGCGAGTGGACCCAGAGCGAGGCCCTGCGGCGCCACATGCTCGGGGTCGAGGCGGCCATGCGCTGGTACGCCCGCAAGCTCGGTGAGGACGAGGAGACCTGGGCGGTGACCGGGCTCCTCCACGACTTCGACTACGAGCGCCACCCCAACGCGCCCGACCACCCGCTCAAAGGCGCCGAGGTGCTGCGGCAGAAGGGCTGTCCGGAGTCGATCGTGCGGGCGATCCTCGGCCACGCGCACTGGGGCGGCGTGCCGCGCGACACGCCCATGGCCAGGACCCTCTTCGCGGTCGACGAGCTGGTGGGGTTCGTCTTCGCGTGCGCGTACGTGCAGCCGACGAAGCGCGTGGCCGACGTGAAGCCCGCGAGCGTCAAGAAGAAGCTCAAGGACAAGGCCTTCGCGCGCGCCGTGAGCCGCGACGACATCCGCCAGGGCATGGAGGAGCTGGGCATCGACCCCGACGAGCACATCGCGAACGTGATCGCGGCCCTGACCGAGGCCGCGCCGGCCCTGGGGCTCGCGGGGACATGAAGCGCCTCGTCCGCTTCAGCGCGCCTCGTGCGCACCGACGTCCCTGGCGGTCCCGCGGGGCTCGCCGTCGAGGTCCTGGTCGCAATGGAGGCGAACGGCGCCTCGCTCGAGGCGACCGTGTTGTGGAGCACCTGCGTCCCGCAGGCCTTCTCGAGGCTGATCCCGGCGTCGAAGCCCGCGGCGCTCGCGAAGAGCGCCGGGTCGTCGGCCACGACGACGTTGTTGCGGATGATTAGCGGGCCGCCGAGGTCGCTCCCGGGGCCGCTCCCCGAGCCTGACTTGCAGCCGGCAAGGCCCGCAAGCCCCGTGAGACCCACCCCGAGGACGAGGATTCGCACGCGTCAGGGCCGCACCTGCTTGATGAAGATTCTGTTCCGCCGTATTCTGTAATCATGAAAACCAGTGTGGATATTCCTGATGACGAGCTCAAGAAGCTCTTGCGTTACACACGAGCGAAGACCAAGCGCGATGCCATCGTGACCGCGATCAGCGACTTTAACCGTCGTCGGCGCATGGCTGAGGTTGCCAGTCACTTTGGGACTTGTCGCAACCTCATGAGCCACGCGGACCTCATGAAGCTGCGAAGAATGGACTGAAATGCGGCTCGTCGATACCTCTTCCTGGATTCACTGCCTCCGCCCTGTCGGAGACATGGAGGTGCGCGGCAGGGTGGAGCATTTGCTGCAGGCTGGCGAGGCCTGCTGGTGCCCGATGGTACGTCTGGAGCTCTGGAATGGGGCGCGGGGGACCCATGAGAAACGAGTCCTCCACGACATGGAGGACCGGCTGCCTGAGCTCCCGATCGACGACGAGACCTGGGTGGTCGCTTGCGACCTTGCACGGAAGTCGCGAGGGAAGGGACTGACGGTTCCTGCCACGGACCTTATCATCGCGGCCTGCGCCCGACGCCACGGGGTGGGACTTGAGCACGTGGACGAGCACTTCGCAGGTCTCGATTCGTTGTGAGGAGCAGGCGCTCTCGATGCGTCTCTAACCCGAGCTGCGTACAGTAGGCCGGCAGGATGAGGCTGCCAATGGGCGAGAAGAGGCTCCACCATCACTCGAACACGTGACCACAGCGCGTCACCGAGTCGATTGCGCCCGGAGGCGTGCCCAGCCAGATGTCGCGGACCACGAGATTCCTGCCCTCGAACGCGAAGGAGCCAGCGGAGGCTCGCACGTCGGGCGGGACGTAGTTGCCTCCTTCGACCGTCAAGCTCAGGGCATCCGTCGCCAGGTCGTACGTGTACGTCCCCAAGTAGTAGGGTCCGCTGGGGCC
>JACQVW010000865.1 GCA_016209535.1 Planctomycetota bacterium | reverse complement strand
GGCAGCCCGTCCAGGTCCGCGCTGTCGTTGTTCTCGCAGGGGAGGTCCTGGGTGAGGAGGAACGAGTCGGCGTCCAGGCGGACGCCGCTCATTTCGTCGGGCTTCGTGAGGAGGCCGTTCCCGCCGCCGACGATGTCCCCGAGGTCGATGAAGTCCGCCACGGTGATGACCGCGACGGCCGTCTTGCCTCCGTTCGAGGCCGTCACCTCGGCGCGGCCCAGGCTGACGGCGGCCACGAGCCCGTCCGCGCCGACCGTCACGACCCCCGCCGGGGCCGCGGAGTACGTCGTCCCGGTCGCGGCGGCAGTGAGGTCGAGCGGCAGCGTCGAGCCCGTGATCCCCGTGACCCTGAGCTGCACCGTGCCCTTCGACCCCAGCAACGCCTCCGGCGGGCTGACCCGGAGCTCGTCGACGGCCGGGAGCGAGCACGGGGCGGACCCGATGAACGCGTCCGCGAAGGTCCCGTGGTCGCACCCATCGCCTCCGTCCGAGCCCGTCGCGAGGATCAAGTACCGTGCTTCGGCCGGGATGGCCATCTGCATGAGCTCGCCCGCGTTCGCCCCCGCGCGGAACCGCCGCTCGCTCAGGACTCCCGACGCGTCGTTCGCCAGGATCGCGTAGAGGACGACGCCCCCGCCGCACGCATCCATGCCCCAGTTGGTGGAAAGGCAGCCCACGGCCTCGTTCCCGTGGGTCGCCCGGACCGCGTTCAGGTCGTAGGTGATGCCCGTGGAGGAGTGGATGCCCACGGCCGAGGCCCAGGTGCCGACTCCGCCGACCTCGATGGGCAGCCCGGCCTCGCCGCCGTTGCCGTCCTTGAGGATGTGGTTCCACCCCGTGCCGATCCCGTCCGCCGTGGGGAAGTCGAAGGTGACGCCGCTCTGGGTGATGGCCTGCGCGAACGTCGGGGCGGTCGGGTCCAGGGCGGGGCCGATGAAGAAGACTGAGTCGATGTAGTTCGAGCCCGGGACGGGAGACGGGTTCAGGCCGTCGGCCTCCGGGTCCGTCTCCTGGATGTGCCCGTCCACGGGCGCCGTCGCGAACTGCCCGTTCCGCGGGTCGATGCCGATCTGGCCCGCCGAGGCGGTGCCGGAGCCGTCCCCACCGGCCGCGATGTCGCCGAGGTTCAGGCCCTGCGCGCGCGCGCAGGCTCCCCAGGCCGCGAGACACGAGACCCCCGCCAACACGAGCGCCGCCTTCGCCATGCTCCTGGCCATGAGCTTCCTCCTTGTCGCGCCGAGAGAGGCGCGAGCCGATGAGACCGATGAGACCCAGCAGGTAACGTTGACCCTGACGCTCCGCCCCCTGTACGACCCGTTTGTACCCCGCCCGGCGGCGGGGGGGCAAGGGGGTCAGAGCGGCCCCTTTCCCCAGGCTCAGGCGCCGGACGGCGCCCGCGCCCGGAGCAAGCCCCTCAGCCGCGCCGCGTCGAGGCGCGCCAGGCCCGCCAGGGCGCGCCGGAAGTCGTCGAGGAGGGTGTAGAAGAGCGGCACCACGAAGAGGGTGAAGAACGTGGACGTCGTGAGGCCGCCCACGAGGACCACCGCGAGGCCGCGGTAGTCCACGCCCTCGCCCGACCGAGGCCAGAGGAGGAGGGGCAGGAGGCCGAAGATGGTCGTCAGGGCCGTCATCCAGATGGGCCGGAAGCGGACCTGCACCGAGCGGACGATGGCCGCCCCGCGCTCCATGCCCTCCAGGCGCAGGCGGTTCACGCAGTCGATGAGGACGATGGCGTTGTTGACGACGATCCCCACGAGCATGAGCATGCCGAGGAGCCCCATCATGTCGAGCTTCACGCGCATCGCCCAGAGGAGGAGGATCGCCCCGAAGAAGGCGTGCGGGATCGAGAAGAGGACCGAGAGGGGCAGGATGTACGACTCGAAGAGGACCCCCATCACGAAGAAGACGAGCACCAGGGCGAGGCCCGTGGCCACCGCCAGGTTGGCCAGGTCCTGCTCGAAGCCCCGCGAGTCCTGCCGGAGCGTCACCTCGAACCCTTCGGGGAGCGGATAGCCCTGGAAGTGCTGCTCCACCCTGTCGCGCACCCTGAGGAAGTCCCCGTTCACCCGCGCCGAGAAGCCCAGGGTCATCTTGCCGTTCTGCCGGTGGATCTCCCCCGAGCCCGGCACGATCGCGTAGCTCGCGAGGTTCTCGAGGCGCACGGGCTCGGCCCCGGGCCGGAAGACGCGCACGGCGCTGATCTCCTCGGCGTTCTCCTTGATCCGCTCGCCGTAGGTGATCCAGAAGGGGATCTCGCGCTCCGCGCCCTCGAAGTCGGGCAGCATGGCGCCCCGCAGCGCCCAGGAGACCATGCGGGAGATCCCGGCCGTGTTCGTCCCGTACTCCTGGGCGATCCGGCGGGCCACCCCGATCCGGATCTCCTCCGTCTCCTCCTCGAGCCACTGGCTCACCTCCTCGAGCTCCGGGAAGAGGTCCCGGTCCTCGAGCTGCGACTTCACCTGAGCGCCGATCTCCTCGAGGCGGTCCAGGTCGTTCCCGCGGACGAAGACCCGCAGGCGCTGCCCGCCCTCGTCGCGGGCGAAGTCCTCGAAGCCCATGCGGTAGGTGACGCCGGGCTGCTCGGGCAGGAGGGGCCGGATCCTGGCGAAGAACTCCTCCTCCTTCAGGGTCGCGCCCGGCTCGAGGAACACGTTCAGCTCGCCCTCGGTGGCGCTGAACCAGCTTGTGACGGAGCGGACCTTGAGCTCCTCCTTGACCTTCGGGTCGAGGAGCACGCGCTCGGCGGCGGCGAAGGCCCGGTTCGTCTCGGAGAGGGTGAAGTTCTTCTGGAGCTTGAGCCGGATCTCGAGGCGCCGGGGCCCTCCCGGCGGCATGTCGCTCTTCGGGACGGCATGGAAGAGGAGGCTCGTGAACCCGAAGAAGCCGAAGGTGAGGAGCAGGGCCTCCACCCGGTGCCGGATGCACCAGCCGGCCAGCCCCGTGCACAAGCGGTTGAACCACGAGAACCGCTCGGCGTCCTCGGGAGAAGGGAGCCTGGCGCCCGTCTTCCCTGCACGGCGCACTCGCAAGCGCTCGAGCACCACGGCGCCCTGGGGGATGAAGACGAGCGCCACGAGGAGCGAGGCGAGCACGCTCACGCTCACGGGCTCCCCGAGGGCCGTGAAGAAGCCGCGCGCCATGGGGTCCTGGACGAACATGCCCGGGAGGAACACGATCACCGTGGTGAGCGTGGCGAGCGACACGGCGAGCCCCACCTCCTTGAGGCCCCGGATCGCCGCCTCCCGGGGGGAGCAGCCCTGCGCCCGGTGGCGCACGATGTTCTCGACGACCACGATGGAGTTGTCGACGAGCATCCCCACGCCGAGGGCCAAGCCCGTCAGGCTCAAGATGTTGAAGCTCAGGCCGCGGAAGAACAACCAGACGACGGTGATCAGCAGGGAGAAGGGGATCGCCAGGGCCACGAGGACCGTGAGGCCGGCGCTCCGGAGGAAGAGGTAGAGCACCAGGACGGCGAAGGCGCCGCCCCAGAGCCCGCTCCCCTTCACGCTGTCGACCGAGTAGCGGATGAGCTCTCCCTGGTTCATCCAGGCGTGCGAGTCGATCTTGGTGAGGCCCGGCACCGTGCGCCGCAGGGTGTCCTCGAGCTCCTCGAGGCCCGCCTCGATCCGCTGGCAGACCTGGACGGCGTTGGCCGCCGACTCCTTGTGCGCCACGATCACCCGCGAGAGGTGCCCGTTGACGCGCGACATGCGGTCCCGCACCGTGCGCCCGTAGCCCACCTCGGCCAGGTCCGAGATCCGGAGCTGCGGGTCGGCAGGGTAGTCCTCGACCTCCTCGAAGGACCGCAGCTTGCCGTCGACGCGGACGAGGAGATCCTTCTCCCCCTCGCGGATCGTGCCGGCATTCAAGGCGACGTTGTCCTGGGCCAGGCGCTCGACGAGCTTGTCCAGCCGCACCGCGTGGGCGTCGACGCGACCCGGGTCCAGGGTGATCTCGACTCGCTTCTCGATGATGCCCCAGACGTGCACCCGGGCCACGCCGTCGATGGCCGCGAGGCGCTTCTTGAT
>JACQVW010000866.1 GCA_016209535.1 Planctomycetota bacterium | reverse complement strand
TGATCGCGTTGGCCAGGGTGCTCTTCCCCGAGCCGTTGGGGCCCATGATGGCGTGCTTCTCCCCGGCCCGGACGGTGAGGCTGACTCCCTTGACGATCTCCTTGTCCCCGATCGAGACGTGGACGTCCTCGATGACGAACAGGTCTTTCTTCGCGCTCATCGGACTAAGGTCCTGTGCTCCTTTCCATGGTCGTGAGACTCGCCGCGGGCAAGATGCCCACGCTCAGGGGCCTGAGGCTCTCCTGGGTGACCGCCGCGGACTGCTCGCGGACCCACAAGCTCATGGCGTGCTCGTCCGTGAGCAGGTCGCTCAGCGTCGTCCGCTGGAGGACGTGGTCCATCATGCTCTGCAGCTCGCGCCAGAGGGACCGGATCGCGCAGTCCGTCGTGCGGACGCAGACGTGCCGGCCTCCCGTGTAGCGGCCGCACACGTCCCCGTCGAAGAGCCGCCCCCCGAGGGCGTCAAGGACGTCCCCGACGATCACCTTCTCGGGCGGCCGGGCGAGGCGGCAGCCGCCCTTGCGGCCGCGCTCGCTCTCGACGAACCGGGCTCGCTGGAGCACCCGGAAGATCTTCCCGACGTACTGCTGGGTGAGCCCTTCCGCGGCCGCGATCTCCCCGAGGGTCAACGACACGCCGCCGCGAGGAGAAGGGGCTGCTCCAGGAGCCAGGGCGCGCAGAGCTAGCTCGCTCGCCGCAAGCCTCAGGAGGCACCGAAGGCCGTACTCTTCGAGGGCCGTAAACTTCATGTTCCTAAGGGCTTACTTCTCTGTCGGTCCGCTGATTGCTGCCGCCGTAGAGAGGATACATTACTCATTAGTAGCATATTGTCAACGAAAAAACTACTTCCCGGTAGGGTTATGGGCGTTGCGCTGCGGGCCTGCCGCCGAGCCTACCGCCCGCCGACCGTCCCGTGGTCCCGGAGGACCTCGAGGAACCGGTGGCCGAAGAGCTCCAGGGTCACCCGGCCTACGCCCGAGACGGCGAGGAGCTCCTCCTCGGTCCTCGGGACGGCCCGGGCCATGGCGAGGAGGGTCCGGTCGTGGAAGACCCTGTAGGCAGGGACGCGCTCTTCCTCGGCGATCGCGCGCCGGAGGGCCCGCAGCTTCTCGTAGAGCGCCGCGTCGTGGTCAGGCTCCTCGGGGCCGCCGCCCGAGGCCGGGACCGGGCTCGCGCGCCCCGCGGCGTCCCGGGCCGCGGGCCGGCGCGGCAGGCGCAGGGCGACCTGCTCCTCGCCCTTCATGACGCGGGCGCCGCGGCCGGTGAGGAGGACCACGGGGCGCGTGTCTCCCGCGTACGCGATCAGCTCCTCGGCCTCGAGGAGCTCGAAGAGGTCCTCGAGCTCTTTCTTCGAGCGGTCCTTGAGGATCCCGTACGTCGACAGCCCCGTGAGCCCCAGCCCCTCCATGCCCTGCGAGCGCGAGCCTCGAAGCATGCCGATGACCCTCCCCCTGCCGCAGCGCCCCCGCGCTCTCGCGACGCCGCTCAGGACCTTCCGCACCAGCGTGAGCTCCCGCTCGTCGAGCTCGCGCGGCTTCAGGGGGTTCCCGTCCTGGCCGTGGCCCCTGCAGCGGTCGCAGCGGCCGCAGCCGGCGCGCGCGACCGGCTCGCCGAAGTACCGCAGGACCGCGTCCCGGCGGCACTCCCTCGACTTCGCGAAGCGGATCACCTCCTCGAGGCGCTCGAGGTCGCGCTCCCGCCGCCGCCGGAGGGCCTCGAAGTCCACGGTCCACCGCTCGACGGGCACGGGACGCTCGGGGAGGCGGATCGCGCGGCCGCGGAAGGGCGGCGTGTAGCGGATCGCCCCGTCCCGCTCGAGCTCGTGGAGGCCCCGGCGCAGCGACTCCTCGGGGAGGCCGAGCTCGCCGGCCCAGCGCTCGAGCGAGATCTCCGCGGCCTCGCAGCCGTTCGTCGCGAAGACGCGGCCCAGCGCGTCGTGGATCGCGCGCTTCACCGTCGCGCGCTCGGGATAGGGGTTCGCGGGCCAGGGATCCGCCGCCGGCGCCACCTCGGCCAGGTTCTCGTAGTGGTCGAGACGGTCGAGGAGCCCCGCGCGCTCGAGGATCACCACGCTCGAGCCGAAGGCGAGGGGGTTCGTGCCGGCTCCGGCCTGGGTCGCCTGGAAGGCCTGCTCGAGCGCGGCGACCGCGCGGAAGAGGGGGTTCTCGCCGAGGCCGAAGAGGAACCGGTAGACGGCGAGGATGGTCTCCCTGGACGGGTTCGAGCCCTCGATGAAGAACTCCTGGAGCCTGCGATCCGCCTCGGAGAAGAGCAGGCAGCAGCGCGAGGGCCTCCCGTCGCGTCCCGCGCGGCCCACCTCCTGGTAGTAGGCCTCGATGCTCCCGGGCAGGTCGTAGTGGACGACGAAGCGGATGTCGGACTTGTCCACGCCCATGCCGAAGGCCACCGTCGCGACGACCCACGGCAGGCGGCCCTCCATGAAGTCCTCCTGCACGGCTCGGCGCTCCTCGGCGTCGAGCCCGGCGTGGTACGCTCGGCAGCGCGGGCGCGCCGGGTCGCGGGTCCCGCCGGCCGAGCTCACCTCGCCGTCGTCGAGGAGCGCGGCCACGTCCTCGGCCCGCCTCCGAGTGCCCACGTAGACGATCCCCGCCGGCGTCCCCTCCTCGTCGTGGCGCCCCACGACCTCGCGGATGAGCTCGGCGAGGGCCCGATCCTTCTCGCTCCTGCCGCGGGCCCGGCGAACCTCGAGGGAGAGGTTTGGCCGGTCGAAGCCCGTGACGACCTTCTCGGCCTCTCGCATCTCGAGCTCGCGCAGGATGTCCTCGCGCACGTCGGGCGTCGCCGTGGCGGTCAGCGCGATCGCCGGGACGCCCGGCAGGAGCGCGCGGACCTCCTTGAGCCGGCGGTAGTCGGGCCTGAAGTCATGCCCCCACTGGGATATGCAGTGCGCCTCGTCGACGGCGAGCAGGGAGACGTTCACGCGGGCGAGCGCCGACCGGAAGGCCCTGCTCCGGAACCGCTCCGGCGCCACGTAGACGAGCTTGAAGGCCCCGCCGGCCATGGCGGCGAGCCGCCCCCACTGTTCCTCGACGCTGATCGAGCTGTTGATGAAGGACACGGGCACGCCGCGGAGGCGGAGCGCGTCCACCTGGTCTTTCATGAGCGCGATGAGGGGCGAGACCACTAGGGTCACGCCCTCCAGGGCGAGGGCGGGGACCTGGTAGCAGAGGGACTTGCCGCTCCCGGTGGGCATGACGACGAGCACGTCGCGCCCGGAGAGCACGGCCGCCATGGCCCGCTCCTGGCCGTCGCGGAAGGAGGAGTACCCGAAGACCTGGCGCAGCAGGCACCGGGCCCGCTCGAGGCCCTCGCTGGCCGGCGCCTCGGGCGCCGGGGCGACCGCCGTCTCTCTCTCCACCTCTCGTTCGCCTCCTGGCACTTTTCCGGCCCCGCCGCGGCCCCCTCGACGGGCGCCCTCGATCCTGTGGGCCGCGCCCCGGTGCACCGACGGAAGCCGGAGTATATCCTTCCTGGGGGTTGAGGCAAGGAGTGACTTTCCGATAATCTACACGTCCGGGGCGTTCCGTGGTCCGCACCGAACGAGGGAGACCCAACATGAAGCGCGGCCAGCGCCGCACCGCCTGGATAGTGTTCTGCCTCTCGCCCGCCCTCGCCGCGGGCGTCCTGCGCTCCGACGAGCTGACCCTCGAGTGGATCCTCGATCCGGAGAGCTCCCGCGCCCTGCAGGCCGCGCACGGGATCTGGCTCACCGACGAGGTCTTCCTCCTCGACACGCCGAGGCGGCCCGAGGCGGAGCGCGGGATCGAGGCCTTGAACGCCCGTACGGTCGAGCGCAAGCCCGCCGGCGACAAGGCCAAGGTCCTCGAGGCCTGGAAGGGCCTCGTGGGGGAGGTGAAGGCGCCCAAATGGGTGGGTCTGCCCTCGGCCGCCTCGAGCGATGGCAAGACGCTGCTGTACGCCCGGGACGGCGACCTGTTCCTCCTGGACCTCGAGTCGAGCGCGCTCCGGCGCGTGGCCAACACGGAGGCTCCGGAGGAGGCCGCGCGGCTCTCGCCCGACGGCCGCTGGCTCGCGTACGTCCGCGAGAACGACCTGCACGCGGCCGAGACCGCGACGCTCCGGGAGCGGCGGCTCACGCGGGACGGCGGGCCCACGCGCCGGAACGGCACGCTCACCTGGGTTTACTGGGAGGAGCTCATGGACCGGAGCGACGAGGGCACCTGGTGGTCGCCGGACTCCTCGGCGCTCCTCTACCTCCAGACCGACGAGTCGCCCGTCTCTCAGTTCCCCATCGTGGACCACGAGCCGGTCGTCCCCCGCGTCCGCTGGCAGCGCTACCCCAAGGCCGGCGGCGCCAACCCATCGGTGCGTGCCGGGATCGTCGAGCTCGAGGGCGGCGAGACGCGCTGGATCGACCTCGCTCGCGCCTCGCCCGACGGCGGCGCGCCCGAGTACGTCGCCCGGGGCGGTTGGGTCCCCGGCGGGAAGGCGGCGGCCCTCGAGACCCTGAACCGTGCCCAGAACCGCCTGCGCCTCTTCCTCGCCGATCGCTCGAGCGGCGAGGCGCGGCTCGTCCACGAGGAGGCGAGCGCCACGTGGGTCAACTTGCACCACGACCTCCACTTCCTCCCCGGCGGCGAGCGCTTCCTCTGGGTCTCGGAGCGCGGCGGGCACCGCCACCTCTACCTCCAGAGCGTGAAGGGCGAGCCTCCCGTGCAGGTCACCTCCGGCGAGTGGGTGCTTCGCCAGGGGCACGGGGCCGGACCCTGGAAGGGGTCCGTGGCCTGGATCGACTTCGGCCGCGGCACGGCTCTCTACCACGCGGCGCGGCCGGTGCCGTTCGAGACGCAGGTCTTCCGGACGTCCCTCGAAGGGAAGGACGAGGGGCGCATCTCCGAGGGGGAGGGCACGCACGCCGTCAAGGTGTCTCCCGGAGGCTCGTACTTCGTCGACGAGCACTCGCGCTCGGGGGCGCCGCCGCGCCTCACGCTCCACCGCTCCGACGGGACCCTCCTCTCGGTGATCGAGGCCTCGGCGACGGACCGGCTCGCCGGCTTCGGCTTGACGCCTCCGCAGCTCTTCACGGTGCCCGCCGACGACGGGACGCCGCTTCCGGCCCGCCTCTTCCGCCCCGCCGCGGTCGAGGAGGGGAAGCGCTGTCCCGCGATCGTCTACGTCTACGGCGGCCCCGGCGCTCCCGCGGTGGCCGACCGGTGGGATGGGACGTGGTACCTCTGGTCCCAGCTCCTCGCGAAGAAGGGCTACGCGGTCTTCACCGTGGACCCGCGGAGCGCCTCGGACCAGGGGAAGGCCCGGGAGGACTCGGTCCACCGGAAGTTTTACGGCGACGTCGAGCTCAAGGACATCCTCGCGGGGGTCCGGCACCTGAAGTCCCTGCCCTTCGTGGACCCCGAGCGCGTCGGGATCTGGGGCTGGAGCGGCGGCGGGACGAGCACCGTCTACGCCATGACGCGCTCGAAGGAGTTCCGGGCGGGGATCGAGGTCGCGGGCGTGGCGGACCAGCGCTACTACGACACGATCTACACCGAGCGCTACATGGGACGTCCCGAGGAGAACGAGGACGGCTACCGGCTGACGGCCTCCGCCGCGGGCGCCGCCGACCTCCACGGCCGGCTCCTGATCGTCCACGGCACGGGCGACGACAACGTCCACGTCCAGAACGCGCTGCGCCTCGCCGACGCGTTGATCGCCGCCGGGAAGCCGTTCGACCTCATGCTCTACCCCGGGCGCGGCCACGGGATCGGCGACCCCGCGGCCCGCAAGCACCTCTTCCGGCTCATGCTCGAGTTCTGGGAGAGGAACCTGAAGGGGTAGGCGGCGTATAATCGCCTCCCCATGGAACGCGGAACCGTCGTCACGAGGGAGGGGCCGGTCGTGACCCTGCGCATCGACCGCCCGGCCCGGCAGAACCGGCTCAACCTCCCCGTCCTCGAGGACCTCCGCGGCGCGCTCGAGGACGCCGGCGCGGCGCGGGACGTCCGGGCGGTGGTCCTCACGGGGACGGGGAGCACCTTCTCCTGCGGCGGCGACATCGAGGAGCTCCCCCGCGGAGATCGCGAGGCGTTCCGCGAGCTCGGCCGGCGCTTCGCCGCGCTGCACCTGGCCCTCCTGCGGAGCTCGAAGCCCGTCCTGGCCGCGGTGAACGGCGACGCCCTCGCCGGCGGCCTGAGCCTCCTCGCCGCCTGCGACCTCGCGGTCGCGCGGGCCAGCGCCCGCTTCGCCATGCCGGAGATCAAGGCCGGGCTCTGGCCCGTCATGGCGCAGGTCGCTCTCAACAGGGCGCTCCCGCGCAAACGGGTCTTCGAGCTCTACTACCTCGGCGAGTCCTTCGGCGCCGAGCGGGCGATGGACTGGGGCCTCGTCAACTGGGTGGTGCCCGACGGGGACTTCGATGCGGCGGTGCTCGCCCGCGCCGGGCAGCTCGCCGGGCTCCCGCCGGCCGCCGTGCGGGTCGGCCGCGCGGCCTTCGCGGAGCTGGCGGACCTGTCGTACGAGGACGCCTACGCTCGCAGCGCGGAGCGCCTCGTGGAGCTCCTGGCAGACCCCGCGATGGCCGAGGCGCTCGCCGCGCGCGCCGGGAAGGGCCCGCCGTGACGCTTGCGCTCCGGATCGCCTCCGTCCCGGGGGACGGGATCGGAGTCGACGTGACCGCCGAGGCCGTCAAAGTCCTTCGCTCGGTGGAGCGCCGGTTCCCGGGCCTCCGCTTCGCCGTGGAGGAGCAAGCGGCCGGAGCGCGGTGCTACCTCGAGCGAGGCTGCGACATGCCGCGGGAGACCTGGGACGCCTGCCGCTCGGCCGACGCGATCCTCCTCGGCGCCTGCGGGCTGCCCGACGTCCGCCGCACGGACGGCACGGAGATCGCCCCGCAGCTCGACCTGCGCCGGGAGCTCGACCTCTACGCCGGCGTGCGCCCGGTCTACCTCTTCCACGAGGCCCACACGCCGCTCAAGGGGATCGGGGCCGGCGAGATCGACCTCGTGATCGTGCGCGAGAGCACCGAGGGGCTCTTCGTCTCGCGGGACGCCGGCGTGCGGGTCGGCGGCGAGGTGGCCGACGCCCAGCTCGTGGTGCCGCGCCGCGGCGCCGCGCGCGTCGCCGAGGCCGCCTGCCAGCTCGCGCGGTCCAGGGCCAAGAAGCGTCTCGTGACGTGCGTGGACAAGGCCAACGTGCTGGGCAGCTACGCCTTCTTCCGGAAGGTCTTCGACGAGACGGTCGCCGGGCATCCCGACCTCAAGGCGGCGCGCCTTTACGCCGATGCCGCGGCGCTCTGGCTCGTCCGCGACCCCCGCGCTTTCGACGTGCTCGTCATGGAGAACATGTTCGGGGACATCCTCTCGGACCTGGCGGCGAGCCTCGTGGGCGGGATGGGCATGGCGCCGTCGGCCGACATCGGCCCGGCGCACGCCGTGTTCCAGCCGGCCCACGGCAGCGCCCCGGACATCGCGGGGAAAGGCATCGCGAACCCGATCGCGGCGATCCTCTCGGCCGCCATGATGCTCGAGCACCTCGGCGGGACGCGCGGCGAGCCCAGGCTCGACGAGGCGGCGGGGGCCGTGCGGCGGGCGGTCGCGGCGTTCTTGGGGAAGGTCCCACGCTCGACGCCCGACCTCGGAGGGACCCTCCGGTGCGCGGAGGTGGGGGATGTCGTCTGCGAGATCCTCGAGGCGGGCTCCTCAAGTTGACCGCTGCCGGTCCGGGCGGATGAGGAGCCAGGCGCCGATCGCCAGGGCGTTCAGAGCCGCCCCGGCGACAAAGAAGGGCGTGGCGGAGCCCGTCCAGGCCTTCAAGTAGGGGAAGGCCAGCGCGGTCGCGAAGGAGCCCAGGTTCCCTGCTTCTCGTCGAGACCCAGGTCCGAGGACAGGGGTCCCTTGGCCGCGGAGATGCAAACCCGGTCCACGTAGAGGAGGACCGAGAGCAAGAAGGTCAAGAGGACGAGGATGTGGCGCTTCGGCATGGTTCCGGCGGGACCCGTGCTGAGTCCCGAGGCGAGGCCCCGCTCTTGGCAGCTCGCGCCCCGAAGGATAGCCTGACTCTCGATCCGCCATGATACGCAGGGTCCATGCCGCTTGCCTCATGCTGTCCACCTTCGCGGCGCTGGGGTGGCAGGCCGCTTGTGCCCCCGCCGCCTCCTTCCCCGAGGGCTTCGAGGACGAGGTCATCGCCACGGGGCTGACCGGCGCCACGGCCATGGCCGCCGCCCCGGATGGGCGGATCTTCGTCTGCGAGCAGACCGGCGCCCTCCGCGCCGTAAAGGACGGCCGGCTCCTCGGTGCGCCGTTCCTCACGCTCGAGGTCGACAGCTCCTGGGAGCGCGGGCTCATCGGCATCGCGCTCGACCCGCGCTTCCCCGCAGAGCCTCACGTCTTCGTGGTCTACGTCGCGCCGCGGCCCTACCCGCACCACCGCGTGAGCCGGTTCACCGCCTCGGGGGACGGCGCCACGCCCGGGAGCGAGGTGCTCCTCCTCGAGGGCGACGACCAGAGGTCGCTCGGCGGCTCGGTCCCCGCGGGCCACCAGGGCGGTGGGATCCGCTTCGGCCTCGACGGCTGCCTCTACATCGGGATCGGCGAGCAGACCGCCGGCTTCCCGTCGCAGAAGCTCGACACGTTCCAGGGGAAGCTCCTTCGGATCCGGCCCGACGGCTCGATCCCGCCCGACAACCCGTTCCTGGAGAAGGCGAGCGGGAAGTACCGTGCGGTCTGGGCAATCGGGCTCCGGAACCCCTTCGCGCTGGCCGTGGACTCGGCCACGGGCCGCATCTTCGTCAACGACGTGGGCGGCGCGGCGTGGGAGGAGGTCGACGAGGCCGCCGCCGGCGCGAACTACGGCTGGCCCGAGGCCGAGGGCCCGAGCCCGCGGCGCGACCTCCGCCAGCCGGTCCATGCCTACGAGCGCAGCGTGGGCAAGTCCATCACGGGGGGCGCGTTCTACAGGCCGGCCGCCCGCCAGTTCCCGGAGCGGTACGTGGGGAAGTACTTCTTCGCCGACTTCGAGGGGAACTGGATCCACGTCCTCGACCCCGACGATCCGAGGCGCGCCGAGACGTTCGCGACGGGGCTCGCGCGCCCCGTGGACCTTCAGGTGGCGGCCGACGGCTCGCTCCTCTGCCTCGAGCGGAACGCGTGGGTGAAGGACGAGGCCTTCCGGCCCAGGACGGGGCTCCTGCGCCGCATCCGCTTCACCGGGAAGGCGCGCCCGAGGCCGGAGGCGGCCGAGGCGGCGCTGCCGTCGAGGCGCGGCCCGTCCTCCCCGCAGGCGCCGGCGCCGCCCCTCGCGATCGCACCCGCCGCCGGCGCGTACACGGGCCTCGTGACGGTCCGCATCACGGGCTCCCTCGTGACCGCGGGGGTGCCCGTCCGCTACACGGCGGACGGCAGCGAGCCGGGCGACGCCTCGCAGCTCTATCGCAAGCCCTTCGAGCTGCGGCGCTCGGCGGTGGTGCGCGCCAGTGCCGCGAGGCCCGGCGAGGAAGCGCGCGGCGCGGTGGTCGAGGCGAGCTTCACGATCGCCGGCGGCACCCCCTACGGCCTCGCTTTCCGCGAGGACCTGACGGGCCTCAACGTGCCCTTCGAGCCCGAGGGGCTGCCTCGCCGCCTGTCGGAGACGGGAGTCTTCCGCTCCGTCGCGAGCTTGTCCCCGAGCCCCGGCGTCGTGCCCTACGACGTGGCCGTCCCCTTCTGGTCCGACGGCGCCCACAAGCGCCGCTGGATCGCGCTCCCCGGGGCCGAGCGGATCGGCTTCGAGGAGAGGGGCGAGTGGCGGTTCCCCGCCGGGACCGTCTTCGTCAAGCACTTCGAGATGCAGGTCGAGGGGTCCGACCCCGCGGCGCGCAAGCGCCTCGAGACGCGCCTCCTTGTGGTGGGGGAGGGAGGCTCGGGCTACGGGGTCACGTACCGCTGGAGGGACGACGGGAGCGACGCGGACCTCCTTGAGGACGCCGCATTGGCCGAGGTACCCGTGGCGACCTCGGGCGGGCCGAGGACGAGGACCTGGTACTACCCGAGCCCGAAGGACTGCCTCACCTGCCACACGGAGATCGCGGGCTTCGTCCTCGGCGTGAAGACGCGGCAGATCAACCGGCCCTTCCGCTACGGCCGGGCCGAGGACAACCAGCTCCGCACGTGGGGCTACCTCGGCATGCTCGATCCGCGCCCGCGGGAGGAGGCGATCGCGAGCTTCGACCGGCTCGCGGCCCTCTCGGACGTCTCGGCGCCCCTCGAGCGCCGCGTGCGGTCGTACCTCGACGCGAACTGCGCGGGCTGCCACCGCCCCGCCGGGACGAAGGCGCTCCTCGACCTCCGCTTCGACACGCCGCCTCGCCTCGGGAACCTGCTCAACGGGTCCCTCCTCGCGGGCGACCTGGGAGCTCCAGGGGCGCGGGTCGTCGTCCCGGGCGACCCGTCGCGCTCGGCCCTCTACCTGCGCATGGCGCGGCTCGACGCCTTCAAGATGCCGCCGATCGCCATGGACGAGATCGATTCCGGGGCCGTCGAGGCCGTCGGAGCGTGGATCACGAGCTTGAAGAGGCCCTGACTTGCCGCGTCGCGCCTTCAAGGCCTCGCGAGGAGCGCCGCGATCTTCGCCTCGAGCCCGGCAGCGTCGAAGCCCACCTCCCTGGCCACCACGGCGCCGGCCTTGTCGATGAAGAACGTCGTGGGGGTCGCGTAGACCCCGTACTTGTGCGCCACGGCCGTTCCGCCCTGGAGGAGGGTGTGCTTGAGGCCCTTCTCTCTCGCGAAGCTCTTCACCTGCTCCGCCGTCTCCCTGGCGTGCGTGTTCACGGCGAGGACGGCGAGGCCTTTCTCCTTGTGCTTTTCAGCCAACTGGCTGAGGAAGGGCGCCTCGGCCCGGCATGGCGGTCAGCCCAGGAACCAGAAGCTCAAGACCACGGGCCTCCCGCGGAGGCTCGAGAGCGTGACCGCGTTGCCGTCGACGTCCTTCAAGGTGAAGTCCGGGGCGAGCTTCTCGGCCTTCGAGGCCGCGGGCGCCGCGCGCACGGCCTTGGGGGCCGGCGGCTCCCCGGAGCCGGGGCGCTCGGCCCCCGCGCGGTCGCAACCGAGGGCGAAGAGCGCGGCCGAGGCGATCGCGATGCGTCTCATGGCCCTCGAGGCTACTCGACGGGCCGCCCCGTTGCCAGCGGGAAGGGGCCGGAGTATCCTCCGGCCCCATGGCGAAGGTCCGGCGGGCGAAGAGGCGGGCGGCGGGGAGGCGCGCGGCGCCGAGGGCCCTGGCCGAGCCCACGGCGGAGCGCAAGGCGCGGGCTCGGAAGACGCTCGACGGGCTCAAGGCGCTCTACCCCGACGCGGACTGCGCGCTCCACCACCGGAGCGCCTACGAGCTCCTCGTCGCGACGATCCTATCGGCCCAGTCCACCGACGCCCTCGTCAACAAGGTCACGCCGGCCCTCTTCGAGCGCTACCCGGACGCGAGGGCCCTCGCGAAGGCCGTGCCCGCCGAGCTCGAGGCCGCGATCCACTCGACGGGCTTCTTCCGCCAGAAGGCGAAGAGCCTCCTCGGCGCTGCGCGTAGGATCGCCGAGGCCTACGGGGGCGAGGTGCCGGCCACGATGGAGGACCTCGTGACGCTCCCCGGCGTGGCCCGGAAGACCGCGAACGTGATCCTCGGGACCTGGTTCAAGGTGGAGGAGGGCATCGTGGTGGACACGCACGTCGGGAGGCTCGCCCACCGCCTCGGCCTCACCTGGTCGAGCCGCGACGAGAAGGACGCCGTGCGGATCGAGGAGGACCTCCAGAAGCTTATCCCCCGCGGCGACTGGACCTTCTTCGGCCACGGGATGATCCTCCACGGGCGGAGGGTGTGCGCGGCGAAGAAGCCCGACTGCCCGGCGTGCACGCTGAACGGCTTCTGCCCGTCGGCGTTCCGGGCCGAGCGGAGCCGGACTCCTGGGAGGGCGGGCCGCAGAGGCGGCGGGGCGCGCCGGCGTGCGAGGCGCGGGCGGGGGTGAGCCGGGGGGCCGTCGCCTTCCGCCTCGGGGCCTCTGTCGGGCGGCGTCCACGCCGGCTGCGGGCACGGCGCCTGTCCAGGGCTTGAAGGTGGCGAATCCAACCATCGAGGCCTCCGTGGAAGCGTATCAGCTCCTCCCTGACCCTCCTGATGGCGTGCACGTTCTCGTCGAGGGTCATCGTCTCCTCCTGATCGTCTGGCCGAGCCTATCTTGCGGGATCGTCTCACCCCTTCCTCACGAACCTCTGCGCTCGCTTCCCCCGGATGTCGCCGGCGTAGATGTTCCCCTTCGAGTCCACGGCCATGGCGTGGACCCAGTTCAGCTCGCCGGGCCTCTCCTTGCCGTCCTCGCCCTTGGGCACCGCCCAGAGCTGCAGGAGCTTGCCCTCTGTCGAGAACCGCATGAGGACCTGGTCCTTGGGCGGGACGCCGCAGTTCGAGTCGGTCGGCCGCCACTGCATGGGAGAGGAGCCGCACACCCAGACGTCGTCCTGTGGTGTGATCCAGATGCCCCAGGGGACGATCAGGTTCCGCCACTCGGCGAGGAGCTGCCCCTCCTGGTCGAAGACCTGGACGCGCACGTTGTTCCTGTCGGCCACGTAGAGGCGCCCTTTCGAGTCCATGGCGATCGCGTGGGGGAGGCTGAAGTCGCCCGCGGCCGTGCCCAGCTTGCCCCAGGCCTTCACGAGCCTGCCCTCCTTGTCGAAGCGGACGACGCGGTTGTTCCCGTAGCCGTCCGAGACGAAGACGTCGCCCGAGGGGGAGACGGCCATGTCCGTGGGCTGGCTCAAGTGCGTGGCGTCCTCGCCGGGGACGCCCTTCGTGCCGAGGGTCCTCAGGAGCTTCCCCTCGGGCGTGAGCTGCGAGACCGTGTGGTGCCCGATGTCGGCGATCCACACGTTCCCCTGGCGATCGACCCGGATGTGGTGCGCTCTCCCGACGAGGTCATCGCCCCAGGAGCGCACGAGCTTCCCCGAGGCGTCGTAGACCTGGACCGGCGGCGACGCCCGCGTGAAGGCCCAGACGTTGTCCTTCGGGTCCACGGCGATCCCCGGCATGTCTCCCCAGGCGACGCCTTGGGGTCTCGAGGGCCACGTGGGGTCGACCTCGTAGCCCACGGCGAGGCTGACGCGCGGGTAGCCGGGCCGCGCGGCATCCTGGGAGAGCGCCGGCGGGCATGCAGCGAGGAGGCTCGAGAGGACCGAGATTCCCGCGCACGAAAGGGTCCAGGGACGAGTGGTCATCTTGTTCCTCCTAGGCCTGCTTGCCTGAATTCGGTTCCACCTGCACGGCGCCGGCCGCCCGGCAGCCCAGCGTGAACGCCTTCCCCCCCGAGGGCTTGACGGTGACCGTGTCCGCCGCCTCCTCTCGGGACTCGACCTCGATGGCGTTGCCCGGCATCACCCCGTGGCGCTCGAGGAGCTTCAGGAACTCGGCCGACTGGTCCGTGACCCGCGCGACCCTCAGGGAGGCTCGGAGGGGGCACGTGAGGAGCGTCGGGTACTCCTTCTCGCGGAGGACGCCGCGGGGCGAGGGGATCGGGTCCCCGTGGGGGTCGACGGAGGGCTTGCCCAACATGTCGTCCATGCGGTCGAGGAGCCGGTCCGAGACCGCGTGCTCGAGGATCTCCGCGTCGCCGTGGACCTCGCTCCAGCTCATGCCCATGACCTCGACGAGGAAGAGCTCCACGACGCGGTGGCGGCGCAGGACGTGGGCGGCGAGCTTCGAGCCCGCACCGGTCAGCCGCACGCCGTTGTAGGGCTCGTAGGTGATGAGGCCCGAGTCGGCGAGGGTCTTCATCATGGCCGTGGCGGTCCCGGGCGCGACCTGGAGGGCCGAGGCGATCTGCCCCGTGGAGATGAGGCCGCTCGAGCGCTGCTCCGCCTGGTAGATGCACTTCAGGTAGTCCTCGACGGTGCTGGTGGTCACGTCCGTAGAGTACCAAAAGCTTGAAGTTTTGTCGCACGTCGTTTAGGATTTTGACATGTCAAAATCATCGCTGCAGTGCGTCCTCCTTGCCTTCCCCTCCGTCCTGGCCTCGACGGGCTGCGATCCGGGCGTCGCGGGCGGCCCCGCAGCGGACGCCTCGGGCGGCCCCCTTCGCGTCCTCGCCACTACGGGCATGATCGCCGACGTCGCGGCGCGCATCGCC
The DNA here is from genome assembly GCA_016209535.1 of Planctomycetota bacterium. Classification (GTDB taxonomy): domain Bacteria; phylum Planctomycetota; class UBA8108; order UBA8108; family SXIK01; genus JACQVW01. The sequence continues at coordinate 14,468 of JACQVW010000866.1, read as the reverse complement.
GGGCCGCACGCCCGGGTCGAGGCCCTGATGGGCCCCGGGGTCGACCCGCACCTCTACAAGGCGAGCGAAGGTGACGTGCGGCGCCTCGAGGCCGCGGTCCTGGTCCTCTACAACGGTCTCAACCTCGAAGGGAAGTTGGGGGATATCCTCGGGAAGCTCGCGCGGTCGAAGCGGGTCCTCGCCCTGAGCGACTCGGTCCCCCGTGATCGGCTCCGGCAGCCGCCCGAATTCGCGGGGCACCACGACCCGCACGTCTGGTTCGACGTGGCGCTCTGGAAGCTCACGGTGGGCCCCATCGCTCGTGCGCTCGCGGCCCTCGATCCGGCGCATGCGGCCGACTTCGAGCGCAACGCTGCGGAGCTCGAGCGGGACCTGGCGGACCTGGACGCCTGGGTCGAGCGGCGCGTGGCCGAGGTCCCCGCGGGTCATAGGGTGCTCGTCACGGCTCACGACGCCTTCGGGTACTTCGGGCGGCGCTACGGGATCGACGTGGTCGCGCTCCAGGGCATCAGCACGGCCGCGGAGGCAGCCATCCGGGACGTGGAGCGGGTCGTCGAGGTCATCGTGAAGCGGCAGGTGAAGGCCATCTTCGTCGAGTCGAGCGTCCCGCGGAGGACGATCGAGTCCGTCGTGAGGGCGTGCGCGGCTCGCGGCCATGCGGTCACGATCGGCGGCGAGCTCTTCTCCGACGCCCTGGGGGCCGCAGGGACGCGGGAGGGCACCTACCGCGGCATGGTGGAGCACAACGTCAGCGCCATCGTGGGGGCGCTGCGGTGACGAGCCGGCTCGAGGAGATGGCCGCCGCCGGCGGCTCGCCGGCGGGCGCGGCCGCGATCGGGCCGCTGCCGGTCGAGGTCCACGACCTCACCGTCGCCTACGGGACGCAGCCCGTCCTGTGGGACGTGGACCTCACGCTGCCCGAGGGGCACCTCATAGCCGTCGTGGGGCCCAACGGGGCGGGCAAGAGCACGCTCCTCAAGGCGATCGTGGGCCTCGTGAGGCCCATCACGGGCTGGGTCAAGGTCTACGGGGAGCCCTACGAGAGGCGGCGGTCGTGGGTCGGCTACACGCCGCAGCGGGAGAGCGTGGACTGGGACTTCCCCACGAGCGCCCTCGACGTGGTGACGATGGGGCTTTACGGCCGCGTGGGCTGGTTCCGCCGCCCCTCGAGGCGCCACCGCGAGATGGCCCTCGCTTGCCTCGAGAAGCTTGGCATCCGGGATCTCGCCGGCCGGCAGATCAGCCAGCTCTCGGGCGGCCAGCAGCAGCGCGTGTTCCTGGCGAGGGCCCTGGCCCAGGAGGCGAGGCTCTACCTCATGGACGAGCCCTTCGCGGGTGTCGATGCGACGACGGAGAAGGCCGTGCTCTCCCTCCTCCAGGACCTGCGCCGCGAGGGCAAGACCGTCGTGGCCGTGCACCACGACCTCCAGACCGTGGCCGAGTACTTCGACCACGTCGTGCTCCTCAACCTGCGTCTCGTCGCGGCGGGTCCCGTCGCGACGACGTTCACGCCGGAGAACATCCACCGCGCGTACGGGGGACGCCCCACGGGTCTCTCGCAGGCGGCCGAGGCGCTCCTCTCACGGCGACCGCCGGGCGGGGGACCCTGAGGGGCCGAGGCTGCGCGCCGCCATGGGGATCAGCTACACGCTCGAGAACGTGCTCCTGGGCTCGTCGCTCCTCGGCGTCGTCGCGGGCGTGGTGGGGTGTTTCGCGCTCCTGAGGCGCCAGAGCCTCCTCGGCGACGCCCTCGCCCACGCGGCGCTCCCCGGGGTGTGCCTCGCCTTCCTCCTCGCCGGCTCGAAGGAGTCCCTGTACCTCCTCGCCGGCGCCATGGCGACGGGCATCGCTGGGGCCCTCTTCGTCCTCCTCGTCGTGCGGTGGACGCGCGTCAAGGAGGACGCGGCGATCGGGATCGTCCTCTCCGTCTTCTTCGCCGTCGGCATCGTGCTCCTCACGCGCATCCAGCGCCTCCCTGGCGGGAACCAGAGCGGCCTCGACCGGTACCTCTTCGGCCAGGCCGCCACCATCGTCGAGGAGGATCTGATGGTCATGGCGATCCTCGGCGGCGCCGTGCTCCTCGTGGTGGCCCTCGTCTACAAGGAGCTCAAGCTCCTCTGTTTCGACCGTGCCTTCGGAGCGAGCCTCGGTTTCTCCATGCGCGGTCTCGAGGTCCTCCTCACCTGCCTCCTCGTCGCCGTGGTCGTGGTGGGGCTCCAGACCGTGGGCGTGATCCTCATGGTGGCAGCGCTGATCACCCCCGCCGCCGCGGCGCGGCAGTGGACGGACCGGCTCGGAGCCATGGTCCTCCTCGCGGGCGTCCTGGGCGGTGCCTCGGGGGCGATCGGGACCATCTTGAGCGCGACCGCGCCCAAGCTCCCGCCGGGGCCCACCATCGTCCTCGTCTCGAGCGCCGTCCTCGTCGCCTCCCTCCTCTTCGCCCCCCGCAGGGGGATGCTCTGGGCCTGGCTCGAGGAGCGGGCCCTGCGCTCGAGGATCCGCCGCGAGAACCTCCTCAAGGACCTCTATCGGGTGGGCGAGCGCGAGCGGGCCTGGGACCGCTTCGTGCCCCGGCCCGCCCTCATGGGCCTGCGCGGGCAGGGGGCCCTGGAGATCGAGCGGAGCGCGGGCCATCTCGTCGCTGCGGGCCTCGCCGAACGCTCGGGCGACGCGCTCCGGCTCACGGCGGCCGGCCTCGCGGAGGCCGCGCAGGTCGTGCGGAAGCACCGCCTCTGGGAGCTCTACCTCGCGCGGCGCCTCGAGCTCCCCACCGACCACGTGCACCGGGACGCCGAGGCCATGGAGCACGCGCTCTCGGAGGAGGCCGTGGATGGGATCGAGGAGCTCCTGGGGTTCCCGAAGGAGGACCCACACGGCCGGCTCATCCCGGCGAGGAGGCGGCCGTGAGCTCGACGGTCGTGATCCTCCTCGTGGGGAGCTTCGTGGCCGCGAGCTGCGCCCTCGTGGGGTCGTTCCTCGTCCTCCGGCGCCTCGCGCTCCTGGGGGACGCGATCAGCCACGCGGTGCTTCCCGGGATCGTCGTCGCGTTTCTCCTCACGGGAAGCCGCGCCCCCCTGCCCATGGTGCTCGGCGCGGGCTGCCTCGGGGTCTTCACAGTATTCCTCGTGGAGGTCCTCAACAGGAGCCGCCGGCTCCAGGAGGACGCCTCGATCGGCGTCGTCTTCCCCGCGCTCTTCTCGGTGGGCGTGATCCTCGTGAGCTCGCTCGCGGCCCAGGTGGACCTCGACACGGATTGCGTCCTCTACGGCGACATCGCCTACGCGCCCTCGGACGTCCTCGATGTCGGCGGCGTCCCCATCGGCCCCAAGGCGCTCTGGACGACGGGCGCCGCGCTCGTCGTCGACGCGCTCCTCGTCCTCCTCCTCTACAAGGAGCTCAAGGTCGTGAGCTTCGACCCGGCCCTCGCCTCGTCGATCGGCTTCTCGCCGGTCCTCGTCCACTACCTCCTCATGGCCGCCGTGTCCCTCACGGTCGTGGCGTCCTTCGAGTCGGTCGGGTCCATCCTCGTCGTGGGCATGCTCGTCGTTCCGCCCGCGACGGCGTACCTCCTCACGGAGAGGCTGGGCGTCATGCTGCTCCTCGCCGTGGCGATCGGGGTGGGGTCATCGGCGGCGGGGTACGCGTTCGCGCGGTGGTACGAGTGCTCCATCGGCGGGGCCATGGCGGCCGCGGCGGGGCTCGCGTTCGTCGCGAGCGCCCTCGCCTCGCCCCGCCACGGGCTCCTCGCGCGGTACCTCAAGCACCGCCGCCTCGGCGCGCGGCTCGCGGGGCACTTGGTCCTCCTGCACCTGAGCGGGCGCGCCGCCGAGGGGGAGCGCCGCGGGCTCGGACCGCGCGACCTGGAGGCCCGCTTCCGCTGGGGCCGCGTCAGGACGGCGAGGGTGCTCGGGCGCCTCGAGGCTCAGGGGCTCATCGAGCCGGCGGCGGCCGGCCTCCGCATCACGCCCGCCGGCGAGCGGGCCGTGGAGCAGGCGGGCACGGCGGCTCTGGCGGACAGGCGGTGAGGGCACGCTTCTCGTATCCTGTCACGAGCAGGCCGGCGAGGCTGCGGAGCTTTCGCGCCTCTCGAAGCAGCGGTAAGATCCTCATGGTGAGACCCACGACCCGACTCAAACCTTGAGGCTCCAACATGGCCGAAGTGCTCACGATCGCCGAGATGCACTCCAAGTTCGACGAGGAGTGGATCCTCGTAGGTGACCCGCAAACCAATGAGGCTCACGAGGTCCAGCAGGGGAGAGTCCTCTTCCACAGCAAGGATCGTGATGAGGTCTATCGCCAGGCGGTCGTGCTCAGACCAGCGCGGTTTGCCGTCCTCTTCACGGGCAGGATGCCTGCCGACACGGCGATCGTGCTATGAGCTTCCCGTTCAACCGGGCGCAGGGCCTCATCATCGTCAGCGCAGTGGTGGAAGGGCCGTCCGGGACCGCCATACTCCGCTTGGCCCTCGATACCGGCGCGACCGCGACAACCTTGAACGTGGGCCCCCTCGTGGCGATTGGGTATGACCCTTCGGTTGCCCCCAACCGGTTTCAGGTGACTACGGGGAGCAGCGTGGAGTTCGTGCCGCGCATTCCCCTGTTGAGGATCGCGGCCTTGGGCAAGGAGGGGCCGGCAGGCGATGCCGCGTGCCCCTCACAGCCTCACGCCCGGACCCTGGAGCGGCAGGCCCGTGGCCTGCACGGCGACCCCGGTCTTGGCGCCCTGGATCGAGATGTCGTCGCTCGATCGGATCTCGAAGCGCAGCTCGCGGGTCCCGGCGGCCGCGCGGCCGCCTCCGCCGCCGCCTCCTCCGCTGCAGGCGAGGGGCAGGAGGGCGGTCGCGAGGAGGAAGGTCGAGGAGAGGGCGAGCCGGAGGAGCCTGCGCCTCGGGCGCCCCCTTGAGCGCCGCCGCCGCCCCGCGGCGAGGAGGCAGGCCGCGAGGGCCGCCGGGAGGATCATCGCCGCGGCCCGAGCCGGCGCGACGTCCACCACGAGGAAGAACCGGAGGGGCGTCCCGGCGCGGAGGGGCTCGGCGAAACGGACCTCGAAGGGCCGGTCGTCCCCCGCGATCAGGACCTCGTCGCCCAGGCGCTTGTCGCCCAGGTCGAAGGCGCCGTTCCCGTTCGAGTCGACGTAGAGCGATGCCCCGTCGGTGAGCCTCGACTCGTCCGCGGGCCCCGAGGGTGAGAAGCGCACCCGCGTCCAGAATGCCTCCTCGAGGTCCGAGGCCCACGTCAACTCGCCCTGGAAGACCAGCGCGCGAGCGCCGCCGTCGATGAGCTGGCCCTTGCCGGCGGTTGTCTGGGCGATGACGGCCTCCCGGAGATCGAGGTCCAGCACGGAGACCACCGCCTCGTCCCCGGCGGACAGCGTGCTGCCCCCGTCCGCCGCGGCGGTCACCTCGAGGCGGAAGACCAGCTCCGAGTCCCCGCTCACGGGCGGCGCCGTGAAGGTCAACGCGCTCGCCTCCTCGCCCGCGACCTCCTGGGCGGGCGGACCGGCGACCTGGGTCCAGCGGTAGGAGAGGGTGGCCCCGTCGGACGAGCGGCTCCCGGAGCCGTCGAGGGTCACCCGCGAGACCTCGGGGACGACCTGGTCCGGCCCCGCGTCGGCGACGGGAGGGATCTCCGCGCCCGGCCCCGCGATGGCGATCGTGCCGCCATCGAGCGCGGGGATCACGGAGAAGCCGGACTCGTCGACGATCACGTTCCGGACGGGCTGGAAGCGCCCGAGACCGTCGACAAAGTCCAGGCTCGCCTGCGTGCCGGCCCTCCCGAGGACGTCGAGGGTGACCCTGGCGAGCGTGTGGTCCGAGGCGGGCGCGAGGTACCCCGTGATGGGGGGCGTGAGGTCGAGCGCCACGCCCACGGCGATCTCCCCCTCCTGGCTCGCGTCGGCCCAGAAGTCGGGCTGCCCGACGCTGGTGCCGTCGGCACTCAGCGCGGCCACGCGGAGGGCGCGGGGGTCGTAGCGGATGCTGAGCGAGTAGCCCCGCAGCGTGACGTCATGCTCGCATCGGATGAGGACGTCCTGCCCGGAGGCTCCCGCGGGGAGCGTGACGTCCGGGATGAAGAAGCGGTTAGCGGCGCGGGCGCCGCCCGAGATCGACAGCGCGCCTGCGAGGGCGGCCCAGAGGCAGACCCCTGCTCGTGTCCGTGACGTCGTCATGGAGACTGAGAATTCCCTTGAGCTCGGTTTCAGGACCCGGTTCCATCATAGCGTACGGGCGCTTCACGGGAACCCGGGAAAGGAAAGCCTGCACGGCCGCGCCATGAGCCTTGTCCGCCGGAGCCTGTTGGGTTGGATCGTCGTCGGGGGCTCGCTGACCGCGGGGACCGCCTCGAGGGCCGGCCCGGGAGCGCCCGAATGCGTCTCGCTCCCGCCCGGGAGCCCCGACTGCAACGGGAACGGCGTCTCCGATGCCTGCGACCTCGCCCCGACGGTCCTCGCGCTCGAGGCGGCCGGCGCCCTGGATGCGGGAGAGGGGCCGGGCGGCGTCGCGGCGGCGGACCTGGACGGGGACGAGAACCTCGATCTGGCCAAGGCAGACGCCTTCGGGGACACCGTCTCGGTGCTGCGGGGCCGGGGCGACGGGACCTTCGGCCCGGCCGTGCGCTTTGCTGCCGGGGACTACCCGGATGCCCTGGCGAGCGCCGACCTGGACGGCGACGCGAAGGCCGACCTGGCCGCGGCGAACGGCCTCGGCGGCGGCGTCTCGCTCCTCTGGAACCGGGGGGACGCCACGTTCGGAGCGCCCTCGGCGCTCCTCCCGGCGGAGCGCGTCTACGCCGTCCTGGCGGCGGACCTCGACGCGGACGGCGACCAGGACCTCGCCGCGGCCCACTGGAAGCCCGATCGCGGGGCCGTGACGCCCTTCGTCAACCGGGGCGGGCGGACCTTCGCTCCGGGCGCAACCCTCCCCGCCGGCGCGAGCCCCTTCGCCCTGGCCGCGGCCGACCTCGACCTGGACGGCGACGTGGACATCGCCGTGAGCTTCGCGCGGTTCACCTGCACCTCCGGGCGATGCGATTGGATCGGCGTCTTCCTGAACGACGGCGCGGCGGAGCTCACCTCCGCCGGCGAGCACGAGGCGCCCTTCGACCCCAGGGACCTCGCCGCGGCGGACCTGGACGGCGATGGGCGCCCGGACCTGGCCGTCGCCGGGGGGTTCGCCACGCAGGTGACGCTCCTCTTCAACGAAGGCAACGGCAGCTTCGGTGCGGCGGCGGCCGTGCCCGTGGGCGGCGAAGCGCGCTCCGTGGCTGCGGGCGACCTGGACGGCGACGGAGACGCGGACCTCGCGGCGGGCACGAGGGCCTGGCGCCGAGGCGCGTCGGCATCGTTCTTCGATCTCCTCGAGAACGCGGGGGGAGGGCGGTTCGAGCGGGTCTTCGAGCTCGTGACGGGCGCCCGGGCTTCGCTCGACCACTTGATCGCTGCAGACCTCGACCGCGACGGGGCTCCCGACCTCGCCGCCTCGGCGGGCGACACGGGCGGGAGCCGGGTGCTCCTCGCGCGCAACGTGCGTCGCGCCGCGAGCCTCGACTGCGACTCCGACGGCGTCCCCGACGAGTGCCAGGTCGCGGCCGGGGCGATCCCGGATTGCTCCGAGAGCGGCCTCCCGGGCCCGTGCCGCGCCGACTGCAACCGGAACGGTCGGTCCGACGAGTGCGACATCGCCCTCGGTGCGAGCGACGACTGCGACGATGACGGTGTGCCCGACGAGTGCGACCCGCCGCCCTACTTCGTCCTCGGCTTCCGCGCGCCGGAGCTCGCCGAGGGTGACCCCAGCGGGAAGGCCCTCTTCGAGGCTTCCACGGAGCTCTTCTCCTGCGGCCTCTCCGGCCCGGACGGGGCGCAGGGCTGGATCGTCTACGTGAAGGCGGCGGGGGGCAGCCCCGTGCGGGCGACGACCGCAGGCACCGCGGCGGCGCCCTTCCCCGAGGGCGCCCGCAAGGGCGGGTTCGAGAAGACGGAGATCTTCAAGAGCTCCGCCTGCGGGGAGACGGTCGTGTCCGCCGTGGTGCTGAGCTTCACGGAGAACGTGACTCTCGACCCGTCGCGGAGCCCTCACGAGATCCTGAAGTTCTCGGTGGAGGCGCCCGTGCCGGCGTCCGGGCTCGGCTCCTGCGGCCTCGAGGTCGCGCAGTACTGTGGGTATCCCCTGCGGGCCGGAGGCGACGGCGGCGGCGCGGACCACCCCGTGCCGACCCTGGTGACCTACCGGGGGGACTCGATCGAGCCGGAGCGGCGCGCCGCGGCGGTCGCGCTCGGCCCCGCCGCCTTCCGCCGCGGCGACGTCAACTCCGACGGCACGGTGGACATCTCGGACCCGATCCGCACTTTTATGTACCTGTTCCTGGGCGCATCGGAGCCGCGCTGCCTCGACGCCGCCGACTCGAACGACGACGGCCGCGCGGACATCTCCGACGGCATCCACACCCTCAACGACTTCTTCCGCGAGGGCACGGGCATCCCGGCGCCGGGACCCTTCGAGTGCGGGCCGGACCCGACGCCGGATGGAGTGCCGTGCGCGACCCAGGACGGGTGCGTGCAGGAGTGATTGCGGCTACGGTGCCACCTCCAGCACCGTGTACGGACAGATCGCCGTCACGTAGGTCCGCCCGTCGCGGCCCTGGCAGACGCCCATGGGGTAGAGGGGGACCAGGGTGCAGTCCGCGAGCCGCTTCATGCCGTGGTGCCAGGGCAGGGGCTTGCCGTCGACCCCGGTGAGCTCCGTGTAGTCGGGGTTCTCGACGGCGATCGGCCCGTGGTCGAGCGGCGCCGGGTCGCCGGGCCGCCAGCTCACGAGGTGGATGACCTGGCCCGCCTCGGCGTCCCTCGTCGTCACCGCGGCCCAGACCTCGCCCTCGGGGCCCACGCACAGGGCGCGGCAGTCCGTGTCCTTCGCCCCGGCGAGGAGCTTCCCCAGGCTCCTGCCCGGCAGGGTGGATCCATCGGCCGTCAGGTCGTAGGCGTAGAGCTGGTTCTCGTTCATGGCGACGGCATAGAGGGTCTTCCGGTCGGGGGAGACCTCCCAGTTGATCGGGTGGCTCTCGGGGTGGGCGAGGAGCGAGCCCCTGGGCGGGGCGCCGTCGATGGTCTGGGAGAGCCGCTCGAGCGTCCCCTCGGACCCCTTCGAGGGGTCGAACCGGGCGATGTCGCCGCCGAGGATCGGGTGGTAGGCGCGGCCGCGCCAGTCCACGACGATGAATGCGTACATGTGCCGGCAGTCCATGAGGTCGCGGTACTTCCCCGTCGCGAGGTCGAGGACCAGGAAGTGCGTGCTCTCGACGGGCCGCCCGTCGGAGCACGTGGAGACGTACGCGATGCCGCGCGACTCGTCGGGGGTCACGCTGATCACGCCCTGGTGGGGGACGGGGATTGCGTAGACGCGCGTCGAGCCTGTCGCGGGGTCGTAGACCATCGGATAGCCGCCGGGGTAGTCGCTGCGATCCTCGCCTTCCTTCGGGTAGCCCTGCTTCGTCCCGAAGTAGATCCTGCCGCTCTCGCCGGCGTTGTTGCGGGTGTGGATCTTCGCCTGGGCCGCGAAGCCCGTCACCGTCGAGCCGATCTCCTTCATGGCGTCGACGACGACGCGCATCGAGCCGTCGGCTGGGTCGAGCTCGACCAGGAACGCGTTCTCCCGGTACTTCGCCGTGCCGACGTAGAGCTTCGCGTTCCTCCCCTCGACGATCGAGAAGTAGCCGCTCCCCTCGCTCGTCGTGTGCTTCGGGATCGCGTGGGCCCGGGCGCCCACCCACCGGCGGTCGCGGCGGATCTCCAGGGGCGGCTCCCGGCCGGGTCCGGCGGCCCTCGCGAGGGCCTCGGCGGCGCGGCGAGGCCAGGCGAAGGCCTGCTCATCGACGTCGAGGAGGACGACCTTGCGGGGGAAGGCGAGCGCGACGGCCTGCGGGATGTCGAGGACGCGCTGCACGCCGAGGAGCGCGATGGACTGGCGGTGCGACGCCGGGAGCCTCGCGAGCTCGAGGCGCTCGACCGAGGGCTCGAGGATGCCCGCGTAGAGGGCCACGGCGGCCATGTCCCCCTCCGCCTCGAGGGTCAGGGAGGCGCCCGCGAGGCCCGGGACGAGCCGCGCGGCGCGGGCGGCGAGGCGCACGTCGTGGACGCGGCCCTCCTCCACGGTCCTCCCGAGGGCCAGGAAGCGCCGGCGGACCCGGTTCTCGAGCGCGGGCCCGTCGCTCCATCGCGTCGGGCCGACGCCGCGGGGCGGGAAGACGGCGAGGGCGAGACCCGGCTCGGCGAGCCTGCGCCGGAGGTCCTCGGTGGCGCGCCGCCGGGCGATCGAGGCCTCGACGCCCAGCTCGGCGGCGAACGCCGCGGCGCCGGCGGAGAGCCACTCCGTCCAGCCGTGCTCGTCGGCGGGGCGGAGGGCGACGTGCCGGACCGGCTCCGCGCCGCCCCGCGAGACGATCCAGAGGGGGAGCCGGAAGGCGCCCTCGCTCGCGAGAGCGTAGCCGCGCAGGAGGAGCCCGTCGCGCTCGGCCGACTTGAAGGGCTCGAGCCGCGGCCTCGCGGGCGGCTCGGGAGAGCTGCGGAAGGGCTTCGCCTTCAGGCCCTCGAGGAGCTTCGCGCGCAGGCCCTCGAAGGCCGCGAGGTCCGCCGGCGGCTCGGGGGCAGCCGCGACGGCCACGAAGCTCTCCTCGATCGACGTGTTGCGCTCGTCCTTGGGGACCTCGGCGAGGGCCTTGAGCTCCCGCGGGTCGTAGACCTTCTCGGCGAGGTGGGTCACGAGAGCCAACGCGTCGCCCTTGAGCCAGCGCGCCATCCACCGGAACGCGGGCACCTGGAGGTCCTGCGTGTCCGCGTGAGGGCCCTCGGTGACCGTGAGGCCGAGGCGCTCCCGCGAGCCGAGGAGGCCGTAGACGCCCTTCAGGGCCGCGTGGACCCTCAGGACGCCGTCGAGGGGGAAGATCGAGTCCTTGTCGCTGTTCAAGTGGAGGACGGGCCGCGGCGCGGCGAGGGAGGCGACCGTCGGGTAGTCCCACCGGTAGTAGTTGGCCGTGTAGTTGCAGTCGCAGTGGCCGTCGATGCACCCGTCGATCACGTGGTTCTGGAGGTCCGTGGTGCCCGCCACGGGAGCAAAGGCCGCTGGCCGGTCGTCGAGGGCCGCGAGCCACCAGCTCCCGGTGCCGCCGCCGGAGCGGCCCGTGACGCCGATCCGCGCGGGGTCCACGTCGGGGCGGGCCGCGAGGTAGTCGATCGCGCGGACCGAGGTCCACGCCTCGACGCCCGCCGGCGTGTAGCCGCGCGACGCCCACCACCACATGCCGAGGCGGTACGTCCCGTGGTGCTTCCCCTCGATCTCGCCGAGCTGGAGCGTGTCGAGGACGAGGCAGACGTAGCCGTTCCGCGCGAACCACGCGCCGTGGTGTTGGTAATGGGCCTTGTTCCCGTAGGAGACCCCGTCGAGCTTCACCTGGCCGTGGCCCGAGAGGTAGAGGACGGCGGGCAGGCGGCCTTGCGGGGCGAGGGGCCTGTGGACGTTCGCCGTGACGTAGAGGCCGGGCACCGGCTGGAAGTGCAGCTTCTCCACGGCGATCCCCAGGTCGGGCCGTTCGACGGTGCCCGCGACCGCCGCGCGGAGGTCCTCGCGGGACGGCTCCGGGTCGAGGCCGAGCATGTCCTTGAGCTGCGAGCGGAGCTCGGCGCGCCGCCGCTCCCAGTCGGCCGCGGTCACGACCCCGTCGAGGACGCGCGATTGCGCGGCCGCGACCTCCGCGACCTGCGAGCGGAGGAAGGCGTCCAGCATTGCCTTGCCGGGCGGCGCGGCCGGCGGCGGCGATGGGCCGCTCTTCTCCTCGGCAGGAAGCGCGCAGGCGGCGAGGAGGAGGGCCGCGCAGGACCGGCTCACGAGCGTGCTTGGGTGGCGAAGCATGTTTGCATTCTCGCCTATCGGGGGCGTGTTGCGTAGACCCAACCGGGTCAAGCGAGCCAGTCGTCGAGGCGAACGCCCGAGAGCACGACGAAGTCCTGGTCCGAGGTCAAGAGCGTCGCGTTCAGGTCCTTACTGCCATCAGCGCGATTCCATTTCCCGCCGGACGGCCTCCTTGGCCTGCCTGTCCGCTTCCGCAAGGGAGGCTCCTAACTGCTCCCAATCTCGGGGATCATCGAGCTGGGCGCCGGAAGGATTCCATACGGACATTATCCGCTTTCCTGGTGCTCTCCTGGCCATGGCAGCTCGCATCTGCGAACGCAGGATGCCCCTACTCCGGTCGGGAAGGGCGATGCGGGTTGGCAGCTCAGAACGCGCGCACCTTCTCCTTCGCCCCGAGGAGCGGCAGCGGCTCGAAGCGCTCTCCCAGCACCTTCTCGCTCGGGGCCCCGAGCCAGCCGTCGAGGACCGTGGCGTAGACCCGGCGGAAGTCCGTCGTCATGACGAGGTCGCCCGAGTCGAGCTCCGTCAAGCTTGGGTGCTTGCCGTGGATGCCGCCCAGGACGCCGTCGCCGAAGAGGAACATCGGCGCCGCGACGCCGTGGTCCGTGCCGCGGCTCGCGTTCTCCTTCACGCGCCGGCCGAACTCGCTGAAGGCGAGGACCAGGACGCGCCCCGCGAGCCCCTGGGCCGCCAGGTCCTTGAGGAAGGCCGCGACGCCCGTCGAGAAGACGCGCATGAGGTTGTCGTGGGTCCCGCGCTGGTTCGCGTGGGTGTCGAAGCCGCCGAGAGACGCGTAGTAGACCCGCGTGGGGAGGCCCGCCGCGATCATGGCCGCCACCAGCCGCAGGTCCTCCGCCAGCCGGTTCCCGGGCGGGTACGGGGCTTTCGGTGCGTAGGCCTGGGTCGCCTTGCGGATCGCCTCGGAGGAGGCGCTCGCATCGGAGGCCACGCGCCGGAGGAAGTCGAGCGGGCGGACCGCCCCGGGGCCCTTCATCTCGGGCTCCATCTCGGCAGGGAGCGCGTTGAGCCGGGCGAAGGCCTCGCGCTCGCCCCTTCCTCCGCGCCACTGGTAGCTCCCCGGGTTCTGGAACGCGACCGGCTTGGTGCGCTCGCCCTGGAGGGCCAGCGGCACGCTCCCGCCGAGGTTCACCGCCGAGAGGGGGGTCGTCGCGTTGCCGCAGGTCGAGTCGATCGCCCGGCCGAGCCAGCCCGAGCCGCGCCGCGGCCCGGAGCGGTCCGCCGCGTGCCACACGTCCATGCTCTCGAAGTGGGACCGCGAGGGGTTCGGGTAGCTCACGCCTTGCACGATGGCCATGGAGCCCTCGTCGAAGAGGCCCTTGAACTCCTTCAAGTTGGGGTGGAGGCCCACGCGGTCGTCGATCTTGAGGACCGCGCCCTCGTCGACCCGGATCGTGGAGCGCGCCCTGCCGTAGGCTGGATCCGAGTAGGGGACCAGGGTCGAGAGGCCGTCGTTCCCGCCCGAAAGCTGGAGGACGACGAGGACCCGGTCGTCGCCGGCCGCCGAGCCCTGGGCCCAGGCGGCGGTCTTCGCGAGGAACGCGGGGAACGTGCCCGCGATGCTCACGCCGAGGATGCCCTGCTTGAGGAAACCGCGGCGGTCGAGGGGTCGTGGCGTCATGGCGTTGTCTCCTGTCTCCGGTCGTGCTCTCGCAGCATGCCTGCACCTAACCTACCTGGTACTCCGGCGAGCTGAGGACGAGGTGGATCAGCTCCTCGAGTCGCCTCTCGGACTTCGATCCGGCGTAGAAGTCGACGAGCTTCTTCCGCGCCTCCTCCGGGAGCGGCACGAGGAGGAAGCGCTTCACGACGCGGTCGACGACCTCCTCGGGGGAGAGCCGTTCCGCATCCGCGCCCAGGATCCGCTCGCGCCCGGCCCGCCCGTCCCACCGCGGCATGCGGCGCGCCTCGTCGCGGACGGCCTTCTTCTGGGACTTGCCGCCCCCGAGGCCGTCGGCGCGCGGCTCCTCGAGGCCAAGGATCGGCCGGGCGAAGTTGTAGCGGTCGAAGATGCTCGAGGTGGAGATCCAGCTCGGACCGCCGTCCCAGCCCTTCACGCTGGGAGGCAGGAGCAGGTCCTGCCCCATGCGGCCCGCGAGGAACGCGAAGGCCGGCGAGTCGCCCGGGTCGATCTCGAGGAGGCGCAGAGTGCCGGCGACGAGCTCGACGGGGCCCTTGATGCGGGTCCCCCGAGCGCTCGCCGAGTGAAACTCGACCGAGGTGAAGAGGCGGGCGAGGAGCGGCTTGACCTCGAAGCGGCTCTCGCGGAGGACGGCGGCCAGCTCCTCGATGACCTCCAGCGAAGGCGCCTCGTGGCAGAAGAACGAGAAGACCTTGCGGGCGATGAAGCGCGACGTGGCGGGCTGCTCGAAGATGATGTCGATCACCTGGTCGCCGTCGAAGCTGCCGGTTTTCCCCAGGAAGGTCTTCTCGCCGTCGTCGTGGGCCCTGCGTTGGAAGATGAACTCGTTCCCGCGGAAGGTCCAGCCCGTGAGAGCCCTCGCAGCCTCCTTGATATCCTTCTCGGTGTAGTTCCCGATCCCGAGCGTGA